>JBBSGA010000304.1:0-7839 GCA_038254585.1 Chloroflexales bacterium | reverse complement strand
GGTGATCGACACGCGCGTCGAGCAGGTGTTTGCCGACGCGCAGCGGGTGCTACATGCGACGACGCAGCAAGGCTTTCACCTGGTCACGATCGCCGTGCTGGTGAGCGGCGACACGCGGCGGGTGCTCGAACAGCACGTCGCGGTGGTCCTGGAGCGCTTAGGTTCCACCTTGCGCCTGATGCGCGTGGCGGGCATTCAGGACCAGGCGCTCCGCCTCTGGTCGCCCGCTCCCACGGCCCGGCTCGACCTGCCGCGCAAGCGCTGGAACATGCTGTCCCACGGCGTCGGCTGTTGTGCCGGGCTGATCGGCTATCACGGCGCCAGCCGGACGGATGGCATCCTGTGGGGTATCGATGCCGTGCGCCGCGCGCCCCTGTTCCATGACCCGTTCCGCAATAACCAGGCCGGCCATATGTGTGTGCTGGGCAAGACGGGCTACGGCAAAACATGGTTTCTGAACATGGTGACGCTGCGTGCCGCGCTCCACGGCTGGAAGGTGATCGCCCTCGACCTGGCGGAAAACGGTCTGCGGGTGGAGCGGGCGGCCGGGATGGGCTGTCGCTGCAATCTCCTGGGACTGCATAACGCGGTCAACATCCTGGACGTGGTCTTTCCCATCGACTCACCAGGTGGCTGGCTCGCACTCCAGGTGCAGCATGTGATCGACCAGCTGGCGATGTTGTTGGGGGAGCCGGGAACGACGGCAACCGGCCAGGTCCAGATGCAGCCACGGCGCTTCAGTATCGCCGAACGTGGACTGCTCGATCGGGTGCTGAGCGACCTGTATACCGGCGTGGACCCGAGCGCCCCGCTCGACCAGATGCCGATCCTGGGGGACGTGATCGCGCGGCTCGAAGCGCTGAACGAAGTGGAGACGAACATGCTGGCGCGCGATCTCCAGTTCTTTCTGGCAGGCTCGCTCCAGGCCACGTTCAACGCGCCGACAACCGTCGACTGGGATTTTGGAAGCGACATCAACTACTTCGACTTCGCGGAAACACGGGTGCCCAGGACGCTGCAGGCCTTTTTCTACGGGCAGTGCGTCGGCGCGATCAACCGCTATATGAACGATCCGCACCGGGATCGCCGCCGGCCGACGCTGCTGCTGATCGACGAGTATCACCTGGTGGCGCGGACGGAGTCCGTGGCGCGCATGGCGGCCGAGCTGGCGAAGTATGCGCGCAAGCATCGCATCGCGGTCATGCCGGTGGATCAGAATCCGGTAACGTTCCTCGGCGAGAAGTGGACGCGCATCATCTGGGAGAACGCGACCGGCAAAGCCATCTTCCACCTCGATGACCTGCCAGCGCGCGAGATCGGGGCGGCAATCGGCGACCTGACGGATGACCACATTGCCTGCATCACGCATGCCCAGCCGGGCGAAGCGGTGTTGGTGTTGGGCAACGATGTCTACGTGGCCCACATCGAGACGAATGGGCGTGAGATGCGGGCATTCGCGGGGAGCTAATGGGGGAGGAATGGCAGCACCACGCCTCTGGAAATTGCAGTACGCGGGCGCTGATACGTTCGACAACGCCAGCACGTTCGCAGCCGCGCTACGGCAGCACCTCCAGTACACTCCGACTGGTCTGACAACGGTGCTCCAACAGATCGACCGGGAGCAATCCGCGTACCTCATCCAGGTTGGTTGCGCGGGCTGTGCGATCGACCGCTGCGTGCCAGGCTGCCGCGTCGATCTCCTGCGACGCGTGCTCAGTGTCGGCTACGCCGAGAGCCAGCTGACGCTCGTCCGGCGGGGATTGGTCGAGCGCCCCTACACCCGCATGGTGATCGGCTGGCCCAGTGTGCATGCACAGCCGCTGGACGCGAGCGTACTCCAGGGATGGCAGTATGCACGGCTCCGGTTGCACTGGCGTGGACGAGGCAGGACAGGACACGGACTGCGATCCAGTGTGGTGATGGAGGTCGGGGATGGCGCGGACGATCCGCTCCTGCGACTCGATGCCGTTGGTTGGCGGGGCTTCGCCGTCTCCTGGCTGCTCCCCTGGCTCCGGAAGCAGTTCACGCCAGTGCTCCGCCTTTGGGAAGGCTCCTGGCCCCACGACCCCTATCTGCTCACGCCGGTCGCGGCCGCCACGCACTGGCTGATGAGTCCTCCAGCACGGTCCGCGTCGACCGGCGCCATGGAGGAAGCGGCGGGTTACGGCAACGCCGCGACGATCGTGCACCATCTGCATGCGGCAGGGGCGCGGATCGAAATGCTCGATCTCGACGAAGCAGGCTGGACAGCGCAGGTGGCCGCGACCACGGTCGCCGGGGCTCATCCGCGTCCCGTGTTCGAGGCACTGCGGGCGCCGGGCACGCCGCTGGAGGTGCGCGACAGTGAGACCGGGACGCTGGCGCTTGATCCATCGCAGGCGCGTCCCCATGCCGCCACGCCACCATTGCTGTTTGTGGGTGTCAGGCCCAACGGACACCGCCGCTGGAGACCCCTGAGTGCAACGCACCATCTGGTGCTCAGTGGCCCGATCGAGGCCGGCGTCATCCTGGGGATGTTCGCGCCAGCGGTGGAGAGCCACGGGCTACGGATTGGCGTGCTTGACCAGACGGAGCAAGGCACGCTTGCCACTGCTCTGATCGACCTGCCGGGCCGCTTGCCGACCGCCGACGGCTACAGCCCGTCTGAGCTCCTCGGGGCGATCGGCAGCCTCCCGGACCAGGAGCAACTGACGGTGGTCGTGCTGGCGGTCGAGGATGCTGCTGCCGCGGAAGGGGCGATGCTGCCGTTCTTGCGCGCCGCGCTGTATCGCCCGATCTCCGTGCTCCTGGTCGTGCCCAGCCCTGGGGCAATCCCGGCAGCGATTCAGCATCGCTGCCCGCTCGTGGAGGTGCGGCAGCGGGTCGCACGGTGGCAGGTTCCGGAAGGCAGATGGGCGTGGGCCAAGCCGACCGTCTTGCGCCTCCCCTGGCGTGATCCGCAGCAGTCGTGGTCCGCATTGCCCCACCACGGGAGCCAGCACAGGGCGCCGCTGCCATTGCTCGACGGCTTCTGGGCAGTTCCGTCTGCGCTCCAGGCCGCGCTCGGAGGCCGACCTACTGAAGCGGCTTGCGATGACGTGGAGGCTGGACCGGACACGGCAGTGCCGGTCGACGGTTCTCAATCCGGGAGAACGGACGAGCGCGAGTCAGGAGCGGCCGAGTCAGGGCCAACGGAAGGGACCATGTCCGCGCAGGCCCTGCACCGGCAGCGACGTAGCCGCGTGTACAGCTTCCCGGTTGATAGGCGCACGACCAAACACGCTGCAACTCAAGGCGATCTGAGCACGGCACTGTCTCCGACGGAAGGGGCACAGGGAGGGGGAGCGCAGCCCGCCCAGGCACCTCACATGCTTCCTGCGCCAGTGCAATCACGAGCCACCGTCCAGCCCCAGCAGGAGGCCAGTTCGCATCGTCCTCCAACGCCGGCGTCGCCCCTGCCGAGGCTCCCCGGCGCGGTGCCCACACCCGAACAGACGGTGTACACGCCGCGCGAGGACAGCGCGGGCAACCTTGTTGTCGATCCGTGGCTGCTGGTGATGGCCCTGCGCTGGGCGGAGCAGCTCGGCCAGGATGAACGAGGTATCCCGATGACCCGCTTCAAGGGTGCCCTCCGTCTCCCCTCGAAAGCCCATACCCTGCAGCTGGTCAAAGCATTACGCCTCCACGGGCTCATTCGACGTGAGGTACGAGACGGCTGGTACGAGCTGCTGACGGTTGAGGAAGCGGTTCGGACCGGGAAGCTGCCGCCCGGCCCCTGGTACACCCCGACGTCGGCGGATCAGGAGCACGATCCGACGGCGCTGCTTGATGCGCGACCGGCAGGGGCAGATCACGCTGTCACCGGCGTGTCGCCGCAGGAAGCACACGGCAGCGTGCCCGCGGTGACGGAGAGCGAGGTGGTGGCATGAGCAAGCCGCACGGGCTGTTTTGGGACAGCGAGAAACGCGGCGCGAAGCCGCCCCACCCCGATTGGGACCGCTGGTTTGTGGCGTGCTTCGGCTTTGTGGTCGTTGTGATCGGGCTCTGGGGACCGCCGGTCGCGTGGTGGCTGACGCGGCACAATGCCCAGTGGGAAAGCTTTGTGCGGACACATCTGCATCCGCTGAGCATGATCCGCCAGGGCTTCACGTATGGCGTCATCTTCTTCTTAGGTGTCACGTTTCTGGGAGCGGTCTGGACGGCGTTTGTCTGGACCCGCTGGTACTGGCGCCTCCGGCGGCTCGATGGTCAGTACCTGACGCTGGTGATTCCACGGTCGCAGCAACGGCAGCAGGCTCGGGCGAACCCTGAAGCCTCGTCCCTGCTCTGGGACCGGCTGATCGCGACGCTGCAGCTCAACAGGCAGCGTGGCATGCCGTCCTACCTCGCGGCGGAGCTCTGGGGCAATGCGGGCGGACGCGTCGCGTGGGGCATCTGGCTCCCCGACCATGTGCGCACCCAGCGCGACGTCGTCCGGCGCCTCCTCACCGCCGATCGTCCGCAGGCCCGCCTCGTCGATGCTCCTGACCCGCTGAGGGCGGCGCTCCTTCAGCAGGATGAGGAGCGCGAGGACACCGGAACGCGCTGGTACGCCAGCGCGGTGTTGATCCTCGCGGGGCGCGACTATTACCCGTTGCTCGACGACGCGCTCACCCAGCGCAGCCTGGTCGCGGCCCTCCGCCCACCGCGGGCCATTGTGGCGAGCGGCATCTCGGTGATCGCGACTCCCGCCCCGGACGCCTGGGCGCAGCGCGTCAACCAGCTGGTCGAGCGCTGGCGTTGGGAGGGGCGCTACAAGCGCCGGTTCGACGAGCGCTGGAAGCAGGAAACGGACGACATCAGCCTCAAGGCGCAGCAGGCCCACGCGCGGGTCTGCCTGCGGGTCCATGTGATCGCCCACACCAGGAGCGCGGCGATGGAGGAGTGCCGCACCCTTGTCGCCACGCTGACGACGAGCCGCAAACGGTACCGGCGGGCACGCCAGTACTGGCAGCCGCGCCGGGTGTCGGTGCAACAGATCCGCGGGACGCAGCTTCCACCGGCCGGCCGGGTCCGCGCCCCGTTCCGGCCATTGCCACGGCTCATGCCACTGTTTCCATTTGTCTAGGAGGAGAGGAGGTTTCCACAATGGGGCATCGGATCGACCGGTTCGGGTGGAGCGCAAGGCAGATGCGGAGGCTGACCCATACCCGGGCTGTATAACCTCCTGCGGCAGCCCAGCGTGGCGTGCTCATCCGAGCTCGGGCAGCTCTGGCGACCGCCCGACGCCGACCTCGGTGAGCTCGTGGCCTGGGAGCCGACGACGTTCTTAGCGCCGCCGCCGTGGGCGCTGCTTCACGACTGGGAGACGCCCCGCCCGCGTCTGCCACATGGTGTCCCGGCCTGGGGTGATTACCCGATTCGCCTGGCGCAGGCCGAGCAGCCGGACGGCTCACGGGCGTGGGTGGGCATGCTGCTGCGTGATCTGCTGACGGCGATGGTGATCTCCGCGCCAATGGGGACCGGCAAGACACACCTGGCCAAGATCCTCCTCAGCGAAGTGCTGCGCATCGGCGCCGGCGTGTGCGTGACCGACTTCAAGGCGGATCTGGTCGCCGATATCCTCGCCACCATGATCCCGCGCAGGCGGGAAGCGGAGACCCTGCTGATCGATCTGCAGGATACCGCCTGGCCGGTCGCGATCAATCCGCTGCACCAGCCGCGCGCGGTGGATCGCGGCATGATCGCCGACTCCTTGCTGACGCTGATCAGCCGCTTCGATCCCACCTTTGCAGAAGGCCCCGGCATGCAGGAGTTCGCGCGGAACGCCACACTCGCGCTGCTGGAGGCAAGCGAGGAGGCACCGGACGTGGGCACGCCGGATCTCCTGAAAGTGCATCGCTTCATGCGCAGCGAGGACTGGCGCTGGTCGCTGGTCGACGCACACGTGCACGATCCACTGGTGCGGGAGTTCTGGCTCGACGATTTTCCCAGGCGGGGGGAGGCACAAAAGAACTCGGTCGACGCCCTGGTGCGGCGCCTGGGCATCTTCCTGATGCAGCCCGTGATCCGCAACGTCGTCTGCCGGCCGGCAACCACGCTGGATTACCGCGTGGCGATGGACGAGGGCCACATCGTGCTGGCATCGCTGCCGGTTGAAGTCATCGGCAACCAGATCGGCGGGTTCGCGGCGCTGATGCTCCAGGAGCTTCTGAACACGGCAGCCTTCAGTCGCGCCGCCGATCACGTGCCGGTGGAGAACCGAGCCTTCTTTCTCAATCTGATCGATGAGTTTCAACAGGCGGTGCGGTCGAGCGATCCTGCTGCCGTCGCCACACAGATTTCGAAGATGCGGGCGATGGGTGTCGGCAACGTCTATCTCTACCAGGCCAGCGCCCAGATCCCTCCGGACCTGCGTGAGCAGATCGAGTCGACGGTGGCCAACGCGGTGTGCCTGGGCGCATTGGGTGGTGACGTGCCCAACCTCCTCCGGCGCTGGGGCACGTATCTCAACGAGGCCGACCTGATGGGCATGCGGAGGCGGCAGGACATCTACATGCAGCTGCAGGTCAACGAGCATCGCACACCGCCGTTTCGGGCGATCGCCATGCCGCTGTTCGATTCACCAACGGATCTGCCCCTGCCCGGAGCCCCCCGACAGGAGTGGCAGGCCGTGCGCGCCGGCGCCACGGAGCCCTGGCACCGCTGGATGGACGAGCGGATCGACGGCATCATGGCCTATGAGCAGGAGGCGACGGCGGCGCGCGAGGAAGCCAGCAAGCGCCGCTCGTATGCGAATGCCTTGCGGCGTGGTGAGCTCGCCCGCGCGGCCGAGCAGCGCGACTCGTGGAGCCGGAGTCGGACGGCGTGGCCCGACGATGCCCGGGAGCATCTCCACGACGCCGACAAGCTCGATGCCCAGGCGCGCGCCTGGGAGCGCATGCCCCTCCAGCTGCTGCGGGCGGCACCGCCGCGCCTCTTCGCGCTGTACCGCGAGCGGAGGGCGGAGCATCGCCTGGCGCAGCGCGCGTTCATCATCGCCAATCCCGGCGCGATTCCCGACGCGCGCCTCCGGATCACCTGGCTCTCGCGCCTGTTGCTGGCCGAGCCGGCGCTCGATGTGACCGCCTATGTCGATCGCACGGTGCGCGAGCTTGCCGCAGCCACCGGCGGCGGTGCGTTGGCGAGGGGCAGTCGGGGCGGGAGGAGCGGCGGAACGATCGTCCGTATGGCGCCGGGGGCCGTGGTCAATCCCGCCGCGGTGAAGCCGCACCTCGAGCCCCTCGCGCCATGGACGGACGATCAGCGCCCTATTCAGGATGTGATCGCCGCGACCCTGCCGGCGTTTGTGTCGATGACGGCCGATTCCGAAAAGCCAATCTTTAGCGATTGAGGTGTGTGTATGCCACGAGAACGTCGATCCACCCCGCCATTACCACCGGCGCCGACCACGGGCGTGCCGCCCCATCAACGGCTCGGGCTGCTCCGACGCGAGCGACGCCTGAGCATGAACCAGCTCGCGGCGTTGGCCGGCGTGCGCGTCGCAACGATCTGTGAGTTCGAACGGGGCATGTCCCAGGGGCTCCACCAGCGCACGCTCGAAAAGCTGGCCGGCGCCTTTGGCTTGTCCCTCCAGGATTTCCGTCGGACGCTCGGCATGTATGGTCCGCTCTTCACGCCGCCCACGCTGCAGCGCGAGACAACGGAGCACCGGCGCTGGAGCGCGCGCACCGAACAGATCGCCGATGTGGTCGAGACGTTGCCGGCGGCCGAGCAGGAGCTGATCGCGCGGCTCTGCGACTACCTCCAGGCCCGGCGGGGTGTGGAGCTTCCACGTGAGTTGCTGGCGGTGTCGTGATGACCAGACGATCTCGTACCGGG
>JBBSGA010000303.1:0-7858 GCA_038254585.1 Chloroflexales bacterium | reverse complement strand
GGTGACTGCCTAACCCGCAAAAAGATGAGACACACCCGCTCCCGCTCGGAAGTTTGCCAGCAACGCCGTGCGTGTGATATACTACACGGCGTTGCAGAGCGCAAAGGATAGCAGCCGCCTGGCGTCTGGTTTCCTTTGCGCTTTCCGACGTTGGCGGGGACCCCTTAGGGGCTACGAGGAGCGAAGCAAGCACGATATGGATGCTCGAAATATTCGGATTGGTGAGACGGGGCTGGAGGATCTCATCCAGTGGCTACGCCATACCGGCCAGCCCCAGACTCTTGAAACGTTGACTGAGCGCTACATCATGATTCTGCGCGGTCTCGTTCGCGTCGAGGAGGGTTCCTAATGGCCCAGGCGACTGCGCCAGCTTTTCAGGGAAGTACGGCGGAGCAGGAACTTGCGCAGCAGGTCTTCGAGCTGATGACCCGCTCGTACGGTGCGCTCTATGCCCGCGATGCCTTGATCCGTCAATCACTCACTAACCTCGCAATCTATATGGCCGAGCACGAGGGAGGGGTGCCAGGCGATCTCCGTGCACGTATCGACGCCGTGATCCGGAAGAACCCCGAGATCTTCGGCCGGCAAGAGGTCGACGGCGATGTGATTATTGCTACTTCCCGTGCCGGCACATCTGTGGCGCGCCCTGCCGACCTTCTCCATACCTTCCGCCAGCGTCTCTACGAGCCCGAGCGGCCGCTCGCCGTCGACGACATCGATAACATCGTCACGACGGTTCGCCCGTCGATCCCGGCACCTGAGCCCGTCCTGATTTCGTCGTACTGGCGCGGCATCTCCAGCGAGCCGGCTACACCTGTAGAAGTGCCGAGCGTTCCCATGGTCCAGTCCCCGGTCGAGCCCGCGCCCGTACCTGTTCAAGCCGAGCCGGCACAGCCGATCATCCCGGCTGCCCCAAGCACCGCGATCATGCTGAGCGATGGTACGACCGTCGATCTGGCGCTCCCGTTCGAGGAGCTGCTCGCACAGCATGGCGCGGCACTGCAGGCCGAGGTTCGCGCGGCGCTGGACGACGATCCGCTTCGCCGCCTCGTCAGCTTCGGCGAATCCTATTATCCCTCCGAGGCCCTGATCAACTACGGTAAGAACGATATGCGCCGCATCCGCGACTTTATCGTCGAGCAAGGTGAGCCGCTCTCCGATGCCACGATCTTGACGGATCTCTACCGCCGGCGCCCAACTGATGCCGATTTTGAGATGGGCCGGTTCTCGCTCGACTATCGGCTCGCCCGCGAGCGTGATTTCGAGTTCGTCGGCATGACCGGTGCGAATCTTTGGTCCGCCAAGGGGCTTCCGGCGATTGGCGGCAAGCGTGTCAAAGCAAGCGACCTCGGCCAGCTTTTCGCCTTCCTTCCGGACGGCTATGATGACTCGGCCGACACTGCCGGTGAGAATCTGGTCCTCCATACGCTGACCTTCTTCGAGTGGGAGTACGGTGTGCTGCCCTTCAACGCGGCGTTCCAGAGCCTCCTGCCACCGCCGCTCCTCGATGATCAGCGAACTGCCGTCGTGCGTGTCGAGTCGGCGCAGCACTACTCGACCTATCTGTGTGAAGTGCGCTTCCCCACGGGGACCCGCGGCGGCTGGATCTGGGGCCTGGAAGACTTCTTCCACGAGTATCTCGTGCCGGGTGTGGTAGTGAGCCTCGTGCCTACGGAAGATGCCAACGTCTTTACTATCGCTTATGACGAGGCGCCCGCGGCGGAGGCGAAGCTACTGCATCTCGACGAGAAGCGTAACCGCTTCGTCTTCATGCCGGTCACCTACTACGCAGCTGTGAACGATAGCCTTTTGCCGAGCCAGGCGCGGTACAACAAGCTACGTAACCTGAAGGCGCTGCCGATGAACGACCGCAAGAAGGTGGACGTCGTTCTGATGCACGTCTTTGAAACCGTGGGCGAGCAGCTTGGCTCGAAGGAAGAGCCATTGTATTGGATCACCTTCGACGAGCTCCACCTTGCCGTCAATGTGCTGCGCCCGGTTTCGCGGGCCTATCTCATGCACCTGCTCGGCAATGATCCGGCCTTCTACGCCGATGAGACCACCGTTGGGGCCTGGTACTACAAGCCGGCGCCGGAGGAAACCACTGCCGGTACCGAGGATGAGGAGGACGATGCCATCCTCGCCTACGATGAGGACGATGAGTAACCGAGCTTCAAACGAAGAACGGGCGGGCGGCGAGTTTCACGACACACTGCGTATCGTCGGGGATTCGCGCCGCCGCCTCGTTTATCGTGAGCTGCGTGGACTGTCGGACATTGGACGGGAGTTCGAGGCGCCGTTTCTAGAGGCGTGGCAGGCGATCGATCTCGACCGCCGGCGCGAGATCGTGCGTGCGATGGTCGAGCTTGCCGAGGATAATGTCGACGTCGATTTTCGGGATGTCTTTACGGCTTGTCTCGGGGACGGCGACCCGGACGTTCGCGAAGCGGCGGTAGAGGGCCTGTGGGAGGACGATCGACCCCGGACGATGCGCCAGCTCCTGCGCATGCTGGCTGAAGACCCGGATGATGGGGTGCGGGCAGCCACGGCGGTGGCGCTTGGCCGTTTCGCCTATCACGCGACGCTGAATGAGCTGCGTGAGGGTGATGCCGCGCGTCTGCGCGGCGCCTTGGTAGGGGTCACCCGAGATCTCGACGATAGCGTCGACGTTCGAAGACGCGCCCTGGAGGGCGCCGGCTACTTCAGTGGGCCGGACGTCGACGAGCTGATTGCTGCGGCCTATGCTAGCGGTGATGCTCGTCTGAAAGCCAGTGCCGTGGCGGCGATCGGCCATTCGCTGGACGCACGCTGGCTCCCCGTTATTCGGGCCGAGCTCCGGAGTACAGAGCCGGCCATGCGCTATGAAGCAGCACATGCCAGCGGTGAGTGGGGCCACGAGGCCGTGCCGCTCGTCGAACAGCTCCTGCCCCTCGCAGAGGGCGACGATCCCGAGATCTACCGTGCCGCGCTTTGGGCGCTTGGCCAGATCGGCGGCGATGCCGCCCGGCGTCTGCTGCACCGGATGGGCCAGTCGAATGAGCCTGGTCGCCAGGCGGCCGCGCAGGAAGCCTTGAGCGAGCTCGAGTTCGATGTCGACCCATCTCGGATCGTCTAGGTCTATTCACCGGCAGAGGGCCGGCCGCCGCGGCGTATGACCTGCGCGGCTGTCGAGTACACGAATGCCGCGGACTGGGATGCTTTGGTCCGCGGCAATCCACGCGGCCATCTCTTGCAAAGCTGGGCCTGGGGTGAGCTGAAAAGCGAATTCGGCTGGCGTCCGCTGCGCTTGGCGATCGTCGATCGCACCGGTACCCCACGCGCCGGTGCCCAGATCCTGCTCCGCCGCTTCATGGGCCTCTCGGTCTGCTACGTGCCGCGCGGCCCTTTCTTTGCCGGCGAGCCAGGCGTGGACGGCGCACTCTGTGCTGCCCTACGCCGCATTGCACGGAGCAGCCGCGCCGCATTCCTGCGCCTCGAGCCGAATGTTCTGGAGGGCGACGCCGAGGCGAACTGCCTCCACTCGTGGCTACAGGTCGCCGGTTTCCGCGTCGCCGATCCGCTGCAGCCCCGGACCTCGATCCACCTCGATCTGGCGCCGGAGCCCGAGCGGCTCTTCGCGGCCTTTTCCAAGGGCCACCGTGCCGATGTCCGGCGTGCCGAGAGGACCGGTGTCTCGGTTCGTAGCGGTGCGGGCGCCGCGGACCTCGACTCCTTCTATGCGATCATGGAGGCGACCTCGGCACGCGCCGACTTCGGTATCCACAGTCGCGACTATTATCGGCGCGCCTACGAGCGCGCCGGCGACGCGGCGCGCCTGCTGATTGCCGCCGATGCTTCAGGCGCCGATGTCGCAGCCTTTCTCGTCTTTGCGTCGGGACGTGAAGCGCAGTACATGTATAGCGGAGCGACCGCTGCCGGGCTGAAGAGCGGCGCCAACCACCTGCTGCAGTGGGCTGCGATACGCTGGGCCCGCGAGCGAGGCTGCGTGCTCTACGATTTCTGGGGTGTTCCCGACGCTGCCGCGAAGCTCCTCGTCGTAACGGACGCCGAGCGGGAGTCCGCCGAGAAGGAGTTGGAAGGCCACCCGCTCTACGGTGCGTACCGTTTCAAAAAAGGATGGGGCGGCCGCATCGTTCGCTATCTTCCGGCCTACGACCAGGTCTATCTCGCTCCGGCATACTGGCTTTGGCAGAAGCGCCGCCGTGGGGAATAAGGGGTTCGAGTGCGTGGCAAAGACTGCACATACTATCACACTGGATGCTCTGCTTGAGGCTATACGCGCCCCCGCGAGTGCGGCCAGCGATGTGGGGGGCCGCCGCATCACCGGCGTGAGCTATGACTCGCGCGCTGTCGAGCCCGGCCATGTCTTCGTCGCGATACAGGGGGCTCACGTCGACGGCCACCGCTTCATTCCCCAGGCGGTAGAGCGCGGCGCGTCGGTAGTCGTCTATCAGGAGCCTGCTGCCGTCGCGGCTATCGAAGGACCGGCCCTTGTTCAGGTGCCGAGCTCCCGCGTCGCCCTGTCGCCGCTCGCCGCGGCTTTCTACGGCGACCCTGGCGCCGAGCTGCGTGTCGTCGGCGTGACCGGTACGAAGGGCAAGACGACGGCCTCTACTCTCTGCGCCCACATCCTCGACGCGCAGGAGCACCGGAGCGGCCTGATGACTACCGCGGATTTCAAAATCGGGTCGCGCTGGTGGGAAAACACGACGCGCCAGACGACCCCCGAGGCGCTCGAGGTCCAGGCGATGCTGCGCGAGATGGTTGCAGCCGGCTGCGATTACGCCGTCGTCGAGGCTTCCTCGCACGGGCTTTCCGCCCGCTGGAACCGGCTGGGCGATTGCCGGTTTGACGTCGCCGTTTTCACCAACGTTACCCACGAGCATCTCGACTACCACGGTACAATCGAGCAATACCGGCGCGACAAAGCGCGCCTCTTCGAGATGCTTAGCGCGCGGAAACCGGCAGACGGCCCGCACAAGCAGCGCAAGATCGCCGTCGTCAACCTGGACGATCCCCACGCCGGGCTCTACCTGGAGGCCGCGGGCCCGTCCGTCGAGCGTCTGACCTATGGGATCGACAGCTCGACCGCCACGCTGCGCGCCATCGATATCGTGCCCACGCGTGATGGGACGAGCTATACTGCCGTGTCGCCGTGGGGAGATATCGAGATCCGACTGCGGCTTCCCGGCCTCTTCAACGTCCTGAACTCCCTGGCCGCGCTTGCCGTCGGCTTGGCCGAGGGCATATCGCCCGCGGCCTGCGCCGAGGCCCTTGCGAATGTAGCCGGGGTCACGGGCCGTATGGAGCGCGTCGACCTGGGCCAGCCCTTCACCGTGATCGTCGACTACGCCCATAATCCGGACTCGTTCGACAAGGTCATGGCGATGCTCCGTCCGCTTTCGTCCGGACAGCTGATCGCCGTCTTCGGCTCGGCGGGGGAGCGCGACCGGCAGAAGCGCCCGATTCAGGGCCGTATCGCCGCGGAATACTGCGAGCTCCTGGTGATTACGGATGAAGATCCGCGCGACGAAGATCCGGAGGCGATCCTCGAGGAGATCGCCGCGGGGGCGCGCGAGGCGGGTAAGCGTGAAGGCAAGGGCTACCTGAAGATCGCCGACCGTGCGACCGCTATCCGTGCAGCCTTCGAGCGCGCCCGGCCGGGAGATATCGTTATGCTGCTTGGCAAGGGCCACGAGTCGTGCATCTATTATGGAGGTGGTCGCAAGCTGTCGTGGCTTGAGCGCGCGGAAGCCGAGCAGGCGCTGCGCGAGATGGGCTATGGCGCGGCAAACGCATAGAGGTAGAGCAGCCGGGAGCGGACGGCGCGCGGGCCCCTGCTAGCCGCTCTCGTCGTCGTCTGTTCCGTCGGCTTTCCGCGGCAGACCGACCCCGTGCCCGGTCTCGAGCGCTCGCTTGACCGCGATCAGCAGATCCTCGATGTCAAAGGGCTTCAATACTAAGCCGATCCCCTTGGCCTTCAGGTAGCCTTCCATTTCCTGGACGGCGTTTACGGCAGCCGTGCAGACGATCACCGGGATTTTGGCCGTCGAGCGCTGCATCTTCAGCTTCTGGAGCATCTGCCAGCCGATTGCCTCGCCACCGATGATATGGTCGAGGATGATCAAATCGGGCTTCACGCGTTCGACCTCTGCGAGATCCTCGATCCCATACGAGTAGAGCACGACCTCGTACCCTTCATCTGTCAATAAGTCCTGGAAAAGCTCAAGGATCTCCTGGGTATCGTTGACGACCATAATGCGCGTAGGCATCCGGTAGGTCCTTTCGAGCACAGCAAAATTGGGGACAGCCGGGATCGGCTGCCGCCACAAGTATAGCATGGCGACGGACGTGCGCGATGCCTTTTCCAGACGCTAGCATGCTAGTTGCTATACTCCTTGCCGGATCGTACGACCGAGGAGGCTGGTGTGACTCGTGTCTTATTGGTGATCGTCATTGTGCTGGCGTTACTGCTGGCGCTCTTCGGCGTTCAAAATCCGCAGACGGTCAATATTCGCTTCCTGAGCTTCACGAGCGGCTACGTGCCGGTCTACGTCGTGATTCTCATATCGACGCTGGCGGGAATCGTCCTCTCGACGATCCTCGGTCTGCGCAGCCGTGTCGGTGCGACGCTTAAGACACGCAAGCTTGAGCGCCAGGTTGCCGACCTGGAAAAGCAGATCGCGGCACGTACCCCGGTAGTCACGACATCCGCATCGGTTCCTACGGATACCCCGACAACTTCCACGTCACGACTTCGCTGACGGCCATCTTATCGATCCGCTGCGCGGCGCTTTCGCAACCTTTCTTCCCCGACGGTCGTACAATCGTTCTGGACTTGAACGATGATGACATAAGGGGAGAACGGCATGAGCGACGACCTGTATACCGCCAAGGCGCGCGAGGCGCTTGACGCTGCGCACGCGCTGGCGGCAGAGCGGCGACACGCCGAGATCGAGCCGGAGCACTTGCTCCTGGCGCTGCTACAGCAATCTGACGGTGTCGTACCCCAGGTTGTCGCGCGCCTCGGCCTCGCTTTGCCGATGGTCCGGCAGGTCGAGGCCGCCCTGGCCCGTCTGCCGGCCGAGGGCGACGGCAATCCACTGACCAGCGACCGCCTGGCGGCCGCGCTAGCGGCCGCCGAAGCCGAGGCCAGGCGC
The DNA here is from genome assembly GCA_038254585.1 of Chloroflexales bacterium. Taxonomy (GTDB): domain Bacteria; phylum Chloroflexota; class Chloroflexia; order Chloroflexales; family Kallotenuaceae; genus JBBSGA01. The sequence continues at coordinate 698 of JBBSGA010000303.1, read as the reverse complement.
AACAACGAGCTGTACGTGTCCACCGAGCATCTCCTGGTCGCGCTCTCGGACAGCCGCGACGCCACCGCAAATATCCTGCGCTCGCTGAATATGGTCAAAGGCCGCTTGCAGCAGGTCGTGACCGGCCTGCGCAGCGGCTCCTTCGCCCCTATTCCAAATACCGAAGGCACTTCTGCGGCACTTGAGCGCTACGGCCGCAACCTCAGCGCCCTGGCACGCGCCGGGAAGCTCGATCCCGTGATCGGCCGCGACGAGGAGCTGCGGCGCACGATCCAGGTTCTCTCACGCCGGACGAAGAATAACCCGGTCCTGATTGGCGCCCCCGGCGTCGGCAAGACCGCGATCGTCGAAGGCCTTGCCCAACGGATCATGCGCGGCGACGTGCCAGGCCCGCTTGCCGACAAGCAGCTGATCGCACTCGATATGGCGGCGCTCGTAGCAGGCACGCAGTACCGCGGCCAGTTCGAGGAGCGGCTCAAGCAGGTGCTGCACGACGTTACGGCGGCGAACGGACGCATCATTCTGTTCATCGACGAGCTGCACACCGTCATCGGCGCCGGCTCGGCCGAGGGCTCGCTCGACGCCGGGAATATGCTCAAGCCTGCGCTCGCGCGCGGCGAGCTCCATGCCATCGGCGCTACGACGATCGACGAGTATCGCAAGCACATCGAGAAGGATCCCGCCCTCGAGCGCCGCTT
>JBBSGA010000302.1:0-7868 GCA_038254585.1 Chloroflexales bacterium | reverse complement strand
CGGCACGCGGACCTGGACGTGACGATGAGGATCTACGCGCACACCAACCTCGACACGATGCGCGAGGCTCTCGACAAGATCGATTGGGATGCCGAGTGAGGAGCCGTTGCTACATAACTGCTACATCGAGGGATGGAGCGAACAGCCACGCGGGCCAGCAGATCACCATCGTGGCTGGTCAGAAGGGCGGAAGCGGAGGGATTCGAACCCCCGGTACCTCTCGGTACGCTCGCTTTCAAGCTCTGCGCGGCGACGTACGGGAGCAGTCGCGAGGGGCACTACTGCTGGTCACAGTCAGAAACCGGCGTAACCCGGACCGTGGTGAACAGACGTGAATGAGACGGGAACTGAGACGAGCCCTCAGGCACGGCCTCATCCAGCCAAGTCCACGTCCCGGCTCCCGCCTACGCAACAGACCCGCCTGAGGCACTTCAGCGGCGTAAGTGCGGGTTGATCGAGATCGGCCGGCAGCACGCCCGAAACTTCGACGCTGGCCACTTCTCCTCTGGCGGCGGCGTGCAGCGGGTACTCACCGAGCTGCGCCAGCTGGCCAAGCGAGCTTGACGACCTCCGCGCTCGCTGTGCCGATCGGAACACGTGTTCGGCCATTGTCGTCGGTATGTGCGACAGTGTTGTGTGATGGCATCGCACACCGGAAGGGGGCGCATGAGGGACCAAACAGCTTACGACGTCGAGGTTGATCAGATGAGCGAGCAAGCAGCGGGCGAGGTCTTCGACGGCATCGCGCGTCGCGAGCTGGGGATCAGCGGCTCCGAGTTCCTCCAGCGATGGGACGCCGGTGAGTACCAGGAAACCGACCGCGACGACGTGGACGGACTCTCCGAGGTCGTCGCAGCCATGCCTCTTGTCCGGTAGGGCGACCCCGCCAAGCACAATGCTGGCATGCCCGGAAGGACGCCAGCGAAGGCAGTAGACGCGTTCCTCGATCCACTGAGGGATTCCCTCAGGGTCCTCGATGGGATCGCCAAGCTTATGATCAGCCCGAAGGGCGGGTTCCGTAAGGGCGTGCGTTACTCGTGGGTGCTGAATGGCGCAGACGGCGTGGATCTTGGCGCTGTTGGTCGCTTCATCGCCTCGATGGAGTTCGAGATCATCGATGCGGACCCGGCGAAGAACGAGTTCGGCCATCCGTTTCGCGTGACTACGCGCAGCTACCACTACAAGCTGCGCGGCGGAGACGGTATCGATCAGTGGCGGATGCACTGGCACCCTGAGGGTCGCAGCCGGATCACCACGCCCCACCTCCATCGGCCGCCGAACCTGAAGTTGCATTGGCCGACCGGCCGCATGACCCTTGAGAATGCCGTGGGCTGGTGTGTCGAGTCGGGGGCGGCCGTGACCAGCGACAGTGCCATGCAGGCGCATGAACAGCTCGCGCTCATCGAGGCGCCGCACAGGCTCTACCGCTCGTGGACCTGAGGCTGCCAGAAGGCCCTCTCTCGGCTGGGGCGCAGCTAGAAGGCTAGGACCGACAAAGTCGGTAAAATTGAGTCAAGTTTGGTGCTAGTGGGTCGGATCTGATGGGCGTAGCGTGGGGATGCTCGCTCCACAGCGCGACGACAGCGCACCTGACCTGCAACTACGCAATTCGCGTCAAGGACAACATATCTAGGCGTAGCTAGTGGCGGCGGTCGGTCGCTCTGACCGCAGGTCCCTGCGTGAGCCTGCGCTGACGCCGGAAGCCGACCATCACACGCCTTGTCGGGCTGGGGCGGGAGCCCCGTTAGTACTGCAACGGCAGTTATGGGGGTCGGTGGCCGCGGCGACGGTAGTGGCAGGCGCGGGCTTGGTGTTGGCGTCGTCGTCGCCAGTGTGACCAGGTCATGATGCGGGCCAGGTTGGATATCGGGGCGAAGGCTAGGGCGGCCAGCAGGCGTCGGATCTCGTTGCTGCTCAGCGGGATCAGCTCGTCGTGGTTGGCTGTGGGTCCCCTTTTTTGGCTTCGGTGGCGCGGGTGATGGCGAGGTAGGCGGTGACGAGCATGCCCAGGGTGATGTGTCGGTACCAGGCTTGGTAGTGGCGGACCTGGTAGTGGTCGAGGCCGGCCTCGTTTTTGCTGGTCTGGAACGTTTCCTCGATCGCCCACCGCCTGGTCAGCGTGAGCTGCGATCAAGGGCAGCGGGGGTCTCAGCGTCAAGACGCTCGGACCACGGGCAGGCGGTGCCGACACCTGCGACGGAGACGCGCTCTCATGCCGATGAGCGAACGTCTTTGCGCGGTCAGGTCGGAGAGCAATTTGGGAGCAGGACCCTGCGATGAACGGGCCGGAACAGACCTCAACTGAGCCGTTTGGACCCGCGCTGACCTGCCGAAGTCCTGTTTCCATCGCCAACGGCACTCGGGCCCCAATGCCCAACGGCTTCCCGTAGGCCTCCGCAACAGTCACGACCCGATCCGGGCTACCAGCAGCGCATGCCTCATGGATGCCGTGACCGTGCTGAGTTCGATCCCGGTGAACATCCTGCCGCCAAGGGGGCTGCTGCTACCTATTCCGTTGGCGGCGTACTCGGCCTTTCATCCGCTTTCGGGTCTTCCGTGAGGTAGGAGACCATGATCAGCTGCAGCCGGCGCGCATTCACCGCCGCCGCGCCCACGCCCGGCAACTCGGTCGTCTGCGGCGCGCCCGGCGCGCGGTAGGAGATCGGGCCGGTCAGCGTCAGCTCGCGGTCCTGGACGTCGTCACCCGCCTGGTTGAACGAACGCAGCATGCCCGCCACATACGAGCCGTCGTCGAGCAGACAGCCGACGTGGATCCGGCTGTCGGGATTGGCCGTGAACAGTAGCCACCACGCCGAGAGATAGGCCTGGTGCTCGCCCACGGCCGGGCGGCCGCGCAGCGCACCGGCCACCCGTCGCACCGGCTTGGCCGCAGCGACGGCCGCGCCCGCCGTGGCGATCCCTAGCAGTACGACGGTCAACAACGTCAGCCGCACGTAGTGCACCGCGGCGTAACCGCCGGGATCACGCAGAAACGCTGTCACGTCCAGAATGTCCGACGCGATCGCCTGGACGAGGAAGAACAGCAGCAGGCAGACCATGTCCGCGACGATGCTGACGAGCACCAGGGAAACCGTTTCGCGGAACGCCGAGAAGACCAGCCGCGGGCTGCGGCGTTCCTTGACCAGCGCATGAGCGAAGCCCGGGGCGAGCAAGACCACGAACAACAGCACACCCAACACGGTCGTGGGCACGAATCCCACCCTTTCACTCGAAAAATCTGATAGAAGCACTGTGGTGACGCGAACCAACGCAGTGTCACAGGAGGAATGCCGTGCCCGAAACCGAGAACCGCCCTCGCAAGCCCCTGCCGCCCGATAACGTGCGGGGCCATGTCGTGCTGCCGAAGGCACCCGCGCCGCCGACCACGACCGCCCCGCCGCCACCGCCCCCTCCGCCGCCGGGCAAGGAAGACTGACGGCGCATGAACGACGATGTGACGGCGGCGATGAAGCGGCTGGAGGCACGGCTCGCCCAGGCCTGGAAGACCGGTGACCCGTCGTCCCTGCTGGTCCCGGCGGCGGATGGGGAAATCGCGCTGCTCTCCCGCGTCGTCGACGGGCATCCGCAGCAGGATGACATGTCGATGCTTCTCGGCTGGACGTTCTGGTACCGCTCGACCGTGTTGCCCGCTGCTCGCGCCGAGACCGAATACACGAACGCCGTCCGCCTGTTCGTGCCGGCCTTCATGGTCCGGGATCATCAGGAATTCCCCGCACCGCTGCTGCCCAGGCTCGCCCTCTCGGCCGCCGCATTCTGCAGCGCGGCGCTGCAACACGCGATGAACACCCGGAACGAGCAAGTGTTGGACCTCACGATCGCCGAGATGCAGCAAGCCCTCGATCATCTGCCCGCCACCGCCGCGCAACGCAGCGCCTGCCTGTCCAATCTCGGGACCGCCCTCCGCACGCGGTACGACTGGCACCACCGGCTCCCAGACCTCGACGAGGCGATCCAGGTTCGGCGTACGGCGCTGGAGGCACCGGAACCCGACCCCCAGCGCCGCCTCCAGCAGCTCACCGAGCTCGGCGCGACGCTGGACACCCGCTTCGAGGTCGTCAAGGACACCGCGGACATCGACGAAGCCGTCGACGTGTTGCGGCAGGCACTCGACCGGACCGCCCCGGCCGATCCGGAGCGGCACCGCCGGCTCAGCCGTCTCGCCGCCGTGGTCAGCACCCGGTTCGACGCCGTCCGCCGGTTCACGGACGCCGAGCAGTCGCTGCGGCTGCGCCGGGCGGCACTGGACGCCCTGCCGCCCGGACACACGGCTTTCCCCTCATGGCGAGGACTTCGTCGAGCCCGCCCGCACCCCCACCACCGCCGCCGTGCTCGACGAGCTCCCGCACCACGCCATCGCCCATTTCGCGTGCCACGGCGTCACTGACGCAGCGGATCCCTCACGTAGTCAGCTGCTCCTGTCCGACTACGCCACCGACCCCTTGACCGTCGCCCGCCTCACCGCGCGCCACACCCACCTCGGCACCGCCCGGCTCGCGTACCTCTCTGCCTGCGGCACCACCGCCATCGGCCGGCTCGAGCTCCTCGACGAAGCCATCCACCTCACCGGCGCCTACCAGCTCGCCGGCTACCCACAGGTGATCGGCACCCTCTGGGAGATCCACGACGTCATTGCCCCCGAGGTCGCCGAGGCCTTCTACGCAGCGCTCAAGGCACCGGACGGCTCGATCGACACGACCCGAGGCGCCCACGCGCTCCACGACACGATCCGTGCACTGGCCCACGCCTACGGCGGGGCGCCGTGGCTCTGGGCAGCGTACCTCCACACGGGAGCCTGATCTCTCGCTGCCACTTGCCGCACCTACATCTGGCTGGCTTTCAGCACGTTGACCAGGACACTGCGCTGAGCACATCGTCCCACCCAGCCGGGTACGAATCGCAGTGCCGCTAGGCAATTACCTGAACCTGACCGTGGACGGTACATCCGCTCATGCCGCGATGGGTGCGACCTGTGAGCCTGAACTGTGGATCGTGTACCTGTGGGTTCGGGTGATCAGTTTCATGCAAGTCCAGTACCGGCGCTTGGTTCGGTGCCAGGCGGAGGGCAGCGTGGTCGTAGTCCTCGATCTTCGATGAGTAACGCTCGGCACGGGAGGTAGTCCACGCCGTAGACGTTGCAGACCAGCTCCGTAGCTTGCACGGCGTCAACCCAGCGATGATCGTAGTGGAGTTCATCGAGGACCACCCGTCACGCGACGGGTACCGACAGGACGGACCGTGATCTCAGGGCCTTCGACCAGCACCGTGTGGTTCGTATGCTGACACGTTAGGTCCACCCCTGGCCGTGACCTGCGGTTTCTCGTGACCACTGTGTCAGTGTGCGAACCACAGGCCATGATCAGCTAGGTATTGGCGTATCCTCCTGCGGTGGCTAGGTGGGTGCTTCCTCCGTTGGAACCGGACTTTGACTATGTTGCTGCGATGCGGGCGCTCGCGTCCGAGGAGATTAGGCCGGTCAAGAATCAGCACGTTGTTTCGAAGGTTGTATTGAAGGGTTTTGCATCGCTTAAGGGGAGGCGACAGGGGTGGCAACTTGCGCGTTTTGATAAGCATCAGTGTCGGGAGTTGCACCCTAAAGGGCTCGATGCGTGCGGCAAGTTTGACGGGTTCGTTCAGTACGCGTCTGGTTCGGCTGAGGCACTTTGGAATGGCGTGGAGAATGAGCTAGGTGCTGCTATCGAATCAGCAGTGACTGGCGCGCTTCATCGAGATGAAAAAAATATAAAAACCATCAAGCAGGGCATCGCACTTCACCTGGTTCGCACACCCCACTTCCGCAGGATACACGAGAGCAGCTTTGTTGAAACCGTGCGCGCTTTGCGTAAAGAGATGTTAGAGAACGAGCAAGCGATGCTCTCGGAGGAATTTCGTCGGCGCTATGGCCTGGAGCCAGCAGGGGCGGAAGCCCTTGAGCTCGTATTGCGTCAGCCTTTTCAAAAGTGGCAAGAATTTGAGCAAACCGGAGTACTTCTGCGAGTAAGTTTAGAGCGAAGCTTCTATCGAGTGTGCTCAACACTTGAAGAAACGGCCGTTCAGGTCCTACATGTTCCCACAGGCAAAGAACTGATCATCTCGGACGCGCCAGCATTCACTTTTGCATACAACCCTGATGGAACGATGGTCACTCGAATGGCCATCGGTGACTCGCATGGTATCGCCCTTCCGATCACGAGTAAATGCCTTGTGGCAATAGGGCCAGAACCAAAAGATGAAGAACTATTGCCGGGTTTGGTGGACAATCTTAACCGCATACAGGTTGAACTCGCTGAGCGGCAGGTCTATTACAAGCCTGGCAGCTCGATTAAACGTTTTGTTGAGCATTGCTGTCACGACAATGAATGAAGCGGACAGGCCGAGATCTCAGGGCTGATCGTGGAGGAACTAAATCTTTTCCTCCGCCCGGTGGGGGCTGTCATCCCAGTGTGATCGTGGCGGTGGTGATCTTACAAAGATCATCATTCACTCGCATGCTTGGTCACAACCGCGTGGCAGCTGCCCGTTTGCGGATGCCGTGGTCGCCTAGCACTTGTTTTACGCTGGACACGCTGATGCCGAACCGCCTCGGCAACCTGCGATCTATTAGACCCTGAGATGTACAGATCGATCATCGCCTGAAGCTCCTCAGCGCAGAACCGTTCACGCATACTCCACTGTCGAACACCGACCGGACGGATCATGATCTCCGGCCCCTCGACCAGCAGGGTGTGGTTCTTATGCTGAAGCGTTAGGTCCACCACCGTTCGTGACCTGTGGCTTTGTCGTGACAACCGTGTCATTGCGCGAACCGCAGACCATGATCACGGTCGCCTGTTCAGGGTGAGTCACGATCAAGAGCAGCGGTGGTGCCAGCGTCAGAAGCCGTATTGGACAGCGCTCTTGACCGAAACCGCACCGCCCTAGTTGCGGGCAGTCGCTCCCGCTTCGCTCCGCGAGCGCGTCGTGCGGCTGGCGCGGGATAAAGCGCCAGGCCACAATACGCGCGAGGAGCGTCGCTAGGTGCTCACATCAGCGAGACCAGGTGAAACCGGTTGTCCATCCGCTTTGCGTCGCGTGCGCGGGTCCCGCCCACAACCACCACCGTAACCGCTGCACTGCCGGGCTAGACCGCGAGGCTGGCAATGCTCCTTGACGCGGCTGGCGCGTGAGGCGACCAGCGAAACCCGGGCGGTGATGAGCGGTTACCGTGCCTACGTGGCCGGTACCGATCTCGCTACCGTGATCGTCGCGGCGCTGGCCGCCATTGCCTCCTGGCGCGGAGCCAGCGCGGCGAGCCGCGCGGCTCGCCGCTCAGACGAGACGAGCCGTCGAGCCAACGAGGCGTTGGGGCGGGCCACCCAACCGGAGCTGGTGGTCGATCTGCGCGCGGACGATGAGCTGTGCCGGGAGCCGCAACCGATGACGCTTTACGTCCGCAACGTCAGTGCCAACATCGCCCGGCGCGTGACGGTGGGGTTAACCCGTGTCGATGGTCATCCGTCACCTCGGATTGACGAATCTCCGGCGATGATCGGTCCAGTAAGCGACCTGTCCTTTTCGCTGGGTCTGGTGCCGCGTCTAACGCTCGACCCTTCCCCGGTGATCTCGATCATCCCGCGACCGCTAGAGGCTCCTATCTTTCGCTACGTGCTGAGGTTCAGCGACAACAACGGCTTCCTGACCTGGGAGCAGCGCGGCACAATCCACGAGGCGGCGAGCGCATCCACGTCCCGGGAGAACACCCTGGGGGGTTATACGGGGTGTTACCTCAGCCGTCCTGGGGCTACCAGCAGCGCCATGATGGGCCGCCGCGCACTATCGAGGGACTGACAACAGCCCGCTGCCGGAGGTCG
>JBBSGA010000301.1:0-7924 GCA_038254585.1 Chloroflexales bacterium | reverse complement strand
CCTAGTATTCCGAGCCGCCCCCGGCTGTCTGTATTTTCAGTGCCCGTTAGGCTTAGAGCCGTGTCGTCGGGCCAGTCGCCGGCCCCTGCTCATTGTTCTCGGCATGTGGCGTAGCAGGCGTGGAGGTCGACGCCCCGGACGATCCCACGGCGCTGTTATCGCCTGTCATCTTCTGGACCTGCGACGATACCTCCTGGACCACCGATGTCGCCCGCTCCTGGATCTCACCGACCGACTGCTGTACCTGCTGCGTCCACGATGTCGCCGTCGACGCGTCACTGGGTATAACGACCCAGAGGATCAGGTAGACGAGCGGCGAAACACCCGAAAGCGTGAGCAAGACGAAGCCGATGCGCACGAGCGTCGAGTCGACGCCGAGGTATTGCGCGAGTCCGCCGCAGACACCGCCGATCATCCTATCCGTGCTGCTGCGCTTGATTTGCCGTTGTGTGTTCATATCACAGTCTCCTTAAAGAATGCCGCCGAGACACGTTGTCTCCCGATAGTCTGACGATCCAAAAAGGATTGGGGTTGCAGATTGTGGGCCATGGGAAACGGGCCGGCGTTCCACGAGGGGAGCGGAAGCCCTAGAAAAACTCTTTACATCAATTTTCCGTAATTCTTCTCTCTACATTCATATTTTCCTATTATTTAGGCCAATGATGTAGACATTTTATTGATTCAGGCGAGCCTTTATGGTAGAATAACGCGTAGGATTGCTGTTAAAGGCCCCAGTAAAAGGTAGTCGAAATATGGAGAAGTCGACCTGGCTAACAAAAGCTGGCCTTGCGCAAATGCTCAAGGGTGGCGTTATTATGGATGTCGTAACTCCCGAGCAGGCGCGCATCGCCGAGGAAGCCGGGGCTGTGGCAGTCATGGCACTGGAGCGTGTGCCCGCCGATATCAGGAAGCACGGTGGAGTAGCTCGGATGAGCGATCCGGAGATGATTCAGGGCATCATCGAAGCGGTGACTATTCCCGTGATGGCGAAAGCCCGGATCGGCCACTTCGTCGAGGCGCAGGTGTTGCAGGCCTTAGGCGTCGACTACATTGACGAGTCGGAAGTACTTACGCCTGCCGACGAAGACAACCACATCAACAAGCATCATTTTGACGTACCGTTTGTCTGCGGCTGCCGCAATCTTGGTGAGGCGCTGCGCCGAATCATCGAGGGCGCCGCGATGATTCGGACCAAGGGAGAAGCCGGCACCGGCAACGTAGTTGAGGCTGTGCGCCATGCCCGCCACCTGCACGCGGAGATCCGAAGGCTGCAGCACATGGACGAGGACGAGCTCTTCGTCGCCGCTAAGCAGCTACAGGCACCGTATGAGCTGGTGAAGCAAGTAGCAGAAGAAGGCAAGCTGCCGGTAGTCAACTTCGCGGCGGGCGGTATTGCGACGCCAGCCGATGCGGCGCTGATGATGCAGCTTGGCGTGGAGGGCGTTTTCGTCGGCTCGGGTATCTTCAAATCCGGCAATCCCGAGCGCCGCGCCAAGGCCATCGTCGAAGCGACGACACACTACCAGGACCCACAGATCATTGCCGAGGTGAGCAAAGGGCTGGGCGAGGCAATGGTCGGCATCGAGATTAGCCAGATTCCAGAAGGCGAGCTGCTGGCGAGCCGGGGCTGGTAAACCGAGAGTATGTGCAGCGGCGAATGAACGTAGGTGTCCTCGCTCTACAGGGAGCGTTCATTGAGCATGAGCGTATGCTCCGGAAGCTCGGCCATGACGTTACGCAGGTACGGCTCCCAGAGCATCTCAACCGCATCAATCGGCTGATCATTCCTGGAGGTGAAAGTACCACCATCGGGAAGCTGCTGGTCGCGTATGGCTTGATCGAGCCTATCCGGGAGCGGGCGTGCCAGGAGATGCCGATCTGGGGCACGTGCGCTGGCATGATCCTCCTCGCGCGGAAGATCACCGAGGGCCGGCCCGAGGGACAGCCGGCCCTCGCGCTGATGGACATCACTGCGCGCCGCAACGCCTTTGGCCGCCAGCTGGACAGCTTCGAGGCCGATCTGCAGGTCAGGCCGATCGGCCCTGAACCGTTCCACGCCGTCTTCATCCGGGCACCAAGCATCGACGCGGTCGGGCAAGGGGTCGAAGCGCTGGCGAAGCTCGAAGATGGTCGCATCGTGGCGGCGCGAGAGGGTCGCTTACTTGCAACGGCGTTTCACCCTGAGCTGACGAGCGACGACCGCTTTCATCGCCTGTTCCTGGAGATGTAAAATCCGTTCGCTCGTCTCGTTGCAGTCGAGGAGCATAAGCTTGATCCGTGCGGCGACCGTCGCCGATATGTGGGCCTTACGCCGGAAGCCGAAGCGCCGCGTCTTCTTCTATAACGATGCGCTTCTGGCATCCAGCTACCATTCCTATCTCCTCTCCCTTCGTACGATGCTGGATCCAATGGGCGCAAGCTCCGACCAGAAGACGCTGGTGCTGCGCGACCATGGCCTCCGTGGCTACCTCCAGGCGCTCCGCCGTCCCAATAAGGCCGAGGTCGACCTACAGTATCTCGCAACTTTTGGCCGCCGAGGCCGCGCACGCCTCGGCGACGGCGACATCTACTTTCGCCTGATTGAGGAGCTTCTTCGCCGCGCTGGAGCGCACAAAGTCGAGCGCGTGTTTGCGACGCTTGGCACCCGCGCAGCGGACGTAGTCGAAGTTCTGCGGCAGCTCGGCTTCCAGCCCTACGCACAGCAGTCAGTCTGGATGCTGGCCGAGCCGACGATCGAGGCTGGCACCTCGATTGTCGCACTCCGCCATCAGACTAGGCGCGACGCCTGGGCGATCCACCAGCTGTACAGCTCGATTACACCTCGTCACGTTCAGATGGCGGAGATGCGCGAGAGCACTGCGTGGCAGCTTGCCCGACGGCGACCATGGTTCAAAGGCAAGGTGCGCGGCTGGGTCCTGGGGAACGACGAGTCGCTGACAGTGCATATGGCGCTCCGGACGGGAGCGCGCGGACATGTGCTACGCGTGATGATCGCCCCACACCTACGCGATGAAGCAGCCGCAATGGTGCGATACGTGCTAAGCCAGCTTCACGATCAGCGAGCAATCTTCGCCGTGATCCAGTCGTATCAAAGTGAATTGGGAGGAGCGCTCGACGAGCTTGGCTTTATTGAGCGCGGCGAGCAAACAATCTACGTCAAGCAGCTTGCGATCCTTAAGCGCCAGGCCTCTTTCCTGCCGGCCCTACTGCGTACCGAGCAGGGAGAGGGCGCCATGCCAATCTCGACACTTGCTCGCCAGTAAGCACGATGCGGAGGCTTTATGAAAGAACAAATCATAACCAGCAATATTGAACTGCTGCTCGATGCATTGCCGCCGCATATTCGCCAGCCGCTGGAGACGGATCCGCGCCGCGATGACCTCGTCGAGATTGTCATGGATCTCGGCCGCCTGCCGGAGGCACGCTTCCGGGGCGAGGAGCGTTTTCTTTCCGACATGGAGGTCTCGCGCGAGGATCTCGACTTCGTCGTCGCGCGCATCGGAGCGTTTGGGGAGGATAATCGAGCCGGCATTCCCCGTACGCTCCACCGCATCTCGGCAATACGCAATCGTGGTGGCACTGTGATTGGCGTGACCTGCCGGGTCGGGCGTGCCGTCTTCGGCACCATCGACATCATTCAGGATCTGGTCGAAGAAGGCCAGAGTATGCTGCTCCTAGGAAAGCCAGGCGTCGGCAAAACAACTCTCCTGCGCGAAGTAGCACGCGTTCTCGCAGACGGTTTTCGCAAGCGCGTCGTCATCGTGGACACCTCGAACGAGATTGCCGGCGACGGCGATATTCCGCATTCGGCGATCGGTCGTGCCCGGCGCATGCAGGTTGCCCGCCCCGCCGAGCAGCATGGTGTGATGATCGAAGCGGTCGAAAATCACATGCCCGAGGTTGTCGTCATCGACGAAATCGGGACCGAACTCGAAGCGCAGGCGGCCCGGACAATTGCCGAGCGCGGCGTACAGCTCGTCGGGACGGCTCACGGCAACACGCTCGAAAACCTGATGATAAACCCCACGCTCTCCGATCTGATCGGTGGTATCCAGGCCGTAACGCTCGGCGATGAGGAGGCGCGCCGCCGCGGAACGCAGAAGACAGTGCTCGAGCGCAAAGCACCCCCAACCTTTGATGTGCTGGTCGAGATCAACAAGATCGACGACATGACCGTCTACCGCGACGTCGCCGCTGCAGTCGACACGCTACTGCGCGGCGATGAGCCACCGCCGGAGCATCGGTGGAAAGAACCTGAAGGACACGTTCAGATCGAGCAGCAGAGCCTGCTAGCTGCGAACAGCGATATGGTCACGCGCAACCGGCGAGCGCCCAGCCTCGGCCGTGAACGGCAGCGTGACGGCCGAGGCTGGGAGAGTCGCGAGAGCCGCGACGGACGCAATGGGCATCGGGAACGACCTCAGGTACCACAAGACGAACGCGTGGCAGAGCGATCCGAGCAGTTTGCGGTCGCACCTCGAGAGTCGAAACCGAGCGGGATCTTCCCATTCGGCGTGAGCCGCAACCGTCTGGAGAAGGCCATCGAGCGGCTCCACGTGCCTGCGACGCTCGTGCGCGATATCGACGACGCGACGATCGTCATGACGCTCAAGAACCACTACCGGCAGAATCCGGGCCGGCTGCAGCGGGCCGAAGAAGAGGGGGTGCCGGTCTATGTGCTCCGGTCGAATACGCAGGGACAGATGGAAAATATGCTGGCCGACATCTTCAATCTCACACTTCCGACTGACGGAGGCAGCGATCCGGCCACGGCTGCGCTGCTTGAGACGGAGCAAGCTATCGAGCGGGTGATCAACGGGGCGGCAGACGCGGTCGAGCTCTTACCGCAGAGCTCGTTCATTCGCCGGCTCCAACATCAGCTTGCAGAGCGCTATAACCTGACTTCCGAAAGTCGCGGCAAGGAACCGAACAGGCGCGTCAAGATCTACCGCTAGCCTCGATGAGCCTCTTCATTACCTTTGAAGGACCCGAGGGCTCTGGCAAGTCGACGCAGGCGCGCCGGCTCTACGAGCATCTGGCAGCAGCGAGCTATCCGGTGATCCTCACACGCGAGCCCGGCGGCACTCGCATCGGGGACCTAATCAGACGGATCCTGCTTGATCTCGCACACACCGAAATGGCCACCGCCACGGAGACGCTGCTTTTTTCGGCGGCGCGAGCTCAGTTGGTAGCGGAGCGCATACGGCCCTATCTCGACCTCGGGGGCATCGTCGTCTGTGATCGCTTCGCGGATTCGACCTATGCCTACCAGGGCTTTGGTCTCGGGCGCGACATGCCAGAGCTCCAGGCCGTAACCCAGGTCGCGACCGGCGGGTTACGGCCCGACGTTACAATTTACCTCGATCTGCCAGTGAAAGAGGGCCTGGATCGCAAGCGGGCTGCCGCGAGCCGCATCTCCGATGCCTCGCCGCTCTCGCCTCCACAGACCGTGGTGCGGAACGGAGCCGCGCAGGCCGAATGGAACCGTCTCGACGCACGGGAGGTCGAATTTCATGAGCGTGTACGCGCGGGCTACCTGGCGCTGATCGCGGCCGAGCGCGAGCGATGGCTCTGCTTCGACGGGCACCTCGACCGGAACATCCTCGCAGACCAGATCTGGCAGCAGCTTGAGCGGCGCCTCACGGCGCTGAATCCACCTGAAGGACAGAAGCCATGAAGCTCCTTATCGCGGTCATTCAACGGCAAGACGAACATGGCCTGGTCAAAGCGCTCAATAACCGCCATATCGGCGTCACGCGGGTGAGCAGCCAGGGCGGTTTCCTGCGCGAAGGCAATGTGACCCTCTTTATTGTCGTGGACGACACACAGGTTGATGAAGTCCTTCAATTGATTCGCACGCATTGCTACACGCGCACCAAGTTCGTCGCCCCTTTGCCGCCAATCGCCGAGTCGGGCGAATTCTACCCATCGACCCCGGTCGAGGTACAGGTTGGCGGCGCCTCGATCTTCGTCATGAAAGTTCAGGAGCAGGCCCGGCTTTGAAATTGCTGATGGGAGTGCGCCATGGTATCATCAGGCCGTTCGCCACGCTTGGATAGATGGCAGTTCAGGAGTTGTCTGATTGAGTAATCTAGCCGATATTCTGCGCATAGTCGGGCTCGTTCTCGGCTTGTATTACTTGCTGCTGCTCTTCGCCGCAGCAGTCTGGACCTACCGTGATATCCGCTCGCGTACGCAGGATATCATGGCACAGGTTCTCTCGGTTGCGCTGGTCATCGTACTGCAGCTGCCGGGACTGATTCTCTATGTGCTCATGCGGCCCAAGCAGACGCTCGCCGAGAAGTACGAACGAGCGCTCGAGGAAGAGTACCTTCGCCGTGATATCGAAGACGACCACGTTTGCCCGAGCTGCCAGCGCGGGGTCGAGCACGAGTTCGTCGTCTGCCCGTATTGTATGACCGAGCTGCGCCGTCGCTGCCCGAATTGCGAGCGGACCATCGATTTGACCTGGGCCCTGTGCCCGTACTGTGGCTCGACAGCCGGCGTCGGGACACAGGCGACGATGCCAGTAACCGACCGGACCCGCCCGACCGTCTATTCCTGATCGCCGGCACCGCCAGCAGCCAGTGGTCTCACGTCGCCAATCTGTATCCCGTGCCGGTTCGGCCATGGACGACGGACTGCCGGCTTTTTGCTTGAAAAGGGAGGAACGATGCGTAAGAAAGTGACAATCATCGGCGCAGGCTTCGTCGGCTCTACCTGCGCACATTGGATCGCCTCGAAGGAGCTCGCCGACGTCGTGCTCGTCGATATCGTCGAGGGCATACCTCAGGGCAAAGGGCTCGACCTCCTCGAAGCTGGCCCGATCGAAGGGTTCGATATCAACATCGTCGGCGCAAATGGATACTCCGAGACGCAGGACTCTGACGTCGTCATCCTGACCTCCGGAGCGCCGCGCAAGCCAGGGATGAGCCGGGAAGATCTTCTCAAAATCAACGCCGATATCACTGCCTCGAACATCGAGCAAGTCGTCAAAACCTCACCGAATGCCAAGATCATTATCGTCAATAATCCCATGGATACCATGGCCTACCTCGCCTACAAGGTGTCAGGGTTCCCGCGCGAGCGGGTGATGGGCCAGGGCGGCGTCCTCGATGCAGGCCGGTACCGCACCTTTATCGCGCAGGAAGCGGGTGTCTCGGTCGAAGACGTTCAAGCCATGCTGATGGGCGGACACGGCGACGAGATGGTCCCGCTCCCGCGGTACACGACGATCTCCGGTATTCCGGTTACAGAGTTTATTCCGGCGGATCGCCTCCACGCAATTATTGAACGAACCAAAAAGGGCGGCGGCGAGATCGTCCAGCTACTCAAGACAGGCTCGGCGTACTACGCGCCATCCGCCGCGACCGTTCAGATGGTCGCGGCGATTCTTAAGGATAAGAAACGCGTGCTGCCCGCTGCTGCTCTACTCCAGGGCGAGTATGGCTTCAACGACATCTTCTTCGGCGTCCCGGTCAAGCTCGGATCCGGAGGCATCGAGCAGATCATCGAGCTTCCTTTGACCGACGAGGAGAAGGCGCTAGCGCAGAAGTCAGCGACTCTCGTAGGCGACAGCATTGCGGCACTGCCCGAGCAGTACCGCAACCTGAGAAGGTAGCCCCGGCTCTTAATTCCGCGATCGACGCGGCCGGGCGGTGCGCACTTGTAGAGGCGTCGCACTGCCCGGCCTTGTCATTGATTGAGGCTAGATTGTCCTGGATAGCCCTCGCATACAGATTGCCGTCCCGCCGGTTATAGCCTAGATGGTTCCAGCGTCCCTAGCCTTATTGCTCTACTGATGGCACAGCCGTCCCTGCTATACTCGCCTCACCGGTGCCGGCAGAGACGGTTATGGTCATGTCTCCGCTACCGGAAGCATGTTCGTGCCGGTGATTGACGCCCCCCACGTGGAGCATACATG
>JBBSGA010000300.1:0-7940 GCA_038254585.1 Chloroflexales bacterium | reverse complement strand
GGGTGCCCAATCACGCGTCGTCGAGCAGGTCGGCGAGATCGGACACGACGACATCAGCGCCGTGCTCGCGCAGCGCGTCGGCCTGGCCAACCCGGTCCACGCCGACAACACAGGCAAAGCACCCGGCTCTCCCCGCCGCCACGCCGGCCAGCGCATCCTCGAACACCACAGCCCGAGAAGGCTCGACATCCAGCGCCCGCGCGCCGGCAACGAACGTGTCCGCAGCGGGCTTACCCTGCAGATGCTCGCGGTCTGCGACGACACCGTCGATGCGCGCCTCAAAGAGATCCTCGATGCCCGCGGCGACCAGCACGTCGCGGCAGTTGGTGCTCGAGGACACCACCGCCCGGCGCAATCCGGCGTCCCGGGCAGCGCCGACATACCGGACCGACCCGTCATAGGCCTCCACGCCCTCGTCTCGGATCTTCTCCAGCACGATCTCATTCTTGCGGTTGCCGAGACCATCGACCGTCTCAGCATCGGGCGGATCGTTCCGCTCGCCCTCTGACAACTCGATATCCCGCGAGGCGAGAAATGACCGCACGCCCTCATAGCGCGGCTTGCCATCGACGAACTCGTCATAGTCGCCGACCGCGTCAAACGCCACGAACTCCCCGCCGACCCCCTCCGCCCGTTCGCGCAGATAGCCGTCGAACATCTCCTTCCAAGCCGCGGCATGGACCTCGGCGGTCCGCGTCAGCACCCCGTCGAGGTCAAACAGACACGCCCTCACACCAGCAGGCAAACCGAGCATCAACAGAGCCTACGCGCCCACGACACTACGGCCACCGCGTGAGGACAGGCAACCGAGAAGACGCTGGGACCAGCGTGGGCAGCGGGCTACGAGGGCCGATCGGCCTTGGGAGTCGATCTGCGACCCTGCGAGCAGCACATGCCCTCCAAGTCCCCTGCCGATTCGCGCGACCTCGAGCTCGCCCAGGGCATCATTGACGCCTGGTTGCGCGGCGACGACGAGTGGCTGGTCGAGCACTCGGTCTCCGACGTGCAGCTGTGCCCGATGATGTGGACCGACCTCCCCTTCCAGGGACGCGATGGCACGCTTGCCTTTGTGCGCGAGTTCCTTGCCGCCTACCAAGGCCTCAGGATCGATGTCAAGCGTGTGCGTCAGGCCCAGGATCCGGTCGCGCTCGACGTCCACGTGCGCGCCCACCTGCGCGAAAGCGACGCTGAGTTCGACGACCACTTCACGTTCGTGTTCTGGATGCGCGACGGCAAGCTCATCCGGTACGAGGGCCACGTGGACGAGGAGGCGATCGCAGCCGCCATGGCCAGGCGACTGTAGAGCGGGGACCAGGACGAGATCGTGCTGCAGCCGATCCACGAGCATGAGGTCAAGCCGTGTTAATCCTGAAAGCCAGCTCCACGGCCGCGCATCGTTCCATATTGATCACACGTGCTCTACGACTCTACGACCTCGACATCGAGCCGATCGGCCGGCTCCTCGGCGACAAGCTGCGAGAGCATAACCTCCCCGCATGCGAGGGTTCACGCGAGGACTGCTGCTCCCTAGCGCCCTCGTGGCCGCCGGCGCCGGTCGTTGGCTGGTCGCCCATCGCCGGTCTCCGGCGGTCCGGGCTTGGTGCCCGGGTGGCGGAGAGCGCCGTCAGGCGGGTGAGCTTTCGGTGCGGACGGCGGGAACGGGCGATTCCGCCTTCGTTCTGCTTCACGGCATCACCGCCTCCGGCGACATCTTCGGCGCCGAGTGGGACCAGCTGACTACGGCCGGTCGGATCGTGGTGCCGGACCTGCTCGGCTTTGGGCGATCGATGGACGAGGCCCGCAGCGACTTCTCCCTCGACGCACACCTCGCCGCGCTTGAGAGCATGCGCGACGCCTGCGATCTCGACAGCGCCCGCCTGACGATCGTCGGCCACTCGCTGGGGGGATTGCTCGCACTGCATTGGGCGGCACGCCAAGCACGCGTGGAGAAGGTCGTGGCCTTCTGCACTCCGCTCTACGAGAATTTGATCGAGGCCGACGAGCGGATCAAGTCGATGGGGTGGCTGGAGCGCTTGTTCGCCCTGGAAGGGCCGCTCGCCGCGGCGGCCTGCGCGTGGATGTGTCGTCATCGGAGCCTGGCGCAGTTGCTGAGTGTGGGTTTGGAACCGCAGTGGCCGGTGACCATCGCCCGCTACGGTGTCCGGCACACATGGTCGTCCTATCTCGGCGCCATGAACGGCGTCATCCGCCACGGCGGCTGGGAGGCGCAGCTCGCGGCGCTTGAGGACGCCGGCGTGCCGGTCGTCCTCGCCGACGGCGCTCGTGACGCGGTCCCCGTGCCCCGCCGGTCAGCAGCGCTGGCCAGTGAGCACGACAACGTCCGCGCGGTCATGCACCCGGCCGCCGATCATGAACTGCCCATCACCCATCCCGGCTGGTGCGTTGAGCTGGTTCGCTCCTGAGCGACCGTCGCAGCGACGGGCTGGATCGAGCCACAAAGAGCCGCTCCGTAGTTCACCCCCCGGCGCGACGGACGTGCACGGTTGTCGGATAGGACCCCGGGGACGTATCGTCGGTCAATCCTAAGGAGGTTGACGATGTTCAAGATGTCCTCAAAGCACATGGCCCTCTGCGCCGCCGTCATTGTCGTAGCCGTGATCGCTGTCGTCGCGGGCGCGAGCGCCGGCGTCTCCGTCTTCGTGCTGCTGATGTGCGGCGTGATGATGGGCGCGATGATGTGGATGATGATGGGAAGGCGCGGGGCCGGCGACGACCGCAAGTGATCGGTTATGCCAGCCGCTGAAGATCAGAGCCCCGCGGCCGCTCCGCATCGGCTTCAGGGAGATGCGGGGCAGGCCCCGGTGCTCACCGTCAGCGATGTGCGCAAGCGCTTTCGCCACGGTGTCTGGCCAATGCGACGTAACGTCCAGATCCTGGATGGCGCGAGCTTGGAGGTCCGACACGGCGAGATCGTCGGCCTCGTCGGCGAGAACGGCTCCGGAAAGAGCACGCTGATGAAGATCGTCGTCGGCCTGCTCGACCGAGATGCCGGCACGGTCGAACATGGCGGCCGCCTGGGCTACTGCCCCCAGATCCCGCTGCTGTGGGAGAAGCTGACCGTCGCCGAGCACTTCGAGCTCTTTGCTCGCGCCTACGAGCTCGACGACGCGGCGGCGGAGCGAGCGGCCACCGGCCTGCTCGACGAGCTGAACTTCGCCCGTTACCGCGACTACCGCATCGAGGACCTTTCGGGTGGCACGCGTCAGAAGCTCAACCTGGCATTGGCTCTCATGCATGGGCCGGAGATCCTCCTGCTCGATGAGCCCTACGCCGGCTTCGACTGGGAGACCTACCTGCACTTCTGGGAGATGAGCGCAGGCCGCCGGGAAGAAGGAATGGGGATCCTCATCGTGTCGCACTTCCTCAGCGAACGCGAGCGGCTGGATCGTATCTACACGCTGCGCGACGGCCGGTGTGAGGAGTCGTGAGCGCCGCCAAGGTCACCGGGACGTTCGTCCGTGAGCATCTGCGGGCTCGTATGACCCTCGTGCTCCTCGTGGCCATCCCCGCGCTGTTCGTTCTGACCGCGGCGAGCGTGCTGGGGCAGTTCTCCCGCGCGCTCGGAGGCTCGGTAGCCGGCAACGCCGCCTCAGCGCTCGGTGCCGGCTGGTCGGCGGCGTTCCTTGCCGGCGCGCTCGGCTACTTCCAGGTGGCATCCTCGCGTGAGGCTGATCGCCGCGCTCGCTGGGATGGGCGCCGGGCGCGTTGCCTTGGCCCGCATCGGCGCGTCGCTGGTCCTCGGCGTCACCGTGGCGGCCGTCTCCTACTTGACGCTGTCGTTGCGTACCGGCATCGCGCATCCCGTTCATGCGGCACTGGCGATCCTGGCCTTCTCGGCGATCTACTTGGCGATCGGGGCGATCGTCGGCTCACTCGTAGCTGACCCGCTGACCGGATCGATGGCCGTTGCCTTCATCTTCCTCCTCGATGTCTTCTCCGGCCCAGGAATGAGCAACGGCGGCCTCTTGTCGAGCATCACTCCGACGAACAAGGCCGCGAACCTTCTCCTGGCCGCCGGCGCCGGCGAGGCGTCGCCGGGCAGCGATTGGCTGTGGTCAGGCGCGATCGTCATCGGTGCGCTCATCGTGGCCGCCGGCAGCTTCTGGCTCTCAGCACGAGCGAGGACGTAGACATCATCGCGCGCGTACTTACCGCAGCCCGCATGGGCTTCCGCGAGCAGCGGCGTCGGCCGCTGTGATCGCCCTGCTCGTCGGGCTGCCGTTCTTCTTCATCACGCGCGCAATCGCCGCGACGCAGGCCGTGCCGCGGCGCATCGTCTTGCCCGGCGATATCGCGTTCCAGACCACGATGAAGGACGTACACGGGGCGATCATGGCCGCGATCACCGTTGCCTACCTCGCCGGACTGTGCGGTGTGTTCGTCATGCAGTCGGCCCGCGAGGCCGACCGCCGGCTCGTCGTCGCCGGCTTCGGAATCGGTGAGACGGTCGCCGCTCGTTTCGCGGTGCTGCTCGCCGGCACGCTGCTCGTGCTCGCCGTCTCCCTCGCCGTCACAGCGATCAGTTTCACGCCGCGGTCGTGGGCCGCGTTCGCGGGCGGCAACCTGATCGTAGGCGTCAACTTCGCCGCGCTGGGGGCACTGGCCGGCGTCACCTTCGGCGGCCTCGGGGCGACGTACGTCATGTTCTTCCTGCCGATGATCGACATCGGCGTGCTGCAGACCCCGATGTTCGGCGATGGCAACCCTGGTGGGCTTGCAGCCCTGTTCCCCGGCTACGGTCCAGCCCGGGTCGTGATCGACGGCGCCTTCTCATCGAGCCTCCACGCCAGTGGCGAGCTGGCGCTCGCCGTCGGCTGGACGGCAGTCCTCGCGCTGGCTGTGGCGTTGGCCTTGCGGCGGTCGCTTGGCGTCCGGAGCTCAAAAAGTATCCCTGCCTGACGAGATGTTGGCGAGCATCTTTCTGAGGGCCATCTCGGCCGTCGCTCGCACGGCACGCGGAGCGAGCTGACGCGGCTGTTTCGCAGGGTTGGAGACCCGATCCGCGGTCAGGTTGCACTCCCGAGGTGGAGCCCCCGCTCGGCGAAAACACTGCGTAGAAGGCGGGCTCGGTCGCTCATGATGCCGCCGACGCCGAGGTCGAGCATGGCGTGCATCGTGGCCTCGTCGTTGACCGTCCAGACATGGACTGGCAGGCCGGCACGGTGAGCGGCGTTGACGAAGCCAGCGGTGACAATCGGGAGTGGCCCCTGGCGGCGTGGTGCCTGGATGCAGTCTGCCCCCTGGCGGGGCATCCTTCGGGCGGCGATCGCCAGGCGGGCGATGACGACGGCGCGAGGTCCCATCGACGTGCAGGCCCGTCCCCTGCTCAGCGTGCGGATGTCACGAAGACGGCGATCCGAGAAGGCGCCAAAGCCCACACGGTGCCAGGCACCAAGGCGATCGATGAGCTCGACCACAGCTGCGACGCACCGATCCGACTTGGGGTCGATGTTGATGCGGGCCTGAGGCCAGCGGACCAGCAAGTCTTCTAGTCGCGGGACGCGCACGCCACGGTCCCGGAATGGAAAGCTCCGCCCGCCGTCGGGGGAGAAGGCGTGCCCGGCGTCAGCGGCTTCGACATCTGCGATGTCGAGCGCGGCGATGGCTCCCGCGCGGTCCGTCACCCGGTCGAGGCGGGGATCATGGAAGGCCACCACGACCCCGTCGCGGCTGAGATGCACGTCAGTCTCGAGGTAGCTGTAGCCGAGGGCGACGGCCGCCTCGAATGCCGGCAGGGTGTTCTCCGGCGCCTCCTCCGCAGCTCCTCGGTGGGCGAAGGCGATAGGGCCCTCGTGATCGAGGAAGGGGTGCACGACAGCCTGCCGCCTGGAGTCCGCGCGGGAGAGTGGCATTCGCATCAGAGGATGCCCAACTCCACGATCGCCTCGCGCGAGAACACCCTTCCCCTGAACGAGGTCCCGCTGCGCTGCGAGATGCCCCTGAGAGGTGCCCGAGCCCAAGCCGCGCGCGGCGTAGCAGTAAGGTCAAAGGATCGATGCGTGGTCCGCTGTTCTACATCCCGCGCTTCCTTCGCCACTACCGGGATCGGCGTCAGCTCGGCCAGTCCGTCGGCCAGGCTCTAAAAAGTGCTCGGGTACGAATGCGTAGCTACGGATGAGCACGCACGCGGAAGCCGCGATCCAACAGTTTTGGCTGAAAGCGCTCGGACCTCAATGAGCGTCTGGCCCAGAGAGCAGGTCCGAACAGGCGAGCAGCTGGCGACCGCGCGGAGGCTGCGCGCGACCGTGAGTTGGCTGCGACCGATCCGCTCACGGGCACGCGAGCCCGAGGCCCGGGCCTGGCCGATCTGCAACGTGAGATAGCCGCCAAGCGCGACCCGCCCATCCCACGCAGGGGAACTTCGGGCCAGGTTTGCATGCCCGTCGGCACGGCTGGCGGGTCAGTGACCGTGGTCGGTGGCGGGATCGGCCGTGTTCCCGACACCTTGCGAGACGTGCGAAAGACGCACAGCGTCTGACCCTCGGGCCGCGCAGCGCACGCACTGAGGACCCCGCCCCACCCATGGTCGTGGAGCTGCTCGCCGGCGCGCTGGAAGTCCGGCCATCGATGGCGCTTGGGCTGCAGATTCGGAAGCCCGACCCGAGCGAGTCGAGCAGGGTTGCTGAGGTCGGCGACCGTTGATAGGGAGATCTCCCAGCGCCACAGATCGCGGGGGAGGGCCTGCTGCGGGGGGAGCGCCGCTTCGGCCAGGTAGCGGTACCACTCGGCCCAAGCGGTGGGTTCGCTGTCGGCGAAGTACAGCGCCTCCACGACCGCGCCGCGTTGCCATCGGTTGTCCGCCGGATCCGGCGGCTCGCAGTACACCTCCCGTCCAGCTGGGATATGACGCCACCAGATCCCAGAAACCGTCGTCGGCTCGACGTCCAAGCGCGCTAGATCGAGCCTGAGGCTTCGAGGCCCGCGACCACCCGGGACACGCGCCGGTAGTCACCTGCGGCGATGACGTCGAGCGCCTTGTCGTCATCGAGCAGAGGGATCGGCTTGCGCATCCAGACGGGCACGTACGTGGCCTGCATTACCTGCACGAGGCGCTCGACGATCACCGAGAGCTCCGCGAGCCGCTCCGCATGGGCACCAGACGGCGAACGATCCTCACGCAGCCAGGCGCGGACAGTCGTTTCGTTTGCGCCGGTAGCGCGCGCGATGTCGGAGACCGTCAGGTGCCCGATCTCGTTGATGTGTGCGGCTTCGCCGGCAAATGCAGTGGCCATGGTCTCCCACGCCAGTGTATCGACAAACACCCGTCTAACGCAAGGGTAACGCCCGGTAAATGCCCGAGTAATGTCGGCGAAATCGCTCCTCGACGCATCCAGGGTACGCCCCCAGGTTTTGGCCGGTGGTGAGCATGCGACGCCTTTCGTGCGAGGCTGTCTCACAAGCCGCGGCAGCGGCCCGGCTCGCGACCCAGAAGTAGCTGCCACGTCTCTGGGCAACCCACTCGACGGGCCCTTACTGCACCACGAGCACGATTACACTCAGACCAGTGGCAAGCGCCCGCCGACGGTCTTGTCCTTCGCATCGGTGAACGAGGCGACAGCGGCGGCAATCCGCAAGGCCACGACGCAATGGCGCGCGATTCTCACGACAGGAGCGAGCGATGAGTTCACTGACCCCGGGCACGAAGCAGGCTACCGAGAAGGTGCTGGCCGGGATCGACGATGAGAGCGTGAGCGCCCGGTATCCCAACCGCAGCCACTTCGTGGCGGCGGACCACGTTCGCCATGGCGAGATGGTCACGCGCGCACTCTTCGCCGGCGGCGCTGACCCTCAACGTGTTCGTTCCCGCGAGCCTCACCATGGCCGCGGCGCCCGGGATGGTCGAGCGGGGCTTTGGCAGGATCGTGAACATGTCGAGCGGGGCCGCCCGCAGCGCGATGCCGAACCTCGGCCCCTACTCG
>JBBSGA010000299.1:0-7994 GCA_038254585.1 Chloroflexales bacterium | reverse complement strand
GCGCGCCTGCTCGTCCTCGGCACTATGCGTACGGAAGACGTGCGAGCACGGCATCACCTCGCAACGCTGCTCGGCGATCTGCGCGCGGCGGGGCAGATCGCCGAGATTGCACTGGGGCCGCTTGACACGGCTGAGACCGTGACGCTGGCTGCCCACGTGGCCGGGCGAGGGCTCGACCAGGTCGAGGCCGAGCCGCTCTACCGGGAAACCGAAGGCAATCCATTGTTTGTGGTCGAGGCCGTACGTGCCGGACTGGTGGCCGACGATCTGCCGCCGGCGACGGAGGAGCGAGGCGCCAGTCCTGCCGAGCGTTCGCTCACTCCCGGCCGGCGCCGCCTCCCGCCGAAAGTGCAGGCCGTGATCGCGGCACGTCTGGCGCAGCTCTCGGACCCGGCCCGGGAGCTGGCCACGGTCGCCGCCACGATTGGGCGCGCGTTTACGCTCGACGTACTCATTCATGCCGGAGGCGGCGACGAAGACGGCGTCGTCCACGCGCTCGGCGAGCTGTGGCAGCGGCATATCGTGCGGGAACAGGGCGCCAACGGCTATGATTTCAGCCACGACAAGATCCGCGAGGTCGCCTACGCCGACGTCAGCCCGGCGCGCCGGCGGCTACTGCATCGCCACGTGGCGGAGGCCCTCCAGTCCATCTATTTCGCCAATCTCGATCCCGTCAGCGCTCGGATAGCGGCACACTACGAGCAGGCCGCCATGCCTGATCAGGCGATCCTGCATTACCGGCGGGCGGCCGAGGTCGCACAGCGCGTCTATGCCAACGAAGAAGCGATCGCTCTGCTCCGCAAAGGTCTCGCCCTGCTCGGCTCCCTCCCGGTCGGCCAGGAGCAGGACGCGCATGAGCTCAGCTGCAAACGGCCCTCGGCGTCTCGTTAGTCGCGACGCGGGGCTACGGGTCCACGGAGGTTATGCCGGTTCTGAGCCGGTCGCGGGAGCTCTGCCAGCGGTTGGGGATGCCGCCGAGCCCACCCGTACTGCGCGCGCTGGCGATCGCATCTGTTACACAAGCAGAGTTTCAACAGGCGCATGATCTGGGCGATCAACTGCTCGGGCTGGTCCAACGCCACCAGGATCCGGTGCTGCTCGTGGAGGCCCACTATGTCCTCGGCGTAACGCTCTTCTGGAAGGGAGCGCTCGCGCTCTCCCGATCGCACCTGGAGCAGGCAGTCGCGCACTACGACCGGCAGCGGTCCCCGACGCACGTCGCCCTGTACACCCAGGACCCGGAGGGGGTGTGCCTGATCCGGCTGGCGATCGACCTCTGGTGTCTCGGCTACGCGGAGCAGGCGCAAGCGAGAAGCAGGGAGGCTGTGGCGCGCGCCAGGGAGCTGGCCCACCCCTTCAGCCTGGCGTATGTCTTGGCCACTGACGCGTGGCTGCAAAACCTGCGGCGGGACGTATGCGCAACACGGGAGCAGGCAGAGGCCGATATCGTGCTCTGTCGTGAGCATGGAATCGCATTCTGGCTTCCGCTGGGCCAAATCCTGCACGGTTGGGCGCTCGGCGAGCAAGGCGAGGTCGCGGCGGGGATTGGCCCTGATGGGCGAGGCAATGACCGAGTTACGCGCCGCCGGTGGTGAATATATGCGCCCCTATTTTCTCGCGCTGCTCGCGGAGCAGTATGGCAACCTGGGCAATCTCGAGCGTGGCCTGACCCTCGTGGCCGAGGCGCTCGCCGCGGTCGAGCGGACCGGCGAGCGCTGGTACGAGGCCGAGCTGCACCGGCGCAGAGGTGAACTCTGGCTGCGGTGTGGGGACGCGGCTGCCGCCGAGGCGGCGTTCCTCCGCGCGCTGGCCGTTGCGCGTTCCCAGGAAGCGAAAGCCTTTGAGCTGCGCGCCGCGACGAGCCTGTACCGGCTCCGGCAGCGGCGGGAGCAGCGCCTCGAGGCCCATCGCATCCTCGCGGAGACATACGCGTGGTTTGGCGAGGGGTTTGACACGCCGGACCTGGCGGACGCGCGCGCGCTGCTCACGCAGCCCTGATCGCGTATCTGTTCCAACCGAGCTCCGCCATCTAACGCTTTGCTAACGCTGCCTGTGCTACCTTCATCTCAGCCCCACAGATCGTATCGCCAGTTCGAAACACCTAGGAGGGTACCATGGCAGTAGTGGACGCCACGACGGCAGTAGCGGATGCCACGACGGGAAGGACGTCGATCCTCAAAGAGGAGACGATTCAGGAGCTCAGGACCGGCCTGCGCGGCCGGGTGATCGCCCCTGGCGACGCGGACTACGAAGCCGCGCGCGAGGTCTACAACGGCATGATCGACCGCTACCCACGCCTGATCGCTCAGTGCCGGAACACAGCGGATGTGATCGCCGCCGTCAGTTTCGGTCGCGAGAACGGCCTCACCGTCGCCATCCGCGGCGGCGGGCATAACGGCGGCGGGCTGGGTACCTGCGACGACGGCCTGGTGATCGACCTTGCGCAGATGCGCGGCGTCCGGGTGGACCCGGCGGCGATGACCGCGCGCGTGGAGGGCGGCTGCACCTGGGGCGATGTGGACCACGCCACCCATGCCTTCGGCCTAGCGACACCAAGCGGGATCATCTCCACCACCGGCGTCGGGGGCCTCACCCTGGGCGGTGGGCTCGGCAACCTGACGCGGGCCTGCGGACTGACGATCGATAATCTGCTCGAGGCGGACGTGGTGCTGGCCGATGGTCAGCTCATCACGGCCAACGAGCGCGAGCACGCCGACCTGTTCTGGGCGTTGCGGGGCGGCGGCGGCAACTTCGGCGTTGTCACCTCGTTCCTGTTCCGGCTGCATCCGGTCAGCACGGTCTACGGCGGCCCCATGCTTTGGCCGATCGAGCAGGCAGCCGAGATCATGCGCTGGTACCATGACTACATCGTCGACGCGCCGGAGACCGTCAACGGCTGGTTCGCCTTCCTGACCGTCCCGCCCGGACCGCCGTTCCCTGAGGCCTGGCATGCTAAGAACGTTTGTGGCATCGTCTGGTGCTGCACGGCACCGCAGGCCGAGGCCGAGCAATTGTTCGCGCCGATCCGCGAGCGCTTCCCAGCGGCGATCGACTTCGTCGGCCCGCTGCCCTACCCCGCACTGCAGAGCTTGTTCGACCCGATCTACCCGAAAGGGCATCAGTGGTACTGGCGGGCTGACTTCGTCAACGAGTTGAGCGACGAGGCCATCGCGCAGCACGTCGAATACGGCTCGAAGCTCCCAACGCCCCAGTCGACGATGCATCTCTACCCGATCAACGGCGCTGCTCACCGGGTTGGCAAGCACGATACCGCCTGGAGCTATCGTGATGCCACGTGGGGCGAAGTGATTGTGGGGGTTGACCCCGACCCAGCTAAGGCTGCAGAACTGCGCGCGTCAACGGTCGCGTACTGGGAGGCATTGCACCCCTACTCGGCCGGCGGCGCGTATGTGAACATGATGATGGACGAGGGCCAGGAGCGCGTGCAGGCGGCCTACCGCGACAACTACGCACGCCTGGCGCAGGTCAAGCGCACGTATGACCCGGCCAACTTCTTCCACGTCAATCAGAACATCAAGCCGGCCGTGTAACCGCACCATGCGCCCTGGCTGTCGGCTGGACAGCCAGGGCGCTTTTGGCGCGGTTGTGAGGAGCCGGATTGCGAAACAGCGCGCCCGCGAGCTCGACAGGTTTGCCCGCGTGCTTTAAGCTAGGCTCAGCAAACGTGCCTTGGCTGCCCTATACCGCCCCAGGCATGGCTCGACGCGGGGGCGACCCGCGCCGAGCGCTCAGAGAGCCAGTGGAGCTCGTGCCCATGCGGATCACGGCGCCCATAACCGAGGACGAGGTCGTCGCGCACTTCCTGAAGACGGAGATCGCCTCCGTCCGCTTTTCGGATGCCATCCGCCAGCTGCTCGCCGCTGACGGGAGGGACCGCGCGATCGTGGATCATCCTGATACCGCCGATGCCGAGCAGAATGCCTACCGGCGTGGTCTGCTGGGTCGTTTCCGGGGCTGGGGTAGGCAAGTCGGCATGTTCATCGGCTTCCCGGACGACGTGCGCTGGCACCGCGCGGTGATCTCGAGTGCGGAGCTCGCGCAGGTACGCTACATCGACTACGACTATTGGGTGGAGCTCTCGGGCGGCACGCGACTGCCCGCGGAGGCGGCGCGGCGCGTACGGGAAGGCGTGGACGTCTTCGGGGTGCCGAGCTCCGGCTTCCTCCCGCTTGCCGAGGCCCGCAGGCGCGCGGCGGTCTGGCCCGAGCTGATACTCGTCGGCAGAAACGCGGACGCGTATCTCGTCGTGATGGAGGGAAACGCCCGGCTCACCGGCTACTTTCTGGAGCCCGCCTCCATACCGGACGAGCTGCCGGTGCTGGTTGGGTTCTCGGAGCAGATCACCGCCTGGGGGCTCTACTGATCTCGCCGCGCGACGCTTCGGAACCCTATGCCGCCACGTGCGGGTGGCGGGCCCTCCAGTGGAGTTTGGGAGGGGCATGGATACGAACAAGTCGGCGGGGATAATGGTGCGCGATGCCGAGGAAGCCGACGTGCCGGCGCTGACCGCGATCAAAGGAGCCGGCACGGAAACGCTGCACTACGACCGGCTGCGCGAGGCGCACGGGTCAGGGCTGCGCTATCTAGTGGTGGTGGTCGATCACGTTTTAGTCGGGTTCGCCTGCCTGGTGATCCGCCGCCCGGCCTCCTGGTCGGATGCCGCAGACACGCAGCACCTCCCGCAGATCGTGGACGTCCAGGTGAAGGAGGCCTACCGGGGGCAAGGCTATGGCTCCGCCTTCGTGGACGCTATCGAGCGGATCGCCGTGAACGGTGGGTATCGCCACCTCTATCTGAGCGTAGAGCCGGCGGACAACCCGCGCGCGTACGCACTGTACCGGCGGTTAGGGTATCAGCCATTACAGGCGGAGCCGTATCGCAAGCTTTGGGCATTTACCGACTCCGCAGGCGCCGTGCATCGCGGCGAGGATTGGGTCGTCGATATGGTGAAGCGGTTAAGAGACGGCGAGGAGACCGACGCAACGGCCGTTCAAAGGGGATGAGCTCTACGCGAACGGGGGTAATGGCGAGATGGATGCATCCAAAGGTCATTTCAAGACGATCGACGAGTACATCAGTTCCTTTCCGGAAGAGGTGAGGACGAAATTGGAGGCGCTCAGGCAAGCTATCAAAGAAGAAGCGCCTGGGAGCGTCGAGGCCATCAGCTATCAGATGCCGACCTTCAAGCTCAATAGGAAAAACCTCGTGCATTTCGCGGCCTGGAGCGATCATATCGGATTCTATCCGGCACCTTCCGGCGTCGAGGCCTTTGAGGCAGAGCTGTCGCGCTATAAACGAGCAAAAGGCTCCGTTCAGTTCCCCATGGATCAACCGCTCCCATTGCCACTCATTCGCAAAATAGTCGCCTTTCGCGTGAAAGAACAAAGCGAGCATAACGCGAAAGAGACATAGAAGCGTTCTCGGCAAGGCCCTGACATAAGCGGAAACCAGCCCGCCACGGATACGCCACAGATACACGAATAGCGCAGTGTCAAGCGATCGACGTCCGCGGCGTGCCGGGCCTACGCCGCGCTACGGGAGCTACGCTAACGATGACTGCGCCGTCTTGCGGTATCCTGTCGCAGATGGAGCATATGTCGAGGTAGAGCGATGTACCCAATTCCAGAGAAGTTCGCGCACGACACGGTCGAGGTCTGGGGAGCAGAGGGCGCCGCGTGGCTGGAGCGGCTGCCGGCGCTCGTCGACGCCTGCGCGCGGCGCTGGGAGCTGGCGGTCGGCCCGCCGTTCGAGCCGCTGTCGTACAACTACGTCGCCCCGGCCGTGCGCGCCGACGGCCGCCACGTCGTGCTCAAGCTCGGCGTCCCCCGCGAGGAGATCATGACCGAGCTCGAGGCGCTGCGGCTCTACGACGGCGACGGGATCGTCCAGCTGCTCGAGGCCGATTTCGAGCAAGGTGTGATGCTGTTGGAGCGGCTCCTGCCCGGCACGATGCTGGCGCGCGTGGCCGACGACGAGCAGGCCACGTCGATCGCGGCGGGGGTGATGCGCCGGCTGTGGCGGCCCGCGCCGCCGAGCACCCGTTTCTGACGGTGGCCCGCTGGTTCGAGGGCCTCGGAGAGCTGCGGCAGGAGTTCGGGGGCGGCACGGGGCCGTTCGCCGCGCGCCTGGTTGCCGAGGCGGAAGACGCCGCGCGGGAGCGGTACGGGCTCTGGATATCGTCGCCGGTGACCCGGATGCTTTGTTGCGCGATCTAGCCCAGCGCGGTTTCCTCGTCGACCGACGGATGCATGACGTTATACGGCATGCAGGGCTCGTCCATCTCATGGCGGAGGAACCGCTGCGGTTTCGGACCCTGTGCGCCACTATGGACCGATACTACAAGGATCTCGGTCGTGCAAGTGAGGCCTTATACGCACGTCTACTCGCCGGCAGCACAACATCGCCACAAGAAATTCGGAAGCTTGTCGAGAGCAGCCTGCAAGCAGGAGACGTGCGGGGAGCGGACGAAATCGTCGCCGCGGCCCAGGATGCGCCGCTATCTCCCGATACGCGGTGGCTCGTCGAGCTTGCCAAATCGGATATTGCGCTGGCATCCGGAGCATTAGAACGGGCCGCGAGCCGCCTCGAACCCATATTGGATGCTGCCGAGCAGAATCAGGATCGGATTGCCTTGTTGGAGCAACGCATTGCGGCGCTCTCACAGGGCGGGGACGCCACGTCTCAGACAACGATTCGATTGGTACTGTGCTTATATCGCCATCGTGCGCCTGATGCAGGACAACTCGACGAGCTTATGACCCTGGCCTCCAATCTTCAGCGTCAATACCTTTCCGATCTGGCGACCGACGCCTACACGACTGCACGTATGTGGGCACAGACACTCGATAATCACCAGGCCGAAGGACGCGCGCTCCGCGGGCTGGGTGACCTGGCGCGGCTGCGGGATGACTACCCCGCCGCGGGGCACGCGTACCACCAGGCGCGCGACCTCGCCACCCAGCTCGACGACCGCTGGGGCCTGGCCGCCGCACTCCTCGGGCTGGGCGACGTAGCCTTGGAGCGGCGAGATCTCCCAAGCTCAGAGCGCCATTACGTTCGGGCGCGCGATCTCTTCAAGCAAATTGGTGCGCGGCGGGGTCAGGCCAGCGCGCTCCTCGGGCTGGGCCGGGTGATGCAGCGACGAGGGGATCTCGTGGCGGCGGAGACGTACTACCATGATGCTCTCGCGCTGTATAAACAACTCGACGACCGCCTAGGACAGGCCACCACGCTCCGCTCGCTTGGGAACCTGGCGTTGTCACGGCGCGACCCCCCTAAGGCCCGCGACTACTACACGTGGGCTCTTAACTGGTCCAGGCAAATCGACGACCACTCGGGCGAGGCGTACGCCCTTATGGGCCGTGCTCAGGCCGCGATGATGAATACAAACATTCGGGAGGCAAGGGTCGATGCCCGTGATTCGCTAACGCTATTTATCGCGATGACGAACAGAGACATGGAATGTGAGCTGTATAAGCTCTTGGCGCGGATTGCCGAGGGTGAACACCACTCCCATGAAGCTGCCTCCTATCTGGAGCAAGCCAACCGTGTGTGCGCTGATGAACCCAAGCGCACCCCTCGAGTTCATGACACCTCAACTGGCGGGCGCCTGATCGTCGCAGTGGAGCTGCCCTGACCCATCGGTGCGAGGGAAGTAAGGTTGTCGATGGATCGAGTGCACATTCCAGCTCCCTGAGATCGGCGTAATGATGCTGCGCGGCAATATTGCATGCTGTGGAAGGCATGCTTTTGTGAACACCTAGCTGCTATACTCATTTTAGGAGGTGCAGTGATGTCACGAGCAATCGGCATACCGGTGCAGGAGCTGATTATTTCACGCGACCCGGCCGTGATGGGTGGGACGCCGGTGTTCGCCGGTACGCGCGTGCCCGACACCCTGGCTGCGCTCGATCGAACTGCACAGCATCCGGTCGTGGCCGGCGACCTGTATGAGATCCAGTGGAGGGGGGGGG
>JBBSGA010000298.1:0-8031 GCA_038254585.1 Chloroflexales bacterium | reverse complement strand
GATATTTCGCTGGACAAACCGCGTGGTAGATCAGCACTGAGACGTTGTGACTTTTGTGAATATACTGGCTCATTCTGCCACAATAGACCATCAAGGAGGAACGACGCAAGCGTCGGGGAATGAACCCGAACGGGATTCAAAACGATCCTGGCCGGGGAGAAAGCGACGCGGCTGCTATCGGGCGCCTGGCCGGCGACGAATTGGAAAGCCGGGCGCACCTCCGGGGCCGCGGCACGTTGGACGCTCACCTCCGCGCCCCAGCGGCCACCCATGCTCACGAAGTTGCCGCTGGCCTCGTAGTGGCCATTGCCCACGGGCTGCGTCTGTAGCTCGCGCTGGCCCATATTCATCTCCTGGCTCGCCAGGGTGATCGTCACATGGTCCGCGGAAACCGGCTGCCCGCCGGGTCCGGCGAGCGCGACGTCGAAGCGGTTGGCTCCCGCCTGATTCGGCGTCACCGAGAGCGTGATCGCGAGCTCGCCCACCGTGCGCGTCTCGGCGAAGGGGCCGCCCCCGGCGGCGTTCGTAGCCGGCGCCAGCCCCGTCAGGACGCCAGTCGCGGCGAGCACGAAGAGCGCCAACGTGAGCTCGCCGCGCATGGCTCAGGTATCCTCATCTCAACCAGCTTCCACTGCGTCTCACAGTAAGGCGCGATCATCCTCGGCATCTCAGCTTCAGTATACTCCGGTACCTATATCCTCTCGGCCTGGTCGTCGCCACCCACGACCTGGACAGGGTCGAGCCGATCGTCGACCGCTGTTACGTCTTTCAGTCCGGCGCGTCGATCGCCGAAGGATGGCCCGGACAGATCTTACGCGCCGAGCCGCTGCTCGAGCGCAGCAATCTCGTTCGCTTTCACCGGCACCTGCACGCCTCGGGCGAAACCCGGCTAGCGGCCCAGCCGGAAGAGACCGGCCAGCCACTCCTCGATACCTACCGCCATGCGCGCTCCCGCACCGGTCGCCATGCTTTGAGTCAGCCAGTAGAGCTGCCCGGAGGCGAGCAGCAAGCCAACCGCGACGATCATCGCACCGCTGATCAGGCTGGTGGTATGCAGGTAGAGCATCCGGCCGCCGACGTCGAGCGCGAAGCCCCGGCCACGCAGAATATGTGACAGGCGTGATTCGCGGCCGATGCGGCCGAAGAAAGTCGCGATCAGAGTCAGCGGCGTCGCGATGCCGAGCGCGTAGATAAAAGCGAGGGTCGCCCCGGCAAGGATGGAAATCCCGGTCGTCGCCAGCGCCGTGAGGAGCGCCCCGAGGATCGGCCCGACACAGGGTGTCCAGCCGAGCGCGAAGGTCAGCCCGTAGAGATAGGTCCCGGCAACCGTCGCCGCCGGCCGGTCGCGGAGCCGCACGCCGCCAAACCCCTTGCCCAGCAGCAGCATTACGCCGAAAGCCGCGATCAGGATGCCGCCGACGCGTGTCACGACGTCGCGATAGTCCCCGACGAGCGCTCCGAGCGCCGTGAAGCTAGCACCCAGGACCACGAGCGTCGTGGCGAGGCCAAGGAAGAAGGCGATCGACATCGCGACGACCCGCTGGCGCTGCGCCCCGAAGGTGAATGAAAAATAGGCGGGCAGAATCGGGAGGCAGCAGGGCGAAAGCAGGCTGAAGACCCCGGCGAGATATGCCGGCAGTGCGAGCGCCAGCAGCGTCTGGAGGTTCCCGCGCTCGCCCAGCGCAGGCCGCAGCGGGCTGCCGCGCCCGGCAGGAATAAGCAGGCCGAGCGCAAGCAGCACGGCGAGCGTGCCTACCGCGACGGCGAGCCAGCGGCGTGAAACCCCACGGCTTCCACGCGATGCGACTGTATCCACAGATAATCTCCTTGCCGGGCGAGTCCGGAGCGGCGGCGAGAGCTGCCCACGACTATATTCTAACCCTCAACGGGATAGTTCGGGGCGGCCACGCAGATCGTTCGCGATGACGCCGGTGCTGCCTCGATCATGGAGCCGGTGGACCAGCCGTATGGAGAGCGTTCCGCGGGCGTGAAGGACGCCTTCGGCAACATTTGGTGCATCGGCAAACCTCATTGTAGTATGCCCACGAGATCCACCGAATGAATGGGGTGGGCCATGCCGGTACATTCGACCAATTCCTGAAGCTTGTAAGCGCCAGGAGGAAGGAACGTATGACGACGATCGGGATCCTGGTTTTCGACGACGTCGAGGAGCTGGACTTCGTGGGGCCGCTGGAGGTCTTTGGACAGGCACAGCACCTTGGAGCGGATTGCAACGTGCTGCTGGTTGGCGCCGAAGAGCGGGAGATTCGCTGCCGCTATGGGCTACGCATGCGTCCGGAGGTGGGCCTGGCCGCCTGCCCGAGGCTCGATCTGCTACTCGTGCCGGGAGGGCCGGGCGCGCGCACGCATGCCCGCCAGAATCCGGCGATTCTCGAGTTCATTCGCCGCCACGAGGGCTCGGTCGCCTCCGTCTGCACGGGAGCGCTGGTGCTTGCATCGGCGGGTCTGCTTGACGGCCGCCGGGCGACGACGCATTGGTCGGCGCTCGACCTGCTGCGCGCCACACCGGGCGTGCACGTCGAGGAGGGCATGCGGATGGTCTTCGACGGACGCATCGCGAGCGCGGCAGGAGTCTCGGCCGGTATCGACCTGTCTCTGGCGCTGGTAGAGCGAAACTGGGGGGCGGAGCTAGCGCGCGAAGTCGCACACCGGATCGAGTGGGACGGCGCCGGCCAATGGCAAGGGGCGCTATCCGCGTAGCTTGCTCGGGCGTCAAGGCGCGGCGGCCCACGCCTCGTTCGTCGTTAGCCTGCCGCCGCCTGAGTCAAGCGGTGCCCAGCGCCCACTTGAGCCGCGTGCAGGGTGCGGACCTCGGCCGGCTGGCAAAGCTCGCTCATGAAGGCGTCGATGTGCGAGATCGGCCCTTCCTTGGTCTTGACCGGCTGCTGGTACTCCAGCGTCACCAGGTAGTCGCCTGAGCGGAAGCGCGGCCAAATGTGGACCACCCGCGCCGGGATGCCGGCGAGCGGCTCGGCCGGTGTCTCTTTGAATGTGAGGATCATACCGACTGCGGGCTTCACATGATACGCTGCTGCAGACATTTCGGGCCTTCCTCTAAGCTCGGCTAACGGTTACCTGCCACGGAATGTGTCGGTCGGGTGCGACGTCGCTTAGATCAATGCAGTTGTCGCTTGCTTTATCATCGGACATCTTCTTTACCGCGTGCTTTACCTTAACCTTTCGTTTTTCGGAGTGCTCGCGGATCTCGCGGCAGTATGGCAAGAAGGAGCGGCGGATGTTTCGACTGGTCGTCGACGACGAGGTGGAGGTCGGGCTGCTGGAGGAGCGGCACGCCGAGGCGCTCTATACTCAGGTAGACCGCAGCCGGCAGGAGCTCAGACGGTGGCTGGCCTGGACCGACGGCACGACGTCGCCCGCGGAAGGTGCATCACGCGGATGCCTCGAACACGGCAGTGACGTCCAAGGCGAAGCCTGCCAAGAGCACCGATGAGGCGTGCTCGCCGCGGCGGAAGACGCCGTGCGTGGCATAGGCCGCGCCCGCAAGGGTGAGCACGGTCATGGTCTGATCGATCGGATTGACGATCCAATACTCGGGGATGCCGGCCTCGGCATAGTCTACCCGCTTGTCTTCGACGTCGCGACTTGGCCTGTCGGGACTCACGATCTCAACGACCATATCCGCCCCGAGCCAGAATGCGTCCAGATTGCGAGGATCCTGCTCGTCGCGCAGGACGACGAGATCCGGCTCGCGGAACTTGCCGGGCCGGATCTGGACGCGCAGCGGCGCAAAGAGCACAATGCCGCCAAGAGACTGGACGAAGGCGAAGAGGCTGCGATAGAGAGAGGCCAGGATCTTCTGATGTTCGCGGGTCGGCATCGGCAACACCTCGATCACGCCGTCGGTGAGCTCGATCAGGTGGTTGGACTGGGCCGTCAGGTTGAGGTACTGCGCCTCGGTCCAGAGGCCCTGCAACGCCAGCAGATTCACTTCGAGACCATCAGCTTTCCGAACAAGCCACAGATCGGCGTCACCTACGTCAACAGCCATCCGCTCGTCCCCTACCACATCCGGTTTGATCATGCACTGAGTATACGCCGGCTTCCATCGGGTCACTGTGCACGGTTTCCTTCCTCATTCATGACAAAGCAGCACCCCTGGCTAAGCACCAGGGGCACGAGCAAACGACGCGAACGGATCTGTCACTGGCTCAGGTGGATGTTGTAGAACTCCGTCCGCCCGGATTCGACCAGGTCATTCATCCGCGCAAACATCGCCTGCCACTCTGGGTTGGCGAACATCTGGCCGCGCTGCTGCTCCCACGCGCTCAGACTCTCGGCCTCCATCTCCTGCACCAGCGAGAACATAGTGCCGCCCAGGTCGGTCAGGATGCGCAGCCCGCGCACGCCCTGGTTGCCGCTGACCGATCGGAATTGCTCCATGAGCGCCAGCGCCTCGTCCGCCTTACCCCACTTCAGCTGGAAAACGTTGCGTACCAGGATCATGACGCCTCCTTAGGGTAGTGGTCTTGGGGTCTGGTTAATATTCTAGTCCCGCTGTCAACAGCCTACCATCGCCGGCATCCGCGATGAAGCTTGCGCAGACCCGCGCCGCAGCATCTGGCTTGCTTGTGGTAAACTTACGGCCATTCCCGGTCCTCAGCTCGCGAAAGGTCTACCATGGCAGCCGTGCAGCGTCCGCTTTTCGTCGTCTCCACGGTCTACCTGCGCATCCACGAAGTCATCCGGCGGGCCTTGAGGTCTTTGGATCAGCCCAGCTGCCTTGCCGGGCCAACAGCGCGGCCTCTACACGGTTTCGCACCTGAAGCTTTTGCAGGATGTTGGTCATGTGATGCTTCACGGTCTTCTCGCTCAGATGGAGTTGTTGGCCGATTTCTTTGTTGCTAAAGCCGACGGCGACCCGCTCAAGGATCTGGTGTTCTCGTTCCGTGAGCTCGTCCAGCGGGCTCTCGCGAGACCGCTCGCCGGACGAGGCTCCGGCTATATCCGACAAGAGGCTCGCCGCCAGTGCCGGTGGCACGTATCCTTCGCCGGCGTAAATCGCCCGCAGGATCCGCACCAGCTCCCGCGCGAGCACACCCTTGAGAATATAGCCACGCGCGCCAGCTCTTAGCGCCGCGATGACGTCGTCTTCCTCATCCGAGCCCGTCAGCATGACGATTTTGACGACCGGACAGGCGGCCGCGATCGTCTGCGCGGCGTGGATGCCGCCCGGAATCGCGATATCCAGCAAGATCAAATCGGGTAGCAGATCGCAGGCCAGGCGCATGGCGTCGTCAGCCGTAGCACCTTCGCCGACGATGTCGATGTCGCGCTCGGCTCTGAGGGTGTGGGCTACGCCTTTCCGAAAAAGCTCATGGCCATCGACGGTGACCACCGTAATCTTATCGCGCATGATCGCTTGCGTCCGCCGCCGAGTGATAGAATTCGGCAACCGCGATGATACGATACGTTCCGCTGAGACGGACCAGGCTATACATTTTCGAGTAGCCGCGGCTGGCGTTCGCGCTCGCGCGTATGCTCTTCGTCTGCGCCAGACCAAGCTGGTTCGCCAGCGCTCCTCTTTCCAACTGCGGGGGCGCTCACCCGACCGTACCGCTTCATCTCCAACCTATACGTCTCCTGCCTCTATCTATACGTCATACCGACGACGCGAGGACGCAGGTCCGACCAAAGTCTGATCGAGTGAGACCAAGGTCCGTGACACCGACCGACCCTTGGCCATTCAATCCTGCTGCCAACATTGGTAAAGTGAGGGTTAACAGCTGGCGCCGGCGTCGTTTGGATCTTCCATAGCAGGCTTTCCGGATCCCACGAGGAAGAGACGCGATCATCACACGTCAGGCGCTGCCCAGCGACGGCCGCTCGCTGCGGGTGGCCGGCTCATCTATCCGGCACATCAGCAGCAGTATCAGCACATCCACGTATTGGAGGGAAGAAAGGATGAAAACGACTCGCACCTTGGCCATCGCCGGCTTCGCCCTGGCGCTCATGCTGGCGGTATCGGCCGGCCCCAGACCAGCTTTCGCGTCGAGCACCACGTTTACGCTTAGCGCCAGCCCGACGACAGTCGCGCCCGGTGGCACCGTCTCCATCAGCGGCTCGATCACCAGTGGATTGAGCAAGAATGCCCGGCTGACGATCAATTACGACGTCACAGGTCCGTGCGGGTATACGGACCACGCGTCGTTCACTCGCCTCTTCAAGCCCGGCGAAACCTACTCGGCGACCGCTCTCTACACGGCCCCGGCATGCCCCGGTACGTACCCAGTAACCGGCACGGTCTTCGATGGCTCGACATTGCTCGCTTCGGCTTCGACGTCGTTCACCGTTCAATAAGACCTACAACGTTATACTGCGCCCACGTAGTCGGCATCGGCGGTTAAGAGGCCGGGCAGTTCGCTGAGCTGCCCGGCCTCCCTATATGGTCATCATAATCTCCGATGGGCCTTCATGCAGCTAGCGCGTGTGGTAGACTTACGGCGGCCCGTATCCCCAGCTTGAGAAAGGTCCGCCATGGCAGCCGTGCAGCGCCCGCTTTTTGTCTCCACGCCCGGTCCCGCCAGCCTCAAGGAGATCGAAAAGACGCTCTGGGAAGCCGCGGACGAGCTGCGCGCCAACTCCAAGCTCAAATCCTCCGAGTACTCGGTACCTGTGCTGGGCCTGATCTTCCTGCGCTTCGCGGATCATAAGTTCGCTAAGGCACAACAGGAGCTCGCGGCTACTACCCGAGAGACAGGCAGCCGCCGCACGATCGGCAAGGCCGACTATCAGGCGCGCGGCGTGATGTACCTGCCCGAGGAGGCGCGCTTCGAGCGGCTGCTCCAACTGCCCGAGGGCGAGAACGCCGGCAAGGCGATCAACGACGCGATGAAGGCGATCGAGGCCGAGAACGAGGAGCTCAAGGACGTTCTGCCCAAGACCTACACCCGCCTCGAAAACGACACGCTGGTCGCGCTGCTCAAAACCTTCTCGCGCATCCCGATGGGCATCGAGGGCGACGCCTTCGGCAAGATCTACGAATACTTCTTGGGCAAGTTCGCCATGGCCGAGGGGCAGAAAGGCGGCGAGTTCTTCACGCCGACCAGCCTGGTCAAGCTGATCGTGGAGGTGATCGAGCCCTACCACGGCCGAATCTTCGATCCGGCCTGTGGCTCGGGCGGCATGTTCGTGCAGAGCGCGCGCTTCGTCGCGGAGCACCAGCGCAACCCTAACGCCGAGATCTCGATCTTCGGTCAGGAGAAGGGCGCCGAGACGGTCCGGCTCTGCCGCATGAACCTCGCCGTGCACGGCCTCTCGGGCGACATCCGCCAGGGCAACACCTACTACGAGAATCTGCACGGCAGCGTCGGGCGCTTCGACTTCGTGATGGCCAATCCACCCTTCAACGTCGACAAGGTGGACAAAGAGAAGATCAAGGACGACCCGCGCTACCCGTTCGGCGTGCCCAGGGCCGACAACGCGAACTACCTCTGGATCCAGGAGTTCTGGAGCGCGCTCGACGAGCAGGGCCGCGCGGGCTTCGTGATGGCCAACTCGGCCGCCGACGCCCGCGGCACCGAGCTCGAGATCCGGCGCAAGCTGATCGAGGCGCGCGCCGTCGACGTGATGATCAGCATCGGCCCCAACTTCTTCTACACCGTCACGCTGCCCTGCACGCTCTGGTTCCTCGACCGCGGCAAGCAGGCGACGGCTCGCAAAGACCAGGTGCTCTTCGTCGACGCTCGCCAAATCTTCAAACAGATCGACCGCGCGCACCGCGAGTTCGCGCCCGAGCAGATCGAATACATCGCCAACATCGTGCGCCTCTACCGCGGCGAACCGGTAGAGACGTTGCATGCAACGTCTGCGAGGGCGACGGCCGCGGGGCCGGCGACGTTAGAGACGTTACTCGACTGTTGTGTTTTGCCATCCGAGGCACGATGTGCTATCTTCACCTATCGGTACACCACCGCAGGATAAGGGGAATCGCTGATGCAATTGCCGATTGTGGCACCCGCGCCCCTCGTGACGATGCACGCGGCCGCCTTC
>JBBSGA010000297.1:0-8063 GCA_038254585.1 Chloroflexales bacterium | reverse complement strand
GGCGGGGGTGGGCGGCACCGCGCGAACACCTACCGGGTCACCGGCCCACCCGGCGGCGGAGCAGAACAATACTCTCGACGTGATGAGTGTGGGGAAAGAGGTCGATCATCTCGGCGCGCTCGACCATGTAGCCGCCCTCGCTCAGCACCTTACAATCGCGCGCGAGTGTTCCTGGATGGCAGGCAACGTAGACGATCCGCTCGGGCTTAAGGCGCAGGAGGTGCGTTAGAGCCGCGGGAGCGCACCCGCGGCGAGGTGGGTCGAGCACGGCCGCGTCGTAGGGTCCCGCGAGCCGCGCCAGAACCGATTCGGCCGGACCCGCGTGCCACTCCAGACCGTCGAGGCCGTTCAGTGCTGTGCTACGTCGCGCGTCTTCGATCGCGGGGGCATATACCTCGACACCCGTCACGATCGCGCCTGCCTGCGCGAGGGGTAGCGCAAAGGTCCCAACTCCACAGAAGAGATCGAGGATCTGCTCGCCGGGCGAGAGCTGCAAGAGGTCGACTACTCGTTCGATCAGCAGCGCCGTTTGCTCCGCGTTCACCTGAAAGAAGGAGCCTGCGCTTACGTGCCAGCGGATGCCGCGCAGTTCTTGG
Organism: Chloroflexales bacterium; assembly: GCA_038254585.1. Taxonomy (GTDB): domain Bacteria; phylum Chloroflexota; class Chloroflexia; order Chloroflexales; family Kallotenuaceae; genus JBBSGA01. The sequence goes on along the minus strand of JBBSGA010000297.1, from coordinate 7,467 downwards.
ATCAGATGATCCCGGCCGCATACGACCTTCATGCGGGAGTGTGCACGCTGTATAACGCCCTGGAGCCTAGGGCAGGCATCGATCCAGCGCTCGGCAAGCCGCTCAACTGAGCCCCGAGCGTCGTCGAGCTCCACGATCCCCAGCACCGCCTGGGTCGCCGGCGCGCAGCGCAGCGTCACGTTCCGGAACTGCGCCTCGCCCTTGCCGAGCGCTTCACGCAAAGCCGCGAGGGCCGCGTCGATTAAGACGTGATGGAGACAGCATTGTGGAACGTCTGCAGCGCGCCGCGAGCCGGGAGCGAAATACCCGAGCTTGCCCCCGGCCGCGTGCAGCTCTACGGTCGTTCGGTATCCCCATCCCCTACCGGCCGCACAAAGTGGCGGCAGCGTAGCATGTGCCTGCTCCGCCATCCCATGTACCGCCGATACCGCCACGTCGAGGTCCCCGATGTGCTGCATCTGCTCCTGTAGAATCGTCGCCTTGAATCGTAGCTGGGCCTGGTAGTCGATCCAGCGCCAGTCGCCGGCTGCGCAGCGGTCTTCGAGCGGGCAAGGTGAGCCGGTTACGCTCAGGGGCGGCCGTCTCGATTGCCACGGTTGTCCCTCGCGCAAATGCGCGCTGTCGCTCGTAGAGGCGCACGCGCACGCGCTCGCCGGGGAGTGCGCCCGAGGCGAAGACCGTGCGTCCCTCCCAGCGGCCGACGCCGTCACCCCCCTGGGCAATGCCGGTCACCTGCAGATCGAGTTCGTCCGGCCAGATTTCTGCCATGCACTCTCTTATCTCTTGCGATTTATATCTACATCGACCCGTCTCAGTCCCCCCGCGGCGGCGCAGGAATATCGATCCTGGGCCGCGAGCGAAGGATGAGATTGATGGCTCCGTCCGCGCTCCATAGCTGATAGACTACCGTTGGCGGACCGTCTTTGGGCCGTATAAGCGATTCTACGACGGTCACAAGCCCGGCATCGCGGCGCTGGAAGCCGATACATTTCGACCGCAGGACCGCGACGATCTCGCCGTTGAACGTGTTGATGTTGCCCTTGTCCATGGCTAATGAAAGCGGCGGAGGGCTTAAGATACCCTCCGCCGCGTCGACTACAAACTCACAAGCTGCTTACGTCTCGATGGCATCAACTGAGGTACAGTCAGAGCACCCGGCAACAGGTAGTTAGCGATGAGCCGGGTGGGGCTCGAACCCACGACATTCACCTTAAAAGGGTGCTGCTCTACCACTGAGCTACCGGCCCAGACCTATTATACACAAGCCCCAGATAGCTGGCAAATGTTTGACGCTCTCTGATGCCCAACGTATAATCGCGGCGCACTAAGCAGGAGGTCACAAGGAGACAGATGCATGAAGTTGGCTGTGTTCGTCGTTGAAGATGCGCGGATCGATGCGACGGTCGATGCGCTCGTCGCTCAAGGTTTCAGAGTTACTCGGCTTGCCAGCACCGGCGGGTTCTTGCGGCGCGGCAATACGACGCTGCTTGTTGGGCTCGAGGAGACCGAGGTCGACCGCGCGAAGAATGTCGTCCATACGAAGGCACCTGGCTCCTTCTTCATCGCACTGGATCTGGATCGCTACGAGCGGCTGTGAAGCTGCTCTACGTAGCGGCCGGCATTGACCTTCCCGGGTCGCACGGCGGCTCCACACATGTGTGGGAGGTCGCCAGCGGACTCCACAGACTCGGTTATGAAGTTCACGTCGTTGCCCATAGCCGGCGTGGGCCTGCCCGGGGGTTGGGCTTCGGCCGCATCCGTGTCGAGGGGGTTGACCTTCATTATCTCGATCTGCCGAAGTCCCTAAGCTTGCTCGGCTATCCACTGATCGCTCGCATGGTGCAGGTCCTTTCACCTAACGTGGTGATGGAGCGGTACTACAATCTGGCCGGCGCCGGGGTGCTCGCAGCGTATCGGCACGGTATTCCGTCTCTTCTCGAGGTCAATGCCCTGATCGTAGATCCTCCCGCTGTCTTCAAGCGCCGGCTTGACGACCGTCTGGGTGGTCCTCTGCGCCGTTGGGCGACCTGGCAGTGCCGCGCGGCAACGCGGATCGTCACACCGCTGGCGACGACCGTTCCCACGACGATTCCTTCTGAGAAGATTGTTGAGCTACCCTGGGGCGCCAACGTCGATCGTTTCCGGCCTCCGTGTGACGCGGCAGAGGCCGCCGCGCTGCACGCCCGGTTAGGACTTCCACAGCGTCGCCCGGTTGTCGTCTTCGCGGGAAGCTTCCGGGCCTGGCACGGCGTCCACGATTTCGTCGCCGCCGCTCTCCGGCTCCTCGACGACGGCGTGCCCTACGTCTTTCTGCTCATCGGCGATGGTCCCGAGCGTCCGGCCGCGGAGCGCGCGGCTTCTCAGTATCCTGGCAATTTCTGCTTCACCGGCAGCGTTCCCCATGACCTCATGCCGGGTTACCTTGGCCTTGCACATGCCGGTGTGGCTCCATTCAACACTGAAAAGCACCCCGCCCTGCGTGCCGCGGGCTTTTTCTGGTCGCCCCTCAAGATCTATGAGTATATGGCGGTCGGACTGCCGGTGATCACTCCTGCTATTCCGCCGCTTGACACGACGATTCGTGAAGGCATAGAAGGTGCGCTCTATTGCGAAGGCGATATCTCCGGCCTCGCGGCCGCCATCCGGCGGGTGGTAGAAGCGCCACAACGTGAGGAGCTGGGTCGTCGGGCTCGTGACCGCGTGGTGCGTGATTTTTCCTGGCAGCATCACTGCCGTGAGCTCGACAAGGTGCTTCGAACGATAGGCGGTTGAGCATGGACCGGGCAGCGAACGAGTCTCTGCGTATCATGATGCCTACCGACGTCTTTCCGCCTGTGTGCGGCGGCGCGGGCTGGAGCGCGCATGCGCTCGCGCGGGCACTCCAGGACCGCGGACACCAAGTCGTGGCGATCGTGCCACGTCCCGTACGGCGCGCCGGCCCTAGCTTGCGCCTGGCTGTGCCGGAGATCGGCGATGTGCTCGGCGTTGCGACCGTAGCAGTGCCGTACGTTGCGCCGCGGCTCCCTGTGCTTGCCAACTGGTATCGCCACGAGTGGCTATGGCCGCTGATGCGGAACGTGATCGTACGCGAAGTGCTGCGTCGTGAGCCTCTCGGAGGTGAGCGTCGCACAGTCATACATGCCCAGCATGTTCAGACGGTGCCGCCGGCAGTCCTAGCAGGCGAAGAGCTTGGCCTGGCGGTCGTGGCGACGGTCCGCGACCACTGGCCGCGTGACTATTTTGCGACGGGCCTGCATGGCGGCCGAATGCCCTACCCACGGACAACCGCGGCCTCGCTCCTGACCGATCTCATAGCACGGCGTGGTGCTGCAGCCGGTCTGCTTGCGAGCCTCACGATACCCTACATGCTCGGCCATCTTCGCCGGAGGCAATATTTCCTGGCGCGAGCCGATGCCGTCGTCGCCGTAAGCCGGTACGTAGCACGGTTCCTGCCCGCGTCCGTTGCGCCCGAGCGCGTCCATGTCATTCCGAATATCGTCGATGTCGACGCCGTGGAGCAGCTGGTCCAGACGCCTTCTTCTGATCCAGTTCCCGGCCCTTTTCTGCTCTACGTCGGAAAGCTCGAGCGCAACAAAGGGGTGCATCTCTTGCCGGCGGTTATGGCCGCTGCGCAGGAGGCGCTTGGAGGCAAAGCCCTGCCGCTGCTCGTCGTCGCCGGAAGCGGTTCGCTCGCGGGCCTGCTCGAGCGCGACCTGGCGGCTCTTGGCCTCGCCGTCCGGATCCTTCCCGGGTGGACTGCCCACGACGAGGTTCTACGCCTGATGCATCATGCCGAAGTCCTGCTCTTCCCGTCGGCATGGGGCGAGCCGCTGAGCCGTGTTCTGCTCGAAGCCGGCGCGGCAGGCGCATGTGTCGCGGCGATGGCTACGGGTGGAACGCCTGAGGTTATTACGGACGGTGTGAACGGTGTCCTCGCAGTGGACGCGCCGGCGCTTGGACGGAAAGTCGCGGGGCTGCTGGAGGATCCGCAGCGTCGTGCTGCGCTCCGAGCCGCTGCCCGTCGGCGGGCGCACGAGCGATTTGCGCCCGCTGCTGTCGCCGTGCAGTTCGAGGATCTCTATAGGCAGGCTCTGCGCGAGCGGATCGGCGGAAGCCGGAGCGGCCGCGCGTAGCCCGCCTCCGGATCCGCCATATCATGCCTGGTAGCTGATGGCCGGCGGCGACGTATTCTGCGCTACCGGACCTGCTCCAGCCACCCCCAGCGGTCTTCGATCTCGCCGCTGATCAGGTCGAAGAAGGCACTCTGGATCTGCTGCGTGATCGGGCCACGCCGGCCGGCGCCGATCTGGATCCCGTCGACCGAGCGAATCGGGGAGACCTCGGCGGCCGTACCCGTGAAGAAGAGCTCGTCCGCGATGTAGAGCGCTTCACGCGGCAGGCGTTCCTGGATAATCTCGATGCCCATATCATGGGCTAAAGTGATCACGGTGTCACGTGTGATTCCTGGCAACACCGAGGCGCTCAGGGGCGGCGTAAAGACCTTTCCGTCGCGCACCAGGAAGAGGTTTTCGCCCGAGCCTTCGCTGACGAATCCCTGTGTGTCCAGGGCGATCCCTTCGCTGTAGCCATGCTGAGCCGCCTCGAGACGGATCAGCTGCGAGTTCATGTAGTTCGCGGCGACCTTGGCCATCGCGGGGAGCGTATTGGGAGCCATGCGCCACCACGAAGAGACCCCTACGTCGACGCCTTGCTCCAGCGCTTCTTCGCTGAAATAGCGACCCCAGTTGAGCGCCGCCACGGCTACGTCGACCGGACTCGGACGTGGATCGACTCCCAGCTCGCCGTATCCACGGAAGGCGATCGGCCGCAGGTAGGCGCTCTCGAGCTTGTTCGCAGCTACCACCTCTTTGCAGGCGGCGTTCACCTGTTCAGGCGTAAACGGAATCGGCATCCGATAGATCTTGGCCGAGTCGAAGAGCCGCCGCGTGTGCTCCTTGAGCCGGAAAATGGCCGGCCCCTTGGGAGTCGCGTAGCACCGAATGCCCTCGAAAACACTCGATCCGTAGTGGATTACGTGTGAGAGGACGTGGATCGTCGCTTTATCCCACGCGACAAGCTCGCCGTTGAACCAAATGTAGTCGGTCTTGTCCATGCTTACCCTGCTCTTGCCAGTAGTCAGTCGTCAGAAGCTGGTAGCCGGAGAGCCTACGGCTGCCAACCGGACCCGCGCCGGGCTGAGACTATGATAGCACAGGCATACTGAGACCGGTTCTCTACCCTGCCCGCCGGCCGGGCGCGAGGCGAGCGCGCCAATCAGGGAAACGAGAGGCGAGCTAGCGGGAGCGGACGCCCGGCTTGGCGCTAAGGGATCGTGCTTGCGCCGTCGTAGAGCGCGCCAAACTTCGTCCGGAGGTAATGCAGGTACGGCTCGGCCTTCAGCTCACGTCCCGTCGCCAGGACAACCAACTCGGCCGGTAGATACTGGCGCCCGTGGCGATGCACATGCTCGCGAAGCCACTGGAGGAGCCGGCCGTATTGTCCGGACGAAATCTCGTCGCGTACAAGGGGATCGTCCGCCTGTGCAGCCTCCCAGAGCTGGACTGAGAGCACGTTGCCGATCGTGTAGGTCGGGAAGTAGCCGAACAGGCCGCTCCCCCAATGCACATCTTGCAGAGCGCCGAGCGCGTCGTCGGGCGGCACGATGCCCAGCAGATCGACCATCCCTTGATTCCAGGCCCCGGGGATGTCCGCGGCGTCCAGGCGGCCCTCGATTAGCGCTAGCTCGAGCTCGAAGCGTAGAAAGATGTGGAGATTGTAGGTAAGCTCGTCTGCCTCGACCCGTATGCAGGTGGGCTTGACAGTATTTATCGCCCGATAGAAGGTATCCGTCGATATCCGGCCGAGCTGCGCCGGGAACGCGCGCTGGAGCTCGGCGTAGTTGCGCTCCCAGAAGGTTCGGCTGCGGCCGACGAGATGTTCCCACAGGCGAGACTGGGATTCGTGTACGCCAAGCGAGGCGGCTTGTCCCAGGGGCGAGCGTGCGAGGTGGCGCGGAATACCTTGCTCGTAGAGCGCGTGGCCGGTCTCATGCAGCGTCCCGAAGAGCGCGGATGAGAGAAACTCCGCCGAGATCCGCGTCGTGATGCGTACGTCGTCCGGGCCGAATGCGGTGCAGAAGGGATGCAGCGTCTGATCCTGGCGCCCGCGTTCGAGGTCGAAGCCCCACGCGCGGGCGATCGACAGGCCAAAGGCCAGCTGCTCCGAGGGATCGAACTGCCTGCGTAGGCAGGCATCGTCGCCCTCTGTCGATCGCGGGGCCATCTGCTGGACCAGCGGCACGAGGTCGCGCTTGAGGTCATCAAAGAGCCGGCTGACCTGAGCCGTCGTCATACCGGGCTCGTAGTCGTCGAGCAGTGCGTCGTACGGATGCTCCGGATACCCCGCGTGCTCCGCAACAGACCGGACGAGATCGACGATCCGTGCGAGGCTGGGCACGACGAGGCTCCAGTCTCTGCAAGCCCTGGCCTCGGCCCATACCTCGTTTCCGATCGAGCGCGCATGACTTAGCTCCGCGACGAGCTCCGCGGGCAGCCGCCGCGCGCGGCCGAAATCGCGTCGCGCCACCTGGATCAGGCGGCGATCCTCGTCCTCGACGGCTGTCTCATGCGCCGCGTCGAGCAGCTCCTCTAGGGCCGGGGCAATGGCCAGCTCGTGTTTGAGCCGCGAAAGCGTCGCGAGCTGATCGGCGCGCGCAGATGCGCCGCCGGGCGGCATATAGGTGCGCTGGTCCCAGTGTAGAACGGCCGCCGCCCGGTCCAGGTCGACAATGGGCGCCAGGTAGGCGCGTAGGCTCGAAAGGGCGTCGTTGCTAGGCATTTAGTGCCTGCCGAACGGTCGCCAGGAGGTCATAGGGATTGAATGGCTTGGTGAGCCAGGCGTAGACTCCCGTAGCCGCAGCTTCTTGCCGGCTCACGCGCTCAGCCGGCGCGGAGATGATAATCACCGGCACCCTTCCGGTTTCAGCTGCACCGTGCAGGTGCTGGCAGACCTCGAGACCGTTGAAGAACGGCATGTAGAGATCGGTGATGACCAGGTCGACGGCCTGTGCCTGGCCGCACTCGATCGCTTCCGCGCCGTTAATCGTACTGACCACGGCATAGCCGGCCTGCTGAAGATGATGTTGTAGGAGCCTGCGCATGACGACATCGTCGTCAGCGATCAGAATGGTTGGTCGGCCCATACGCTCGTAATCTCCTGGCCCGCTCGATACGAATATGCACCGGTCAGTGCCCAATATAGCAGCAGCGCCTACCGGCCGGAGCCAACAGGCGCGCCAAGGCTGCTCCACTTTTCGGACGACATGGTGGCGGCAGGCAGCGATCCGTCACGTCCGGCCCTGGGGGGTGAGCCGTATGTAGGCCGGCCTTCCCAGACTGCATTCCCACTCCAACCATGTCGTTATGAGGATCATAGACGATGCACCTTACCGAGCAGTTTACGTACGAG
>JBBSGA010000296.1:0-8064 GCA_038254585.1 Chloroflexales bacterium | reverse complement strand
GGTCCGTCGCCGCACGGCACCATGGGCACTGACACAGGGGTACGTCCAACGCTGCCATGCTCGGCTCCCACACATTATGGATCTGTTCCGCGCTCATTCTACCCTGCGTGGCTGTCACCGGATAGATGGCCAAGCCGAAAACAGGAAGTTATTCTTTTACGAGCCCAAAGCCGCGGGTCCAGGCGCCGCCTCGACAGCCGGGTTGCCGACTCAGGAGACCCGATCCTCTTCGTCCTGTGTAGCACCCCACGTCCCGGAGCAGTCCAACACCGCAGCACAAGGAGCATCTTTATAAGTCGGTACCACCTACCCCGCACCGCGGCCTGCCGGCTAGCACCTCCCTCCGGACGCACCGCCTGGTCCTCCTCAGCGACCTGGGCCGGTACTGACGTCGAATAGTCTGCGCGACCATTGTGCCGCGTGCAACCGTATAGGTAGACTTACCGTGCACATCCGGTCACGGCGTGGCGCACTGCTCATCTTTGTCCAGAGTGACGACCTCGGATCGGGCGAGCCCCTGATTGAGGCGGTTGCCGGCACTTAAAGCGAAGGTGAACCTATGCTCCCCGCAAACAGCACGCTGCTCCTGACCGAGAACTTGCCCCTGATCGCCGCGGCGCTTGTGATGTTAGCCGGCGCAGCGCTGGCCCAGCGCAGCTTCCGGCCTCGCACGGCGGCATCTCGAACGTCCCACGAGACGGCTCGACCCATGGCACGACGCGGCAGACCACGCCGCGAGACGGCCCGGGCAGCCCAGAGGAAGGCGAAGCGGATCTCGCCGGGACGTTGGATGCGTCGCTGCCGGATCTCCAGCCCGCTGCCTTCGCGCAAACGTTGGCGGCTTACGCCGCGCCGCGGCGCACTCAGCTCCTGCTGATGCTCCCGTTCGACGAGCGGGCTCGCGGCGCGGCGGCCCAGGCGGTTGGTTTCGCCGGCTATCTGAGCAAGCCGGTGAAGCAATCACATCTGCTCGACGCCATTGCCAGCGCGCTCCATCGGGCACATCTGGAGAACGGGACGCGTCTGTTAGCGCCAAGCCGCGGCGACGCGCCCACCGCGGGGGCAGTTCCGGTCGCCATTCCCGCACAAGCCGGCGCACCGGGCGCCGAGCCGGTGATCCAGGTGGCGGAAGACAACCCGGTCAACCAGAAGCTGGCGCTGCTGCAGCTGCGTAAGCTTGGCTACCGGGTGGACGTCGTGGGCAACGGGCGCGCGGCAGTCGCGGCCGTGGCGGCACGGCCCTACGCCGTCGTGCTCATGGACTGCCAGATGCCGGAGCTCGACGGCTTTGGCGCAACCGCCAACGCGATGCAGGGCGACCGGGAAGCCTGCCTTGCCGCCGGAATGGACGATTATGTGAGCAAGCCGGTGAAGATCACAGAGCTGCAGCTGATCGTTGAGCATTGGCTGTGCGCCGCGGAGGGCGAGCTGGAGCGGAGCGGAGACGAGCGGCAGCGTGGGGAGTAGCCGGCCGTAGTATAGTGTGCGTGTGACCGGGCAGCGGCGCCACCCCTCTCCCGCGCCGGGGCGTAGGGTTTCGTGCTCCTCTCTCCCAGGCGTGGGAGAGGGGCTGGGGGTGAGGACCTCCGCCGTGTCGAAGGATAGTAGGCTCGTCGGGATGAGTAGACCGGACGACGATACGACAGCGCTCTCCTACGGCCCGCGAACGATCCGGCTGCCGGAGGAGCTCGAAGCGGCGCTCGCGTGGGCGCTCACCTCGGCTCCGGCCGCCCGTTGGACGCGCGAGGCGCTGGCGGTCAGCGAGCGTTACCGCGCGCCCCGCGCCGGCGGCGAGCAGCCGCTGGTCGCAGGGCGGGACCAGGCCCTCGGCTACGTCGCACTGGTGATGCCGGCCACCTATGCCCAGCTTCACGGTGCGATGGCCGCGACGGCGGCTCGCATACCGGATTGGGCGCCCTCGAGCGTGCTCGACCTGGGCGCGGGGCCTGGCACGGCCCTCTGGGCCACGGCAGACCGCTGGCCGTCGCTCTGCTCAGCCTCCGCCTATGAGCGCGAGCCGGCCTTTGTCACACTCGGCCGCGCGATCGGGAGTGCCAGTCACGCGCCATCTGTCCGTGGCGCGCGGTGGGAGCGGCAGGATCTCACCCACCTGCGTGAGCCCGAAGAGCGGCGCTTCGACCTGGTGGTGCTGGGACACGTGCTCAACGAGCTCGAGCCGCCAGCGCGGCGTGCCGTGGTGGAGTTTGCCTGGCGCTCGACGGCAGGCGTGCTGCTGATCGTCGAGCCGGGCACATCGGCCGCTTTCGAGGTTGTGCGTAGTGCGCGCGACCGGCTCCTCGACCTGGGCGCAAGAACGATCGCACCCTGCCCGAACGACCTGCCGTGCCCGCTTGCCGGCGACTGGTGCCACTTTCCGCAGCGCGTGGTGCGCCCCGATTTTCAGCGCCGCGCCCGCGGCGCGCCCTCGCCCTGGGAGGACGCCAAGTTCTCCTACGCCGCAATGGCGCGCTTCGCGGCTCCGCAGCCGATCTGGGCGCGCATCATCGACGAGCCATCCAGCAACAAAGCGTATAGTGAGGTCCTGGCGTCGACCCGTGACGGGATCGCGCGCCTCCGCGGCCTGAAGCGCTACCGCGAGGCCTACCGCCATATCCGCGGCCTTCTCTGGGGCGAGACCCTGGCAGAGCCCCTCCCCTCACCCGCCGACATCCTCGCGGAGCCGCCGCGCAGGACGACTTGACCACCAAGAACGCCAAGCGTTGGTGCATTGTGCTACGATAGCGTCCGGCTTCAAGCCCCTGGTCCGTGCTTCGCCGGTAGAGGAGAGGCCGGCCGCGGCAACGTGAACGAAAGGTTGGTGGAATGGCGTATTCATCGCTGATGGGCGCGCGTGTGAAGCGCAAGGAAGACCCGCGTTTGATCACCGGCACTGCGACCTATGTTGGAGACCTCAAGCTGGCCGGCATGCACCACGTCGCCTTCGTGCGCAGCCCCTACGCGCATGCCCGGATCGGTAGTATCGACACCTCGGCGGCGGCCCAGATCCCGGGCGTCGTCGCGGTCGTGACCGGACAGGATCTCCTCGATGACTACGAGCCGATGCCGATGGCCGACCCGGCGGAGATTCCCTCCGAGGAAAACCCGAATGAGCAGAGCAAGCAGAACACGCATTACGCGCTCTCCGTCGACCGCGTTCGCCACGTCGGCGAGGCCGTGGCCGCGGTGATCGCCACGACAGCCGCGATCGCCGCCGACGCTGCCGCCGAGGTCGTCGTCGATTGGGATCCTCTCCCGGCGGTGGTCGATCCCGCGCAGGCGATTGCGCCCGGCGCGCCGCGGCTTTTCGACGACAAGTCGAGCAACGTCGAGCATGTGTGGCGCCGCCAGACGGGCGACGTCGACGCCGCCTTCGCGCGCGCGGCTCACGTCGTCAAGCAGCGCATGGTCAGCCAGCGCCTCTCAGGGGTTCCGATGGAGGGACGCGCCGTCGTCACCGCGCTCGATGGAACCACCGGCGGGCTGACGATCTGGAGCAGCACTCAGGCACCGCACGGGCTGCGTCAGAACGTGGCCGAGGCGCTGCGCCTGCCCGAGAACCTCGTCCGCGCGATCGCGCCCGAGGTCGGGGGCGGTTTCGGGGTCAAGATCTTTACCTACCCGGAGGATATCGCCCTGAGCGCTCTCACGCGCCGCTTCGGCCTGCCCCTGCAGTGGGTCGAGACGCGCATCGAGCATATGTCCGCTACAATGCATGGCCGTGCACAGATCGTCGACCTCGAGGCGGCCGTCGAGGAGGATGGGACCGTGTCGGCGCTGCGGATGCGTCTGCTCGCGGATCTCGGTGCCTACCCGGTCGCGCCCGATATCCCCGAGTCGACGGGCCTGATGGCGATCGGCGTCTATCGCATTCCGGCGGTCGACATCGAGATCACCTGTACCTACACCAACACGACGCCCGTGGCTGCCTACCGTGGAGCCGGGCGACCCGAGCCGGCGTATTACATCGAGCGCATGATGGACCTGATCGCGCGCGAGCTGGAGCTGGATCCGGTCGAGCTGCGGCGGCGGAATTTCATTCCGCCCGAGGCGTTCCCCTACGCGACTCCCACGGGTAAATCCTACGATAGCGGCGACTACGACCTTGCCCTCTCCCGGGCGCTCGAGATCGCAGACTACCCCGTCCTGCGCGAGCGCCAGCGCGTGCAGAGACCGGAGAGCGACCGGCTCGTCGGCATCGGCCTCTCCTGCTACGTCGAGATCTGCGCCTTTGGGTACGAAGGCGCGATCGTCCGCGTCGAGCCCACCGGGACCGTGACCGTCTTCACGGGTATCTCGCCCCACGGGCAGGGGCAGGAGACGACCTTCGCCCAGATGGTAGCGGACCAGATCGGCGTCGATTTCGACCAGGTGGTCGTGCGCCACGGCGATACGCGCGAGACACCGATGGGCCAGGGCACAATGGGCAGCCGCGGGCTGGCTGTCGGCGGCCCGGCCATCATGCGCGCGGCGGCGAAGGTCCAGGAAAAGGCGCGACGGGTAGCAGGGCTGATGATCGAGGCCGCGCCGGAAGATATCGTTCTGGCAGGCGGACGCTATCAGGTGCAGGGCGTCCCGGGCGAGGGCCTCTCGCTGGCGCAGATCGCCGACCGCGCCTACAGCGACGATCTGCCCGACGATCTCGAGCCGGGCCTCGAAGCGACCGCCTTTTTCCGGCAGCCGCCCGACACCAACACCTGTCCTTTCGGCGCGCACGTCGCCGTCGTGGAGATCGAGCGCGAGACCGGCGTGGTCCACCTCGTATCGTATTTCGCGGTCGACGACTGCGGACCGCGCATCAGCCCCGTCCTCGCGGAGGGGCAGATTCACGGCGGCCTGGCCCAGGGCATCGCCCAGGCGCTCTGGGAGGAGGTCGTCTTCGACGAGAACGGCCAGCTGCTGACGGGATCGCTCATGGACTACACCGTCCCGCGCGCTTCGCAGTTCCCACGCTTCGTCACGGATCAGACCGTAACGCCAACCCCGCTCAATCCGCTCGGCGTCAAAGGCATCGGCGAGGCCGCGACGATCGGCTCCACCCCGGCCGTGGCCAACGCCGTGGTCGACGCGCTCAGACCGTTCGGCATACGGCACCTCGACATCCCGATGACCCCCGAGAAGGTCTGGCGCGCTATGCAGGGCTAAGGGATAAGAAAGCCACCGATTGAAATCGGTGGCTCGTGTCAACCGCGGCTACGCTCCGGCGGCCGCCTTCCTTCACCGTCCATTCGCCCCGGCGCGAGCAGCACGCGATGTGCCTTCAGCGCTACCTGAAGCGCGAGGGCGTCCTCGGCGTGATCGAGGTCCACGCCAGCGATCTCACCGATGCGGCGGAGCCGGTAGAGCAGCGTGTTGCGGTGGATCTGGAGCAGCTTGGCCGCCTGACTGAGGTTGCCCTGTGCCGCGAAGTAACCCTCCAGCGTCTGGAGCAGCGCGCCGTCGTGATCCCGGTCGTAGGCGACCAGCCGGCCCAGCACGCTTGTGTAGAAGTCCCAGAGGGAGGTCGAGCTGCGCAGCTCGAAGAGCAGCCGGTAGACCCGGAGGTCGACGAAGGGCGTCACGCTCCGCGGACCGAAAAGGTGCCGGCCGAGCGCCAGCGCCTGCTCCGCCTCGGCATAGGCGCGCTGCCAGCTGGCGGCGGTCGGGGAGGGCGAGCTGATTCCGGCGGCGATCGGCAGCTCCCGCGCGAGGGAGTCCAGCACCCGTCGCGGCTGCTCCGGGCCGGCACCGTCGGGATACATGCAGAGAACGGCATCTTCGCGCACCATGTGTGGAGCCCTGCGCTGCTGCAGTCGCAGATCATGCTCCAGATGCTCGCGGATTGCCGTCGTCGTCGTGCTCCCATCGGCTGGAGCAATCAGTAGCGCGACGTGCGGACGCCGCAGATCGTAGCCCAGCTCGGCCGCCTGCGCATGCAGCCCCAGCATATCCGGCGGCGTCCCGCTCAGGATCGTCTGCAGCAGGTCGCCTCCCACGCGCGCCTCGACCGCCTCGACCGCCTGCTGCTTCGTCAGCTCGAGCTGAAGCGAGGCAACGGCCTGCTCGGCCGCCGTGTCGTCCCAGTCGTCTAGTGCGGTTCCGCAGAGCCCGACGAAGCCGAGCTTCGCCTCCCCGCCGCCGACGTCTTTGAAGAGAAACGTCCGCTCGCCGTCCCGCTCCAGTCCTGGCCGCGGGTGGCGCTCCGCGAAGCCCGTCTGCCCGCCGCAGGGACTATACTCGGCCCGCAGAGCGCCGGCCGAATCGTAGAAAGCCGCCGGATGGCCGGTCGCCTCGCTGAGCAGCCGCAGTACCGCCTCCGCTCCGTGGCCCCCCGCTACCTGGCGCGTCAAGGCGGTGTAAAGCTGGGAGGCGCGCCGCTCGATCTGGAGCCGCGGATTGTCGAGCAGGTAGCCCGCGTCGCGCTCGATCGCGCGCACGCTTGCATCGGCCGGCAGCTGCAGCAGCACTATGTCGACCTTCTCCGCGCAGATCACGGCCTCGTCGTCGACTTCTCCCGTGACGGCCACCGCCGCCACGCCGATCTCGCCAAGCCGCCGCACGAGGCTCGCCTGGGTCATTTCCTCGTGCAGCGCGAGCGCGTCGTGCACGGAGACGAGCACCAGCTCGCCGCCGCCGAGGCTGACAAAGGCCGGGTGCGTCGCCCGCAGGCTTGTCACATGCTGCACGTGGACGCGCTCCCCGGTGTGATTCGTCATCAGCCGGGTACCGGCCGGCAGGGCCAGCCGCAGCAGATCGTGGATCGAGGTGCTGCTCATAGGCGTGGTCTAACTGAGAAGCTCGTCGAGCAGCGTTCGAGTTGTAGAGACGTTATATATAACGTCTCTACGGACGTCCGGCGTCCGCGGGCGATCATGCGTCGTAGTACAGGAAGAATTCGTATGGGTGCGGCCGCAGCGCCACCTCTACGAGCTCCTTCGTGCGCTTGTACTCGATGTAGGTAGTGATCAGGTCCTCGGTGAAGACGTTGCCCTCCAACAGGAACGCATTGTCGGCCTCCAGCGCGTCGAGCGCCTCCGACAGCGTACCGGGCGTGCCGCGCACGTGCGCCTTTTCGGCGGCCGAGAGCTCGTAGATATCCTCGTCCATCGGCGCGGGCGGCTCGATCGTGCGCCGCACGCCGTCGAGCCCTGCCATGAGCATCGCGGAGAACGCCAGGTACGGATTAGCTGCCGGGTCCGGCGCGCGGAACTCGATGCGCCGCGCCTTCGGCGACGACGAGTAGGTCGGGATGCGCACGGCAGCTGACCGGTTGCGCTGCGAGTAGACCAGGTTGATCGGCGCCTCGAAGCCCGGCACCAGCCGCCGGTAGGAGTTCGTCGTCGGCGCGCAGATGGCGAGCAGCGCCGGGGCATGCGCAAGGATGCCGCCGATGTAGTTGCGGGCGGTGTCGCTCAGCAGGGCATACTTCGACTCGTCGAAGAAGAGCGGCGCGCCGTTCTTCCACAAGCTCTGGTGCACGTGCATCCCCGAGCCGTTGTCGCCGAAGACCGGCTTGGGCATGAAGGTAGCGGTGTAGCCGAGCTCTTTGGCCGTGTTCTTGACGATGTACTTGTAGAGCATCACCTGGTCGGCCATTTTGAGCAGCGGCTGGAAGCGCATGTCGATCTCACACTGCCCGGCCGTGGCGACCTCGTGGTGGTGCACTTCGACGTCGATACCGGCCGCGATCATGTTCAGCACGATCTGCGAGCGCACATCCTGCAGCGCATCGGTCGGCGGGACCGGGAAGTAGCCTTCCTTGTGGCGCGGCCGGTAGCCGTGGTTGGAGCCGCCATCCGCGCCGCTGTTCCAGATCGCCTCGTCGCTGTTCACATAGTAGTAGCCACTGTTGGCGTTCTGGTCGAAGCGCACGTCCGAGAAGAGAAAGAACTCGGCCTCGGGGCCAAAATAGGCGGTGTCGGCAATACCGCTATTTTGCAGGTACTTTTCGGCCTTGCGCGCGACGAAGCGCGGGTCGCGGCTGTACGCTTGGCCCGAGAGCGGGTCGCGGATGTCGCACACCATGCTCAGCGTGGGAACTTTGCACGCGGGGTCGACGAAGGCCGAGCCCGGATCGGGGAAGACGAG
>JBBSGA010000295.1:0-8078 GCA_038254585.1 Chloroflexales bacterium | reverse complement strand
CCCCCCCCGCCCCCCCCCCCACCCCCGGCCCCCCCGCCCGGCCCCCCCGCCCCGCCCCCCGCGGCGCCCCACGTCCGGAGCGCGGCATCCGGTCCTACCACCGTGAGCGCCCCGCCGGTCGCAGCACCCCGGCCGGCCGGTGTAGCCGCGGGGCTGGCCGCCGGCGCAGCCGCGGGGCTGGCCGCCGGCTCGGCCACGGCCGGCGGCGACGCCGCGCCCGGTTCCGGGGCGGAAGCCGCCCCGGGCAAGCCATGCAGCCGTCTCCCGCTGGCGCCGCCGCTCACGGCCGACGACGTCCTGGGCATCGTACGGCGGCACCGGGCGCGACGGCACGCCGCCGCGTCAGCTCCGCCGCGCCTTCTGCTGCTGGCGATCCTCGCGCTCCTGCTGGTAGGGCTGGTGGCGGGGATGCTGGCGCGGCGCGCGGCGATTGCGCGAACGGGAGCGCCGGAGACGAGCAGGTCAGAGGCGGGGGCCGCGCAAACGGGAGCGCCGGAGACGAGCGCCCCTCAGGCCGGCGCCGACACGGTCGCAGCCCGGCCGGTGACGCACCCGGTCCACACCGGCTCCGGCGACTTCGTTATTCCCGGCACCGCGTATCTGAAGAACCCCGCGGGAGCGAGTGGCGCGAACGGCTCGGTCGTTCCGCTCTCGCCGGAGCCGGCCGCGGGCACGCAGCCTCCCGTCTGCGCGCTGCCGCAGGGCGCCGCCGTGCTCCTGCTCGACAGCCGCGTGGCGGCGGACGGCCGGCGCGCCTTCCAGGTCCAGCACCGCGAATGCACAGGGTGGGTCGACGAGGGCTCGCTGAGCAGCACCCCGGTCGGTCCCGGCCCGGTGATCCAGGACGTCCGCAGCGGCTGGCGGCCCGGCAAATAGTTACGCGGCCGGGCGCTCCCTCGCTCAAGCCCCCGCTCTGCCAGCCCTTCGCGCCCCCGGCCGGAGGGCTGGCGCAACTTACTTCTCGCTCCGCCGCGTCTCAGCGCGGCTCTATTGAAAGGTGCTCTCCTATGGATCTAGCAACCGTCGACCAGCTGCTCACGACCACCCGCAGCATCCGTAAGCGGCTCGACCTGGCGCGCCCCGTCGAGCCGGAGGTGATCGAGCGCTGCATCGAAATTGCAATCCAGGCGCCGACCGGCTCGAACTCGCAGGGCTGGCACTTCGTCGTCGTGACCGACCCGGGCCTGCGGGCCGGGGTCTCCGAGCTCTACCGCCGGTCCTTCGACGAGTACATCCGCCCGCAGCGGGCGGCGCGGCCTGCTGCGACGGAGGATCCGCGCGTCGCGCAGCAGCTGCGGGTGCAGGACTCGGCGATCTACCTGGCCGACCACATGCACGAGGTGCCGGTGCTGATCATCCCGTGCATCGCCGGCCGCGTGGAGAACGCGGGCGTCATGGCCCAGGCCGGAACGTACGGCTCGATCCTGCCTGCCGCGTGGTCGCTCATGCTCGCGCTGCGCGCCCGCGGGCTGGGCTCGGCCTGGACCACGCTGCATCTGCGCTACGAGCAGGAGACCGCGGCGCTGCTCGGCATCCCGGCGACGGTGACCCAGGCGGCACTGCTGCCGGTAGCCTACATCAAAGGCGGCGAGCCCAAGCCCGCGGCGCGCGTACCGGCGCGCGGGGTTACCTCCTGGAACCACTGGGCTGATCCGACGACGTAGCAGGCCATTGTCGCCCCCGAACCGCACACCCTGGCGGCGCCGCTAGTGTTCACAGCCGATCCCATTGCGATCAGGATCCAGTCCCTGCGGATCCTGGCCGATCACCGGGAAGTTCCGGTAGGGGATGTCGGCACACGTGAGCTTCGGCGGGGGCGACGGGATGCATACAGTTGGGTAGGAGGGGTGACAGCGGTAGGCCGGCGGGGAAGGCGGTGGTCCCGGTGGTGCCGTGAAGACCGGCGTGCCGCCATGCAGCACCTCGTTGCCGAGCAGGCCCAGCAGCACGCCGCTCGCACCGTGATCCTCGAATCGTGCTCGTTCAAACCACTGCGTCAGCACCGAATCGCCGCTGGAATTCGTCTCCATCTGCGGCTCCGACAGCGGTAGACCGAACAGTGCCAGGCTTTCGGCTTCGCTCGTCCCGGGCTGGCCGTCGAACTCCAAGCCGTGCGTGCTCCAGTAGCGCCAGAACGGCTCGTGGGCGATGGCATGTCCGGTCGCCGCGAAGCTGTGTGCCGCGGCCGGGGCCGCCGTGGCGAAGCTTTTCCAGTCCCGTCCCTGTTGCTTCAGCCTCGCGTCGCCGAGCCGGCCCAGCAAGACGTCATAGGGCGGCGCCTGCTCCGGGTGTAGCTCGAAGCGGTTGCGCTCGAACCACTGGGTCAGATAGCTCTGGCCCGTGTCGCCGTTGACTTCATAGGCGGCGGTTGTAACCGGGAAGCCGAAGACAGGGAGACCGCCATGCGCGGCCCAGTAGGCCGCGAAGCGGCCGCTGATGCATCTATGAGTCTCGGGGAAGCATTGCGCTCCTCCCTCGGCGGCGCGCGCGCTCGGGAGTCCGGTGGCCATCAGCGCAAGCAGCGCGACGGCTGTGCAGAAGTGACGCATAGAGACCTCGTTCCACGAAAAGGACGTGCGAGCGGCTCTGTTTCGCCCGCGACCGCGTCGACGGGACCGGCCCATCGGCTTAGCGCAGCAAGCCCGCCTGGAACATTGCCTGCCCCGTGACAATGAAGCCGGCCGCCGTGACAAAAAGGGCGCTGGCGATCGGCATGAACCGCAGCCCCACGGCCAGTTGGCGGACGTGGCCGCGGCTCACGTGGCTCAGCCAGTGCCCTCCGTAGACAAAGAGCAGCCCAATGCCGGTTAACGCGCCTGCCAAGCCAAAGCTGAACGCGACGATGAGGACCAGGCCGAAACCGATCCGTCCGAGTGCAATCGCGCTGAGCATCACCACCAGCGCCGATGGACAGGGAATTAAGCCGCCCGATATCCCCAGCGCAAGCAGGCTGCGCCACGAAAGCGGTGAGCCGTCGGCACCGGGCGGTACGTGGGTGTGCGTCTGTGGTCCATGCGTATGCCCGACGGCAGGATCATGGTGCTCGTGGCCGTGCTCGTGGTCGTGGTCATGCGAATGCATATGCGCGTGCCCTGCCGCGAACCGGACCGCCCGGAGGCGCTGCCGCAGCAGTGTCAGACCCATCGCGACGATCATGGCTCCTGACAAGACGCCGAGCCATGGATAGAGCTGCTCCGGCAGCACATAGCGCGACGCATAGAGCGTGACCAGGCCCAGGGCGAAAACGCCGAGTGTGTGGGTCGTCGTCACGGTGAGGCCCAGAAAGAGCGCGTGTCGCGCGGTGCCGCGCGCGCCGACCAGGTACGCGCCGACGATCGTCTTCCCATGGCCGGGGGAGAGCGCATGCAGTCCCCCGAGCCCGAGCGCGGCGAGCAGCGCCAGGGCCAGGATCTGCGGGCTAAGCTGGCGGGTCATGATCAGCGCGGCGAAGCGGTCCGTCGCCGGCGCCGTGATATCACGCTGCGCGGCGCGCCGCGGGACCGCTGTGTTGCCGCCGGGAGCTACCACGAGGTGCGCGCTTCGAACGTCGGATGGGCTGCTGAGCATATCCTTGGGGTAGCTGCGCAGCTCGTCGCTCGTATCGGTCGCCGGCGCATCCGAGCGCGCCAGGCGAACGCCGGCCGCCGGTTGCACGACGACCTCGTGCCAACCCAGACGACCCGCGAAGTTGGTATCCTCGTAGGCGATCGCGCGCTGGGCGCCGGCCTGGAGCCGGGGGAGCATCGCCACGAAATGGAGGTCGATCCGCGTCGTCACAAGCCCACCCTGCCCAGGATGAAAGGTCACTGCCTGGCTCGTGGCGGCGAGATCGGGCGCCCGCTCGTCGACCTGGAGCCGCAGGCCTGCGCGCAGCTCGCGCGCCTTGCGCTCGACGTACGCTCGAGGCACCCGCGTCTCCACGGTAGCACTGCCGAACTCCTGATAGGTCGGGATCTCGGCCATGTCGACCACATAGGTGATGTCGATCCGCTCCGCGCCGACCTCGAGGCGGCTGTACAGGTTGATCGTGAAGTTGCCGAGCGGATGGGCCGCCACCGGTGGAGCGCAGATCGCCAGCAGGAGCATCAGCGCCGGCGGTCCGAGGAAGGCCAGCCTCCAGCCTAAGCGAGGATACGATCGCATCATCTGCTCCTCTCGTGTGCCGGCCCAAGCTCTTTCAACGTCGCGGCCGCGAGGTCGCCGTAGAGCAGAGAAAAGTGTGGATTGAGATCGATGGCTGCCTGGAGTCGCGTCCTGGCCTGCTCCTTCTGCCCGAGCGCCTTCGCGATCATGCCGGCATGAAAGAGTTTCAACGCGTCGTGCGTGCCCAGCTTGAGCGCCTCGCCGGCGTAGCGCTGGGCCGCCTGGTAGTTGCCTGTCTTATATAACGTCCAGGCTACTCCATCGGCAGTGTGGATACTCGGCCGTGCCGCGTAGGCGGCGCGCGCCTTCGCCAGCGACGCCTGCAGGTCGATGTCGTGGTCGGCGAAGAAGAGTGCGCTCTCGAGGTCCGTATTGACGCCGTTCGACACAAAGAGCTTATCAAGCGCGCGGACCAGATCGTACTGGCGTTGCGCCTGCTGCTTGTCGCCGAGCTTCGCATAGACGTCGCCCAGCGCGATGGCATATTCGGGCAGGGGTATCGTGTTGAAAGCGCGCTGATACAACCCGGTAGCCGCGCGGAGATCGCCTTTAGCTGTAGCGACGCGCGCCTGCCCCGCGAGCGCCGGGGGATAATTGTCCAGCATCCGCAGCCCGAGGTCGAAGTCGTGCTGAGCGCTCTGCAGGTCGCCGCTACCGAAGGCAAGATTTCCCAGCTGGACGTAGGCCCACGCCCCGTGTTCGGGAATCGCGCTGCCCGCGACGATCGCCCGCTGCATCGCTTCGGCGGCGCCCTCCGTGTCGCCGTAGAGCTCACGGGCGTAGGCGATGCGTGAGTAGGAGTTGAAATCGGGGCGGTGATCGACCATCTGCTGCAGCATCTTGATCGCCGCGTCATACATTCCCAGCTCGATCTGGGCGTCGGCGACCACGCCGTAGTAGGGCGCACTCGCCGGGTTCAGAGCCAAAGCCTGCCGGCCGAGCACGAGTGCGCCGGCGAAATCATGGCGTCCCAGGGCCAGTGTTCCGCGCGTCGCAAAGAGCTCGGCGTTCTGTGGGTCGATCTGCGCGGCGCGGTCCAACAGCTGCTGGGTCTTGCCATAGAGCGCCGGATCGCCCGTCTCGCGTATCTTCTGCAGGTAGGCCTGCGCCAAGCTGATGTACGGCATGAATGCCTGTGGGTTGTCCCGCACGCGCTGCTGCAGAGCGGCGATGCCGTCGTCGCCGCGACGCGGCAGGCGGCCTGTATCGCCGAGCAGAGCTATGCGCTGGTCCGGCCGGCCCAACCGGCGGTCGAATCTGCTGGCGAGATTCGGTATAACCAGCAGGGCGGCGATGGTGAATAGTGCCGCCGCGAACCGTAACGGCATCCGCCGGACCGGAGAAATGGACATGCTGGCTCTCCTTCAGAAGACCGCCGCCGTGGCGAGTTGGGGAACGCGGGACCTCGACCTCGGAGGAGGTGTGAGATCCCGCATCCCTTTCATCCCGCTCCTGGCGTGCAGGGGCGAGATTCCGCGAGTGCCTTACTTTTCCTGGTACGTATGCGGCTCCGCCAGGTACGGGAAGGTATTCTTGAACGGTTTGTCGTTCCCGTTGACGCCATCGCCGAGCTTGTTGTTCTTTTCGAAGCCGGGCGTTAGCGGCGTTGCGCCCGCCACGGCCTGCAGCTCGATGTCGGTCACGTCATCCGTCGGGCGTCGACCGTTGGGGAAGCCGGCCATATCGCCGCCGAGGAGGCCCATCCGATTGGGATTATCCGACGGCGGTATCGCCATGTTGAGACGCAGCTCCTCGGCCGGCGTGACGCTCGCCGGCTGGTTCAGCTTGGGAATGCCGGTCAGGAAGATTGTGACGATGTCGTTGCGCGGCGGGGCCGGCACGTCAACCCCCATGATGCCGTGCAGGAGCCGCGCGAGCTCCGGATCGAGGATGCTCTTCCTGAACAGGCCGCCGGCCGGCGTCTCGCTCGTAAAGAGCACCGCGTCTTGAGAGGTCTTGAGCGAGTTGAAGGCATCTTTGAGGGCGAGGGGCATGACCACCTCGTTGACCAGCGGCATGCCCAGCCGTGAAACTTGTACGACCGGTTCTTTGGCCTTGATCGATACGCGCGCGGATGCCTTGGATCCGCCCATCGCACGCATCACGCTCATGGTCCGCCGGTGCGTGGTCGAGTGCACGCCGATGATGCTGTCCTTGGGCCCCTGCAGTCCGACGATCGGCACCTGGATCGCGATCGTGTGGACGTTCAGACCGCTCAGGCCATCTTTTCCGCGGATGCCCTTCAAGAGATCAAAGGTACCGCCGACGTCGATGAAGAACGGATCGTCGCGCGGTCCCGCGAAGACCTTGATACCGTTGCCGATGTCCCGCACCGCCTGCATCGCGACCTGCTCGTAGCCATCCGGGTACGAATTCGGGCCGACGTAGTACGGCGCGACCGGCAGGTTGTCGGCGATGACGGTGCCCGAGCGCACCGGGTCGTCGTTGCCGCCTTTGCCCAGCACCGCCACCGAATAGAACTGGCGAATGTTGAGGTTCGGATCGTCGATCGACCGGACCGGGCCGGTGTTGTACAGGAAGGTCCCAGGGTTGCGGACCTCCGTGCGGAAGCGGAACTGGAAGGTGATATCATCCTTCGCATCGCCGTCGTTGTCGATGTTGAGCTCGTAGAGGACGTCGTCGCCGAAGCGGTAGTAATTGGGGCCGCCGCCCGGGTCCTCGAGTGGGTTGAAGTTGGCGATCAGCGTCACCGAGTCGCGGCGGTCGTTACTGACGAAGGCGTACACGTCAGTGTTGTCGGCTTGTGGATCCCTGCTGATGTTCGGGGCCTCGCGGTGCGAGGAGGCCCGGGTTTGAACGGGATTTCCGCCGAGGACGAGGGCTACCATGGCCAGCATGATGAATCCCGCTGTTGCGAACTTACGCATGGATTTCATCCTTGATA
Source organism: Chloroflexales bacterium (assembly GCA_038254585.1). Taxonomy (GTDB): domain Bacteria; phylum Chloroflexota; class Chloroflexia; order Chloroflexales; family Kallotenuaceae; genus JBBSGA01. The sequence goes on along the minus strand of JBBSGA010000295.1, from coordinate 1,030 downwards.
AGGGTCCGGTTGACCGACAGGCGGACCAAACTTATGATTGTGGCTCAGCCGATAAGCACCTCCTTCGCTACACAGCTGCCCGCACCATGAGCGCTCCGATACGTTCTGCCGGCATCCACGCTCATAGCTCGTAGTGGAAGCTTCCCCTCAGGTTGATAACGAACGCCTCGCTTGCGCCGGGCAGCGGCTCTTTCGCGTGCTCCCCACGTGATTCTAACTTCGTAATCAGGCAGGTGTTTAGATCTGATCGGCGCGAAATCCTGCCGGGCGTGGAACTGCCCCTGGATCGAGAGCGTGCCGGCTGAGCATCGATGCGGTGTGGGACAGGCTGCTTTCCCGTTCGCGGTGGGCAAGGCTCAGACGACGCCCTGCCTGGCCTATTGCTTACCCCGCAACTTAAGCGTATCCGTCATCGTAACGCCAACGGCCGTAACCACGGCGAATAGCTCAGCTTCAATCCCCTCTCCATCGGGGCGCTCATTCTGACTGGATTATGCGCCTTGCGCCGAACCGCAAAGTGGAACTGCTGGGAAAGGGTTTCAATCCCCTCTCCATCGGGGCGCTCATTCTGACACGAGCACGGCCCAGGGCACGGCGAAAAACGTATTGCGTTTCAATCCCCTCTCCATCGGGGCGCTCATTCTGACACACGGTTAGGCATCACCAATGGCTGTACAATCGTGGGTTTCAATCCCCTCTCCATCGGGGCGCTCATTCTGACACGACGAGCAGGGACGGCGAGGGCGGTGGATGGCATGGCGTTTCAATCCCCTCTCCATCGGGGCGCTCATTCTGACGACCATCACGCGCCGCTTGATGTCGAAGAGATCGCCCTGGTGTTTCAATCCCCTCTCCATCGGGGCGCTCATTCTGACTTAATGACAGCATCCAGTTTACCTGGAGGGTTCAGTTCAGTTTCAATCCCCTCTCCATCGGGGCGCTCATTCTGACGCTGCGAGAGAATGTTGAGTGTGCGATGCAGCATCTTTGTTTCAATCCCCTCTCCATCGGGGCGCTCATTCTGACGCAT
>JBBSGA010000294.1:0-8081 GCA_038254585.1 Chloroflexales bacterium | reverse complement strand
CAGACCGAGGTGATGCGGCCGCGGTTTCCGGTCGTCGACGCGCACAATCACCTCGGAAAGCTGCTCGCGGGGGGTGAGTTTGCGAGCAAGTGGGCGCAGCGGCCGGTCGAGGAGCTGCTGCAGGTGATGGACGAGGCAGGGGTTCGCACGATCGTCGATCTGGACGGGCAGGGTGGCGAGACGCTGCGGCGTGAGATCGCGCGCTATCAGGAGCCCTACCCGGAGCGCTTCGTGGTCTTTGCCGGCATCGACTACGAGGCATTCGGGCGCGACCGGGACTTTGGAGCCACGCTCGCGCGCAACTTGCGCGACGCGCACGCGGCCGGCGCGAAGGGACTGAAGGTCTGGAAGCTGCTCGGGCTGCGCATGCGCGACGCCGACGGTAAGCTGGTGGCGATCGACGATCCGCAGCTGGACGAGCTGTGGGCCACAGCGGGCGAGCTCGGGATGCCGGTGCTGATCCACATCGCGGACCCGGTCGCCTTCTTTCAGCCGCTCGACCGGTTCAACGAGCGCTGGGAGGAGCTGCAGGAAAATCCGGACTGGCATTTCTACGGGCCGGAGTTCCCGAGCTTCGAGACGGTGATCGAGCAGTTCGGCGACGTGATGGCACGGCACAGCGGCACGACCTTCATCGGGGCGCACGCCGGCTGCTACGCCGAGAACCTGGGCTGGGTCGGCGCGACGATGGATCGATGCCCGAACTTCAACATCGACATCAGCGCACGGATAGCCGAGCTCGGGCGGCAGCCGTACACGGCGCGCGACTTCTTCATCGCGCACAGCGACCGCATCGTCTTCGGCACCGACGCGACGCCGGACGTCGACATGTTCCGGCTGCACTACCGCTTCTTGGAAACGCGCGACGAGTACTTCAACTACGGCACAGGCGAGATCCCCGGCCAGGGGCGCTGGATGATCTACGGGCTCTATTTGCCGGACGACGTGCTGCAACGCGTCTACTACGAAAACGCCGCGCGGCTGCTGGGGTTGAAGATCGCTAGATAGGGCCGACGGGAGGTAGAAAAGCGGTACACAGAGCAGAGCGCCCATCACCTGTCTTCCTGCTATACTGATTATCAGCCGATCAGATAGCCGGGAGTAGACGATGCCTGATACGATCACGGTACAGATTGCCCAGCGCGGGCTCTTGACTTTGCCGAAGCAGCTACGCGACAGCTATAACCTCAAGCAGGGAGACACCTTGACGCTGCTCGACCTTGGCGGCGTTTTCGTGCTCAGCCCGCGGCACTCCGAGATCGACGATATAGCCAACCGCCTCACCGAGATGCTGACCGAGCGCGGCGAAACGCTGGAAAGCATGCTGCAGGCGCTGCGTGAGGAACGGGAGCACGATGGCCGATAGCGCCCGCGTCTTTCTCGACACGAGCGCGCTGTTCGCAGGTGTCTGGTCTCCCACAGGTGGAGCACGTCTGATCCTAAAGCTAGGGGAGATGGGAGCAGTCCGGGTAGTTCTCAGCCCGCAAGTGCTGGCAGAGGCCGACGGAGCGCTGCGCCGCAAGCGGCCCGAGGCGCTTGGGCTGCTCGCCCTCCTACTGAACCGCAGCCAGGCCGAGGTGACGCCTTCACCCTCAGTCGAGGCCGTGGAATCGGCTCACGAACTAACGGGCCATCGCGGAGATGCGCAGATTCTTGCCGCTGCCCGGACTGCACAGGTCGACTTCCTGACAACACTGGACCGCGTTCACTTCCTAGACAATCCCACGCTGAGAAGCGCGGCTCCATTTCCAATCGGCACCCCCGGCGATTTTCTGACCTGGTTTCGAGATCAATTAAGCGGCGCACACTGACGCTCTTGTCAGCAAGGGGTTTAGGACGATCGGCAGCCGTGAGCGTGTGAAGGGCGGTGCGAGCGGGCGCGGGGTGACGTTGCGGGGGCGATCGATCGCGTGCGAGAACTTTTTTTCCGAAAACAATACCTGCGACCCCGAGGCGCATGTGGCTTTCCAACGCGCTAAAGTCGCGGCCGGACTGATGCAAAACAATACCTGCGACTCCGGCAAACAATACCTGCGATCCCCAGCCCCCCAGGCGCGAATGGGCTGCACAGGTGGGCTTTCCGGCTATCCTGGATCGAGTCCACTTTTGACCAACGTAGGTCCAGGCTGGTACACTTCGGTCCTGTCACGCCGTTCCGGCGCATGCAAGAGATGAGGGGGAAGCGATGCTCAAGATGCTGGAGCAGGCTTGCATGCCCCGCAAGTCGGTCTTCGACCCATCGGTTCGCGATACGGTCTACAACATCGACGATCTAAACCAGATCGACGCCCACCAGTTTTTTGCAGAGAATTATGCGACTCAGGGAATGCGCCAGCTCTTGACTGAAGCATTCAAGCGCCTGGAGGGGAAATCGCAGAGCGCATCGGGAGCCTTCCTGCTGAGCCAGTCGATGGGCGGCGGCAAGACGCACAACCTCCTGGCGCTCGGACTCCTGGCAAAGACCCCGCAGCTTCGTCAGCCTATCATGGACGAGTTCTACACGCCCGGACCGCTTGGGCAAGTGCGTGTGGTAACCTTCAGTGGGCGCAAGACGAACACGCCATTCGGGATCTGGGGCGAGATCGCCGAGCAGCTGAATAAGAAGGACGTCTTCAAGGATTTCTATAGCCCGCTCAAGCCCCCTGGCGATGCCGAATGGATTGAGCTGCTGCGAGGGGACCCGGTCCTGCTCCTGCTTGACGAGCTGCCGCCGTACTTCGAGGCGGCCCAGGCTGTGCCGGTCGGTGCGACAACGCTCGATCGCATCACCACGACCGCCCTCGCCAATCTGCTGGTCGCGGTTTCGAGCAGCAAGCTGCCGAATGCCTGCGTCGTGCTTACGGATTTGCGCGCGGCTGCGTATGGCTCGGGCAGTGCCGCGGTAAGCGAGGCGCTGAATAACCTCGAGATGGAGGCGCACCGGTCGGTGGTGCATATCGATCCCGTGCGGCTGGCCTCCGACGAGCTCTACCACATCTTGCGCACCCGGCTCTTCGAGCGCGTGGCAGGCGAGGCCGACATCGACGAGGTGGCCGACGTCTATGCACAGGCGATCGACGAGGCACGCAAGATGGACCTGACGACGGCCTCGCCCCAGAGCCTCCGCGCCGAGATCGAGAGCGCGTATCCCTTCCATCCCGGTATCCGCGACCTTTACGCCCGCTTCAAGGAGAATCCTGGCTTCCAACAGACCCGCGCACTGATTCGGATCATGCGGATCATCGTGGCCGATCTGTGGCAGAGCGGCGAAGCGCGCCACAAACATTTGATCGGCGCGCACGACATCGACCTGCACCGGGCCGAGATCATGAGCGAGATCCGCCAGATCAACCCCACGCTGGAAACCGCAATCGCTCACGATATTGCGAGCGAGCGTGGTAGCGCAGTCGCCGAACAGATCGACGGACAAGGACGCACGGACGCCCAAGATGCCGCCAAGCTGATATTCCTGTCGTCGCTCTCACGGGCAGTCAATCCGACACTTGGGCTCGACCGATCGGAGATCGTCGGCTATCTGGCTGCTCCCGGCCGCGATATTGCCTTGCAGCGGGCCGCTCTTGATACCTTGCAAGGGCAGGCGTGGTACCTGCACGCTACGGGCAGCGGCAAGCTCCTTTTCAAGAACGTCGAAAATCTCAATGCGAAGCTCGAAAGCTATGCACAGGGGATGCTCGGCGAGCAGCGCGAAAATGAGCTGCGCGATCGGCTGGGCGACATGTTCGCGAACAAGACCAGCGCCTGTTACCAGGAGGTCCAGGCGCTGCCGGCGCTCGACCAGGTTCAGCTTCAGCAGGATCGGACGACGCTCGTCATCTTTCGGCCGTCGCAAGGCGCCCAGGATGAGCAACGGCGCTTCTACGAGCACCAACAGTTCAAGAATCGTGTGCTCTTCCTCACCGGTGCCGAAACCGGCTACCGGCGTGTGCTGGAACGCTCGGCCTACCTACGTGCGATCCGCCTGATCGTGGAGGAGTTCCGGCAGCAGGGCATGCGTGAGAGCGACCCGCAGTTCAGTGCTGCTCTCCAGATTCAGACGCGGGAGGAGGCACAGTTCTACCTCGCCTGCCGCGAAACGTTTCAGAGACTCTTCTATCCGAGCAAGAACGGGCTAGCCTGGGTCGAGCTTGAGCCCAAGTATATCGCCAACAAGTACGAAGGCGAGCAGCAGATCCTGGCCGCCTTGAAGGATGCCTTCAAGTACAAGGAGGAGACCAGCGCGGACGAAACGTCGTTCCGCACCTCGCTCGAAAACAAGCTGTGGCCGGCGGGGTTGAAGGAAGTCGCCTGGAGCGACATCAAGCGCCGGGCCGCAACCGATCCCTCGTGGGTCTGGCACCATCCCCGGGCGCTCGACGATCTCAAAGACGAGCTAATCCGTCGCGACATCTGGCGGGACATCGGCAACGGCTATGTCGAGCGCGGGCCGTTCCCCAAACCCAAGACATCCGTGATCGTCCAGCAGCTCAGCCGCGACCCGCGGACGGGCGAGGTGACCCTCCGGGTGAAACCGCTGCACGCCGATACGATCTACTGTGAGGAGGATGGCACGGCGACGACATCATCCCAGAAACTCGACAGTTACGACCTCAAGACGCGGGCGCTCAGCCTTTCGCTGCTGGCCGTCGACTCGACGGGCGAGCATGAGACCGGCGATCCGGTCGAGTGGAAAAACACGATCGAGGTCAAGTACAAGATCTACCAGAAGAACGGGCATCGGGTCTGCGAATTGCAGGCCGTGCCAAGCGGATCGGTTCTATATACCGTCGACGGCTCGAGCGTCGAGACGACCGGCCAACCCTACACCGAGCCGATTCCGGTGCCGAAGGGTGCCCATTTGGTGCTTGCTCAGGCCAAAGCAGACAATGTGGCTTCGGCTGTTCTCAAAGTCGAGGTACCAGCCGGACTCCCGGATGATCGGCCGGTCGTCGACGCCAACAAGCCGGTGATCTGGAAGCGTTCGCTCAAGCATGACTCGACCGGTGAGTCCTACCAGTTCCTCGACCTTGCCGGCAAGCATCAGGCTACGATCGGGGGCGTGCGCATCGACGTCGCGCGAGAAAGCCGATGGGTCACGCTCTCCACGGACGAGGAGACCTTCCAGGAGGTAGCGCGGCTGCGGGAACAGGCGGCACTGCTCAGTGGGATCGTCCAGGGCGGAAGCGTGACGCTCGAAATCGATCGTCTTAAGTTTACGCGCGGCCAAGACCTGCTCGATTTTGTCGCCGACCTGAAGACGACGATCAAGGCCGGCGAGGTCGAACAGTAGCGATGGCAAGACGCCGCAAAATCTACGACTTCGGGTTCGACCCCGAGCAGTCGCCCCATCACTTCGCCGTCGTCGTGGACCGATCGGGCACGGTCAGCTTCATCGAACGTTTCGTCTGGGAAACGGACGCTATCGAGCCGACCGTCCACGAGCCACGCCCCAAGGCCGTACTGGACGAGTATCGCTGGGGCCGCATCGCAGAACTGGCCGCGGAAATCTTCAACCAGCGGCTGCGGCGCGCGGGCCTGAAGCCGGGAGTGTGGAAAGGCGAGACGCTCCTCGCACCCCACTTCGGCAAGGAGCTTACGCTGCTGGCCTGGTCCGTCGAGGATGCCGACCCGACGCTGATCCCCAATATGATCGCGAACTGGGCAGGGCTGGCGCCTGAGGAGCGCTGGTGGCTCTATACGACGATTAATGCGACGATCTCCCATCCTCAGCATGGCAAAGATCGGGGTTGGCGTAAGGCGATCAAGATCGCGTTTGCCGAAAACCCAGTCGACGAGATGAGACCTTCGGGCTTACTCGCGGATGGACATATCACAGAGGAGCGACCGCTGCCTGCCCCACGCCGCCGCGCCCCATCGAAGCGCCAACAGCCCGAACCCTCACAAAGCACCCTTCCACTTGAATAAGAAAGAGCCGCCATGACGATCCAGCCCGAAACGAGTATACCGGAATCTTCGGCGCAGCCTGAGGTGGCTGGGCGATCCTTCATCGAGGTGCAATTTCCGGTCAGTAAGCTATCGAAAGAGAGCTATGATGAGCGGAAAGGAGCCCAAGGCCAAGCACTAACAGGCCTCGGCAAGTGGTGGGGCCGCAAGCCGCTCGTATTAGTGCGAGCGATTATCCTTGGGCTTCTGCTCCCGGCGACTGGCGATCCAGCGAAAGACCGCGCGACCTTTCTTGCCCTTATGACGATGGACGATGAAGGGCTATGGCAGCGTGCCAGGAACACCATACCTCTCAGCGAGCTGTACCGGCTAAGCCATCCATCGGAGAAGTCCGAATACTTTGTTACCGACGCGGGAAGACTCAAGTGGCAACCCGGTCTGAGCGCCGAGGACCGGCGTCGCGTACAGCGCCGCGTATTCCTGCGGATGAGCTACGACCGAAAGCTCGAGTATGCCAAGACACTCGAGGAGATTGACGGCCCAAGCGCGAAGTCATGGGAAAAGATCAACGCTCACCTCGGCACAACCGCGACAAGCCTACCCGATCTCGTTCAACAACTTGGCGAACGGCGATTCGGTCATCGTCCACGAGTTGGGGATGCGTTCAGTGGTGGGGGTAGTATTCCATTCGCTGCCGCACGTATTGGTTGTGAAGCATATGCATCTGATCTTGGCCCTGTCGCCGCACTCCTTACCTGGGGAGCTCTGAACATCATTGGCGGCGGACCAGATGTTGTGCAGCGGGTCGAAACGGCCCAAGCTGAAGTCTATCGAAAAATGCAGGACCAGGTAGAGGTCTGGGGAATCGAGCGGAACGAAGAGGGCTGGGTAGCAGATGCCTACCTGTATTGTAACGAGGTCTTAGAGCCGGCAACGGGTTGGATGGTACCCCTCGCACCATCATGGATTGTCGCGAAACGAGCCAAGCAAGTCATCGCAAGATTATCGCCTGATCCAATCCATAAACGCTTAGACATAGAAATCGTTGAGGATGTGAGCGAGGCGGAACTGGCTCAAGCGCAGGCAGAGGGAACCTGGCAGAATGGAGTTCGATGCCCTGTGGATCGAGACGGGCATTGGCTCACGCCGAGCGAGAGGCAAACAACGAGCCCTGACCAGCTTCGGGGCCGTAGTGGTCTTCGGCGTTGGCAAAATGATGACCTCGTACCACAGGTTGATGACGTCTTTCAAGAACGCCTCTTCTGTATTCGTTGGGTCGAGACAATTCGTCATCCAGATGGGAAGGTATCGATCAGGCGTCATTATCGTGCCCCCACCGCACGAGACCTGGAACGCGAACAGAAAGTATTGAGGTTGCTGCGCGAGCGGTTTGCTGACTGGCAGGCACTTGGTTTTATTCCCAGTCGCCGGATTGAACCGGGCAAAGAGACTGACCGACTCTTTCGAGAACGCGGATGGACTTACTGGCATCATCTGTTCAATCCGAGACAACTGCTGCTTGCTGGCCTACTTGCCGAGCTATCCGAAACAAGCAATCTTGGTACTCCGGAGCGTGCCGGCCTGCTGTTATCGACCGGCCGTGTTGCTGACTTGAACAGCCGACTGTGTCGATGGCATAGCGGAAGAGATCAAGGAGTACAGACGTTCTACAATCAGGCTCTGAATACGATACAGAACTATAGTTGCCGGCCGCTCCAGCTTTCTCAGCAGGTCATTTGTTCTCGTCAAAGTTCCCTACCTCTGCAGGCACCCACTATTGTTAAGCCGATCGACGCCCGAATGGTTGACTACGAATCAGACATCTGGATCACTGACCCAGGTTATGCTGATGCCGTTAATTATGAAGAAGTATCTGAATTCTTCCTTGCATGGTATGACAAGCGACTAACGGCTCTCTTTCCTAGTTGGTACGCCGATAGCAAGCGTGCACTCGCGGTTAAAGGCAAGGGAGAAACATTTAGAGTAGCTCTGGCAGAGTGCTACAAACGCCTGGCGAGGCAGATGCCGGATAACGGCTTCCAGGTCGTCATGTTCACTCATCAGGATCCGGAGGTTTGGGCGGATGTAGCGCTCGTCCTTTGGGCTGCCGGCCTTCAAGTTACCGCAGCATGGACCATCGGCACCGAGACTATAGCTACGGGTCTCAAAGAAGGCAACTACGTGCAGGGAACCGTTATCCT
>JBBSGA010000293.1:0-8097 GCA_038254585.1 Chloroflexales bacterium | reverse complement strand
TACTACAGCCTGCCGCGCGGCGACGGACCGTTCCCCGGCCTGCTGGTAACCCCACGCTATGGGAGCGTCAACCACCTGCCGCACTACGACGACCGCCGGCGGTACGCGGCGCTGGTGCTGATGCACCGCGGCCAGCGCCTGGCCGATCAACCCTTTCAGGCGGCCTACCCCGGCTTGCTGACCCTGGGCATCGACGACCCGGCGACCTACATCTATCGCGGCATCGTCGCCGACTGCGTGCGCGGCGCCGAGCTCCTGTTGGGGCGGCCTGAAGTGGACCAGAGCCGCGTCGCGATCACCGGCGACGACTTGGCACTGATCACGGCGGCGCGCCGCCCGCGCTTCACGACCGCGATGGCCGGCGGGCTGATCTTCTATCGCATGCTCGAAGCCTGCGCGCGTACCGAGGCCTACCCGCTCGAAGAGATCAACGACCACCTACGGACCTACCCCGAGCGCCGGCCGGCGGTCGCGCGCACGCTCAGTTTCTTCGATCCGCGGCAACACGCGCCGCAGATAGCCGCCACGACGCTGCTGACGGCCGGCGATCCCGGCGCCGTGGGCGGGCCGGAGTGGCTGGCGCCGCTTGCCGACACCCTGGGCGATCGCGTACAGCTCCGCAGCGTCACACACGAGGGCGGCACAGATGCCGACTGGCTCGACAGCTGGCTGGCGGAGCGTATGCGCGTGGCGCCGCTGCCACGTCTCTGGGAGGCGGCGCGATGACGACCTACGCCGACCTCGGCATCCGTCGCGTGATCAATGCCGCGGCGACCCTCACGCGCCTGGGCGGCTCGCGCATGCCGCCGCCGGTGATCGAGGCGCTGGTCGCGGCCGCGGGCGCGTTCGTCGATCTGGACCTGCTGCAGGAGCGCGTCGGGACGCGCATCGCCGAGCTGACCCACAACCCAGCCTGCTACGTCTCGTCCGGCGCCGCGGCGGGGCTGGCACTCGCCGTCGCCGCGTGCATCGCCGGTGACGATCCGGCAGCGATCGCGCGCTTCCCGTATCTCGAGACCGGCAAGCACGAGGTGATCGTCCATCGCTGCCAGCGCAACGGCTACGATTATGCCATCCGCCAGACCGGGGCGCGGCTGGTCGAAATCGGCATGGCACAGAGCACCGAGCCCTGGGAGCTGGAGGCGGCGCTGACGGCGCACACCGCCTGCGTGGTCTACTTCGCGGGGACACATTTCGCCCGCGCGGCGCTGCCCTTGGAGCAGGTGACCACGGCCGCGCATGCGCGCGGCGTGCCCGTGATCGTCGACGCCGCCGCGCAGATCCCGCCGATCGCCAACCTTTGGCGCTTCACCCGCGACGTGGGCGCCGACGTCGCGATCTTCAGCGGCGGCAAAGGGTTACGCGGCCCGCAATCCGCCGGCCTGGTGCTGGGCCGTCCTGACCTGATCGCCGCCTGCCGGTTGAACGGTAGCCCAAACCACAGTATCGGCCGGCCGATGAAAGTCGGCAAAGAAGAGCTCATGGGCATGCTCGCGGCAGTCGAGTGGTCCCTGGCGCAGGATGAAACGGCGCTGCTCGGCAGGTATGAGGCGACGGTCCATTACTGGCTGGATGGCCTACACGATCTGCCCGGCGTGGAGGTCTCGCGCGGCTACCCCAGCGAGGCCGGCCAGCCGCACGCGCGGGCGATCGTGCGCATCGACCCGGCATGCGGCCTGGCGCGTGACGAGGTGGTGGCCGCGCTCCTGCACGGCAACCCGCAGATCGCCGTCGGCGTGGTGGACGGCGACGCGATCGCGCTCAATCCGCAGACGCTCGAGGTGGGCGAGGAACGCCTGGTGCTCGAGGCGCTGCGGCAGGTCCTGGCGAGCAGGCGCAGCGCCGTTCGTTGACGTATAGCCCGAGTAGGCTACGAATACGACCTCAAGGATCAGGTCGCACCATACCGGCAACCGGCACCAGGAATCGAAGGAGCGAGCACGTGGCCCAAAGGTCGGTAAAGGAAGCCAAGAATCGGGCCTACGCTCTGATCGAGCGGGCTGAGGCAGATCTTGCAGCAGGCAGGATTAGCGAGGAGGAGTGGTACCGCGAAGTCGCCTCGGTCATCACGCCAGCTTATCTGGCGGGTGATAACCCGCGTTCGCAGTCGGGGCAGAGCGGCGACGATGCCCAGTGGACGCACGCGCGCAGCCTGATCGTCGACGCCGTCAACCGGGATGGAACCTTCCTGGATGTTGGCGCTGCCAGCGGCTACCTTATGGAATGCGTCCGGCACTGGGCACGCGAGCGCGGGCTTGCGATTGAGCCGTATGGGGTCGACATTGCGCCGGAGCTGGTCGAGCTCGCGCGCCGGCGCCTGCCGCTGTGGGCGGACCGCCTCTTCACCGGCAATATAATCTCGTGGCAGCCGCCGGTGCGCTTCGACTTCGTGCGCACCGGACTCGAATATGTGCCGCGGCGCCGGCGGCGCGACCTCGTCGAGCGCCTTCTTCGGGACGTGGTGGCACCGGACGGGCGGCTGATCGTCGGCACGCACAATGAGGAGCGGGATGAGACACGAGCCGAGCCGTCGCTGGAGGAGGAGGTGGCTTCGTGGGGCTTCACGATCACAGGGCGGTCGGCACGTCCGCACTACGATGATAGGCGGCTGGTCTACCGAGTCGTATGGATCGACGCGCCAGGGCGCTAGCGCAACTGATTTGTCCCTCTGGCAAAGGGTGCGACAGCGTGCCCCTGAGAGCTTGTTCGAGATCGATGAGCAGTGGGCTCCGCGAAGGGCGCTGCCGGCTGGCCGCGGCCATGACGGGCAATAGTGACCAAGCATGCCGGCCTGAGCGCTCCGGCAAACAGAGTGGAGGAAGACAGGCATGGCGGCTTCCAACCCGATGAGCGTCCTTTTTCGCGGTACCTTTCTCGATCTGTCGCAGCCGATCTACAGCGGCTGCCCCGGCTGGGCGGCCTATCCGGACGCGGTCGTCGAGCCGCACTGTACCATAGCGGTCGACGGCTTCAACGCGGAGCGTCTCGCGATCATCACGCATACTGGCACCCATCTCGACGTCCCGTACCATTTCTTCGACGAGGGCCAGCGCATCGACGATATTCCGGCGGATCGGTTCCAGGGGCCGGCCGTCGTGCTCGACCTGCGCCCGCTGCAGCCTGCCCAGGCCATTGGGGTAGCGGAGCTTGCGCCGTTCGCCGGCACGATCCGGCCCGACGACATCGTGCTACTATGCACGGGCTGGGGCGAGCGGCGGAGCCGGGAGCCGGACTTTATGTACCACTGGCCGTACCTGAGCGGCGAGGGCGCGCATTGGCTGCTGGACCGCGGGGCGGGGGCGGTGGGGATCGACGCGCTGAGCATAGGAGGCTGGGCAGAAGGCGCGGGACGGCCGCCGCACGAAGTCTTGCTGGGAGCGGGACGCTGGATCCTGGAAGATATCTGGTTCCCGCCGGCCCTCCTGGCGGCTGGACACTGCCACCTCTTCGCCTTTCCGATCTTGCTCCAAGGGTGCGGGGGCGCGTTCGTGCGCGCCGTGGCGCACGTCGACGGTGCGCCGTGACGGCATCGGAGATGGCTACGTGGTGAGGGCAGCGACGGGGCTGCCGGAAACGGCCGCTTTCTAGACGCCGCTGCGTATGTCGGCGAGTCGACCGAGCCAGTATCGGAGCTCTGCGAACTCGGCAGGATTATCGTCCAAGTATCCCATCTTTGTCTCTGGTCCCCGATGTCGGAATCGACCGCGTGGGTCTGGTGGTTGCACAACTCCGAGCCACGCCTTAGAATAGCCAAGGTCGCCTCCTATACCGGCCGCGGGCATGCGGCCTCCAGATCTCAGACAGACCATCGCTTCCGCAGTCCTGGTTGCTGTGACCAGGACGTGAAGTGTCCGCGTGCCGGTGCTCGAGCGCTTCGCCGCGCTGAACGAGGCGCGGCCGCGGACGGCGCGGCGCCCGGCCCGACCTGCCTCGTCGTCTCCCACCGCCGCCCGGCCCTGCGCCGAGCCGACCGGATCGTCGTGCTCAAGGATGGGCGGGTGGTGGCCCAGGGCACGCTCGACGAGCTCCAGGCGACGTCCGAGGAGCTGCAGCGTCTCTGGCACGGCGACATCGGCGTGCCGGAGGCGGTTTCGGTGGAGAGCCAGCGCGACTATACGTCCGTGCCAAACTCCCAATCGGCCAAGGTAATGAGCGAGTCGTAGTCCTCGACCAAGTCGGGAGCATACCGGTCGATCAACGTACGCGTTTCAGCACGCTCGGCCGCCGGGGTATTGCGTAGCATGCGCTGCACGTCAACCCAGTCCTGCGGGCGGCCGGCTTGCATCTTATGCAGCATCAGATAGGGTCGCGGAAGCACCGCATATCCGGCGGCATCGCGTCCCGGATGGGCGAGGGCCAGGTCGAGCCAGGGAGCCGTACTGGTGAGCACGTCGATGGGCACGCCGGATGGAAGGTTGGCAGTAAAGCCGCCAATTGTAAGTGTGCCGGTAATGGTGTAACCGGCTTGCGTAAACGCGCTCCGTGCTGCTTGCTCATCCTGAGCGTGGATCAGGATATCCACATCCTGGGTGGTACGTTCGGGCATATACGCACGAAGAGCCAAGCCACCAACCAGCACCCATCGAATTGCTCCCATGAGCGTGAGGTCAGGAATTGGTTGCACGGCAGTTCTCCGATCTAAGAAGTCGGCTGATGATCCTGTGCCCCTCGCCCCACGGCGCAGCGCAATCTGGAAAAGCTGCCGGGTGCGCTCATACTGCATCGTGCGATCCCTATCAAGTTGAATCGTAGCACGCGGAAGGCCACGATGTGTTACGGCTTCGAGACGAGAAGGCTATGCCGAAGCTGGGCTCCGCGCGGACCACATCGCCCTGCGTAGAGGCGGGCGGTGGCGGGTCCAGGGCACGCTCGACGAGCTCCAGGCGACGTCCGAGGAGCTGCAGCGCCTTTGGCACGGCGAGGTGAGCGTGCCGGAAGGGTCCCGGATTAAGGATAGGTGGACAACACATTGGGCCATGAACCATGCCGATCGGCTCTTGAGAATGGATCGATGGTATGATCAGGCCAGATTGGGGTAGATCGGGAGCCTTGACTATGGCCGAATATCAAGAGGTTCTGGAAAGCGTCCGGCAGCTGTCGTCTTCAGAACAGGAGCAGCTGCGTCGGGATTTGGAATCACTTGCACATGTCGCCGGCAAGCAGGACCAGCCGCCGAAGAAGAACCGGACGCCGGGCTTGAACCGGGGGCAAATCGTGGTGAGCCAGAATTTCGACGATCCGTTGCCGGATGAATATCTCGGCTTGTCATCGTAGATGGACTTGCTCCTGGACACAATGGCCTTCATTTAGTGGGCAAGCGAGCCGGAACGGTTGCCGGCGCCCGCGAGAGCCGCTTGCACTGATGCGGATAACCGATTGGTTGTCAGTGTGGCCAGCATCTGGGAGATTCAGACCAAGATGGAGGTCGATCGGGTCAAGATGCGGCCGGCCCTTCTGCTCTCAGATGATGCCGCAGTGAGCCAGATCATTGCTGACCAGGAAGCCAATGGAGTCCAGTTTCGTCCGGTCGAGATGCGACACGTCCGGGGAATGGCAACCTTGCCCTGGCATCATAAAGACCCATTTGATCGGATCATTCTGGCGACTGCCTTGGTTGACGAGTTTGTCCTCATCAGCTCCGATGGCTTCTTTGAGATGTACGTCCAGGCTGGCGTTAACCTGCTGTGGTAACCGCAACTTTTCTCAAGCTTATAATCAGGTGAATGGCGAGGAAGAGCTGATGCCTTTTGGCCGGGCGGCTGCTCGCTCGTCGTTTCCCCGGTTGGGCTGATCGCTTGGCTCTGCTTGCCCTCCCTCTGCATTCGCTCCAACCAAGTATCGTCGTCTGGAGTGGACCTGCCCAGATGACAGTTGACGCTGGTGGGAAGAAATACCTTCCTCAGTTGAACGAGCGTGAAAAACGATCATCTTGTCACCTTGTCAGGTGTCGTATGCTCTCCCATGCAATCGACACGCAAGGGTGAATGCAATGGACGAAGCTGCGATCACCGTCACGCTGGTCGCCTTGCGCGGCTGCCAGTCCACCAACGGCAGGCTGTACACGGGGCCGAGGGGCGAGCGTGGGTGACGCACGCCGGCTGGAGCGTCGACCCGCCCCGTACCATACGGATGTCAGAATTCGCTGGACCAAGGGAACGCGTGCGCGGGCAATGCACGACGCCGGCACCACGAGTACCAAACGAGACCTGGACGTCGCCGCGGCGGCGAATGGGACTGAGCCATGAACGAGTTTCAGACACGACGGGCGATCGTAGATCTGCTGCCGGGCTATCTGCTCCAGCGCCGCGCGGGATGGACGCCAGTGCCCGACCTGTCCGGTCGCATCACGCTGCCGGAGTATTTGCTGCTGCGACGTGTCGCGATCGAGCGGGACGATGGACCAGTCCCCTACGCCGAGCTGCGCGCCAATCTGTCCAACCCGTACAGCACCGTCGATCCGATCCTGGACCGGTTGCCGCGGCTGGTCGAACTGGGACTGCTCGACCAGTCGGGCGATGAATACGTGCTGGCGCCCGCGGGCCGCGAGCTGCTGACGCGCGGTGAGCGCGCGGCCAACGACTACGCCGCTGGACGTATGCGCCTGCCGCCCGACGACCTTGCACAGCTGGCATCGACGCCGCACGACATCGCCGAGCGGCAGCGGCGGGCACCCGAACCGGCTGATAAAGCGCACCAAGACCGCGTTCCACGGCTGCGGCGGTTCGACCAGCGCCAAGCGCCGCCGATGCAGCTCGAATATGCGTTGTACGCGTTGCAGAGGGCGCGCGACGATGCGCATATCGCCGCGTGGCGCGTGGTCGGCTTTCGAGGGCCGCCGTTTGAACTGCTCAGCCGCGTCTGGGCTCGTGACGCCTCGACGATCACCGGGCTGGTGGAACTGACTCGCGACAGGATGCGTCCGGAGGACGTCGCGGCGCTGCTCGACGAACTCGAGTGCGACGGCTATGTGACGCTCCAATTTTCGGCGGTGACGATTATTGGCCGTGGCCGCGACGTGCGCGATGCGATCGAGCGCGAAACCGACCGCGTGTATTTCGCGCCATGGCCGGAAATAGACGCCGGATGGGTGCGCAGCCGGCTGGAGGCGTTGGCGGCGGCCCTTACCCCGCAACCCCTACTTCCATAAAGGGAAGGGGGTGTCGAACCATGGTGCTGCGACGCGTGGCCGCGCCCTCACGCTCGGCCATCTGGACACGCAGAGTGACGCGTTCGCCCCGCTGCCCACCACGGACCTCGATCTGCGTTGGAAGGCAAGATCGTCATAGAGCTAGAATTGGCTCGTTGACCAGCCATCTCCCCGCCGTAGTAGGACGATGATTGCGTACGGCTAGAGGTGGCTGGCTGTTAAACGAAGGAACTTCTTCCCAGATGCGTCAACCGTCATCTGAGCAGGTCCAGTCCGGAGCGCCGGCCGCATCCAGCACGGCCTGCGCCGCGTAGACAGGTGCGCCGGTGCGCGCCGCTAAAGCAAGCGCATCGCTGGGCCGGGCGTCTACTTCATAGACGCGCTCGCCCTGTGCCAGTGTGATCTCGCTGTAGAAGGTCGACTCCACCAGCTTGTTCACGACCACACGCCGGATCTGCACACCCAGCGGCGCAAGTAGCCGCAGCGCCAGATCATGGGTCATTGGCCGGGGCGCCTGCTCGCCCTCCATCGCCACCTTGATCGCATCCGCCTCGGGGGAGCCAATCCAGATCGGCAGCACCCGGCCGGCGCCCTTCTCGCGCAGCACGACGATCCTTTTGCCCGATGCGATTTGACGAACAGTATCAAGCTCCACTTCGATCAACGGGGTTAGCATCCTACCCTCCTTTTGAGGTCGACAAGCGGGCGCCCAGAGCTCCTGGGCGACGGGGTCGAGCGCTTGCTTCAGTTGCCGGCGCGCCTTGAAGAGCCGCCCCTTGACCGCGCTGACCGGCACGCCCAACAGCTCGGCCAGCTCGGCGTAGCTATAGCCTTCCAGGTAAAACCCGATCGCGACCTCGCGGTTCACCCCCGAGAGGTCATGCAGCGCCGCTACGACGGCGTCGTGGACTTCGCGGGCGGCATGCACATCTTCCGGCGTCGCGGCGCCT
>JBBSGA010000292.1:0-8106 GCA_038254585.1 Chloroflexales bacterium | reverse complement strand
TTTTCTCGTTCGCGGGCGATCACGGCCGCGATACGCTCGCGGCGACGGGCGTCGCGCCCGAGGAGCTGTTCCCGACGCAGACGCTCTACCAGGATCTCGGCCGGCACGGCGTCCGATCGTATTGCTTGCAGGATCATGCCTACGCGTTTTCGCCGTACACCGCGATGGTGACGGCGGGCGCGACGCTGGTGCCCTACCGGACGCTGCCGGAGGCGATCGTCAATCTGAGCCAGCTGCTCGACCGCCGCGAGGGCAGAAGCTATTACTTGCTCTATTACGACCGGATCGATGCGATCTGTCATCTCTACGGCCCGGATTCGCCGCAGATGGCGGCCGAGATCCTGACCTTTCTGGACGTGATGGAGCGGCTGTTCCACGGCAATCTGATGCAGGCGCGCGGCCGCACGCTCTTTCTGATGACGGCGGACCACGGCCAGACGGCGATCGATCCGGCGACGACGGTCTATCTCAACCGGAGCGTGCCGGAGCTCGAGGCGCTGATGCAGACGAGCCGAGCAGGGCGGCCGCTGGTGCCGGCGGGATCGAGTCGCGATATGTTCCTGCACATCAGGGAGGGTTCCCTCGACGAGGCGCAGGCGCTGCTGGAGCGCCAGTTCGAGGGACGAGCAGAGGTGCGGCGCGTGAGCGACCTGATCGAGCAGGGCTTCTTTGGGAGCGGCCCACCTTCGCGGGCGCTGTTGGGCCGCGTAGGCAACCTCGTGATTCTGCCGTTTACGCGCGAGTCGGCGTGGTGGTATGAAGAGGGGCGCTTCGACCAGCATTTCTACGGCCAGCACGGCGGGCTGACGCCGGACGAAATGGAGACGATCTTGCTGGCGCAGCCGTACGGCTGAGACGTGGCACCGTGAGGGAGACAGAGGCGATGGAAGAGCGGAGATCCGAGGTTCAGACGGCCTGGCAGGCGCAGATTCCGGACGAGCAGTGGTCGGTCTACCAGCGCGTGCTGGCCGAGGCGCGGGCGCGCGGCCTGCGCTATGCGCTCGGCGGAGCGGTAGCGCTGGCGACCTATACGGGGCAGTGGCGCAATACGAAGGATCTCGACCTGTTCATCTTGCCGGCGGAGCGCGATGCGGTGGTGGAGATGCTGGCGAGCCTTGGGCTGGAGGATTACTTCGAGCGCGAGGAGTACGACCGCGGCTGGATCTACCGCACGTGCCTGTGCGAAACGATCGTCGACGTGATCTGGTCGATGGCCAATCGTCGGGCCGAGGTGGACGAGGATTGGCTGACACGCGGACCGAGCGTGGAGCTCCGGGGCGAGGTGGCGCGGGTGCTGCCGGCGGAAGAGGTAATCTGGAACAAGATCTACATTCTGCACCACGATCGGTGCGATTGGACCGACGTGCTCAACCTGATCTATGCCGTGGGACCGGAGCTCGACTGGCAGCGGCTGCTCGACTGTCTGGACCCGGACGAGAGGCTGCTAGCGGGCGTGATGTCAGTCTTTGCGTGGCTCTGTCCGGGGCGGGCGGCCGCGCTCCCAGCGTGGCTGTGGGAGCGACTGCAGCTCACAGCGCCGCAGACTGGATCAGCGCCGGAGGTGGATCGGCAGCGGGTAGACTTGCTCGACTCGCGGCCGTGGTTCTTCGGGACGGAGGGGTGAGTCCTCACCCCGGCGGTCTGGACCCATCGGTCAATCCACCCAACATCGGCGGTGGATGACGTATCTGGCCGGGACACGGTTAGCAGAAACCTGCTTCAGGTCAGTGGGAGGTAGAGGATCAGGTCACGATACTCGTCCTCGGCAGATGCGCCAGCGACGAGTACGAGCTCGTCGATCAGTTCACCCATCGCCAGTGCCGGGCTCATCACGAGAATGCCTGGTACGTGCCGCCCGAGCGCCAGATGATCCGCGAGGTGGCGCGGCATGGACCGCCGATCATTTGTGATCAGGATGAAGTGGTTGTCCTCACACCAGATCAGGATGTCCGGGTCACGCGTCCCAAACGAGGGTGCGCCAGGATCGCCGATGATCCAAACCTCCAAGCCAGGAGCTGCGCCCGGTAGGCAGGCGCAATATGCTCGTCGAGAAGGTAGCGCATTGACGCCGGCTACGGGACGGCCGACTGCTCGGCCTTCCGCTGACGTAGCATGCGCACCACCATGGGTGGAGCTTGCTCCTGTGCTTCACGGCTGCTTCGGCTAAACGCCAGCCAGCCGGCCAAATACGCATCAAGCTGCTCGCGGTTGCGCAGATAATAGAGGATGGTGGCGTAAATCTGCTCAAGGCTGACGGTGTGGAAGCTCAATGCAATAGTCTCCGGCGTCTGGCCACGGTGGATGTAGGCATAGAGAACGCTCTCGACGCCGATCCGTGTCCCTTTGATGCGAATGTCATCAGGGGCCAAAACCTCAAAGTAGTCTTCGAGCTCCATTCGCGCCTCGCTTTACTCATCTGCGGCTGGTCGGATTGTAGCACGCGGAGATTGTACAGGACGAAAAGCCGGTGGTGTCATCGGAGCGAGCGCGGAGAGGCGGAAAGTGGGGGCGCTTTAGCCGGTTTTTGCTGATCGACGTCGCGAATTTTGCGGCATACTTAGGCGGCCGACCTGACGTGCTGCGCAGGTTGGAGGTGGAGGAGCCCTGGGATAGCGCGCGACGTGATAGGCGAAAGGATAGATGATGGCGATCAAGATTGCAATGATTGGAGCGGGCTCGATCGGCTTTACGCGGAAGCTGATGGGCGACATTCTGACCGTGCCCGAGCTCGGGGAGACGACCTTTGCACTGACCGACATTTCCGAGCATAACCTCGGGATGGTGAGCGATCTCTGCCGGCGGGATATCGCGGCCAACCGGCTGCCGGCGAGGATCGAGGCGACGACAGATCGGCGGCGGGCGATCGCGGATGCCGACTATGTGATCTGCACGATCCGCCAGGGCGGCCTGGAGGCTTTCCAGACCGACATCGACATTCCGCTGAAATATGGCGTGGATCAGTGCGTGGGGGATACGCTGTGCGCGGGCGGGATCATGTATGCACAGCGGACGATCCCGGCGCTGCTCGACTTCTGCCGCGACATTCGCGAGGCGGCCAAGCCGGATGCACTCTTCCTGAACTACGCCAATCCGATGGCGATGAATACGTGGGCCTGTAATCTGTACGGCGGCGTGCGCACGATCGGGCTGTGCCACGGGGTGCAGGGCGCGCACTGGCAGATCACGCGCTGCATCGAGCGCTGGGCCAAGCAGGAGGGGCTGATGGGGCAGGAGGAGACGCTGCATCGCCGCGATGTGGACGTGGTCGCGGCGGGAATCAATCACCAGACGTGGTTCGTCAAGGTCCAGTGGCGGGGCATGGATATGATCGGACGGCTGCCGGAGCTCTTCGAGAACCATCCGACGTATGCCCAGACGGAGAAGGTGCGCATCGACGTGCTGCGGCGCTTCGGCTACTACAGCACGGAGTCGAACGGGCACCTGAGCGAATACCTGCCCTGGTATCGCAAGCGCGTCGACGAGATTCCGGAGTGGATCGACTTGTCGAACTGGATCAACGGCGAGACCGGGGGCTATCTGCGGGTCTGCACGGAGGGCCGCAACTGGTTCGAGACCGATTTCCCGAACTGGATGCGCGAGACGCCGCCGACGTTCACGCCCGAGACGCGCAGCGAGGAGCACGGCTCGTACATCATCGAGGCGCTCGAAACGGGGCGGACCTACCGGGGGCACTTCAACGTCGTGAACCGGGGGCACATCACCAATCTGCCGGACGGCTGCGTGATCGAGATCCCCGGCTACGTCGACCGGAACGGGATCAATATGCCGGTCGTGGGCGACCTGCCGCTGGCGTGCGCCGCGACGTGCTCGGCCAGCGTGAGCGTGCAGCAGATGGGGATGGAGGCGGCGGTGCACGGCGACGTGACGTTGCTCAAGCAGGCGATGCTGCACGACCCGCTGGTCGGCGCGGTCTGCAACCCCGAGGAGGTGTGGCAGATGACCGACGAGATGCTGGCGGCGCAGGCGCAGTGGCTGCCGCAGTACGCGGCCGAGGCGCCGCGGGCACGCCAGCGGCTCGAGGAGGCAGTCCGGCGCGGAACGCGGGTGCGGCTGCGCGAGACGGAGGGCGCGGCACGGCTGAAGGTCAAGTCGGTCGAGGAGATGGCCCAGGACCGGGAGGAGGCGCGCGCGAACGCGGCGGCGGCCGACAAGGGCAAGCTGACTTCCGTGGCGCACTAAACATTCCACCGGCCGTGAGGTATGTCGCACGCCCGTCCGGCCATTCCGGACGGGCGTGATGGAGTCATAGAGCATGGCTGGATGTCGACTAGCGGCTCGCGGCGCCGCATGCCTGCGACGATGTCCGCGTCGAGGTCGGCATCGGCCTGGAACCGGATTTTCACCGAGCCGCCGGCTCGCTCTACCGGCGCGCTGTCTCGACGCGCTCGACCGGATCCGGCTTTGTGCGGCGGAGGGCCGGCTTGACGCCTCTTTGATGGTGAGGAACCTCACCGTTTCGAGCAGCATTGACGCCGGGTCTATACTAATTTCGGAGGGGCTCTGCGCCCGCGCATCCGGTGTCCTCAGCGACTTCCCGGACTGTGTCCCGACTCCTACACGCCGGCAACGTCGCGATGCTGCTCAGCGCGATAGTACAGGATCATCCGTAGCGTATGGCACTCGACTCGGAACCCGAGCGGCTGACGCTCCAGCTCTCGGCGCGAGATGAGCGACTCGAGATTCGTGCGACGGCGGATCGCGGTGAGGCGCGCGGCGAAACGACGGCACCCGCGCCGGGCCTGCTGGCGCCCGTCGCCAGGTACGAGCCAGGCGATTACCCCGAGTCCGTGCTGGCGCCGCTTGGCCTGGCACTCTACAAGACGCTGCTGGTTGGGGACGTCGGCCGGCTCGCGGCAGATCTACTCGGCGATGCGCGGGCGGCAGAGCAGGCGGTGCGGTTCGAGCTGCGCTTCGATCCCGACCAGGTCGCCATGGCCGGGTTTCCTTGGGAGCTGATTCGCAACGAGCAAGGGCAATTCCTGGTACGCAACGGCATCGTCGATCTCACGCGCTACATCTCGTATCCCCAGCCGCCGCCGACCCTCGACGCCGGCCTGCGCGACCGGCCCTTCCTGCGCGTGACGGCACAGCCGCCTTCGCTGCCGGCGATCGAGCTCGGCGACCTCGGGCTGCCGCGGATCGAAACGCTGCTGCACGCGTCATTCACCGGCTTGTCCCAAAAGCTGCTCGTCGAGGGGCTGCCGCCGTGGGGCCTCCAGTTCGACGGCCACGGTGCGCTGCTGCTGCAATGCCGCCGGTGTGATGGCCTGAGCGTCCAGGATGTGCGCTTCTGCCGTGCTTGTGGGCACGCCCTCGTCGATGCCAAACGCGTGGGAGGCCTGGCCTTCGAGCGGCGTGGACAGATCGAGTGGGTGGCGGCGGCCGACGTCGGCTCGGTGCTCTACAACAGCCACGTCCGCCTCGCCATGCTGCTGTCGTGTGAGTCCGCGCGCGTCGGAGATAGCCTGGTCTGGAGCGGCCTCGCGCCAAACCTCATCCTCGCGGGCGTGCCCGCCGTCGTCGGCATGCAGTACCCGATCTTCGATAGCTATGCGAACCTCTTTGCCCGCACCTTCTACGCCGCGCTCCTGCGGACCGGTGACGTCGTCGCCGCCCTTCACGTTGCCCGCCGCATCGACCCGCGCGAAGCGTGGTATAGCCCCGTGCTCTACCTGCGCCACCAGCAGCGCAGCCCGGCGAGCCCCGCGCTTCCCGTTTTCCATGAGCGCCGCATCGACACGGCCGCCCCCGGCGGCGTCCAGGCCGGGCTGACCTTCCTGGTACGGCTCTGGATCAGGCGCCCCGAAACACCGCCCATGGGCGAGGCGCTCCTGCGCCGAGAGCTGGATATCCCTGCAGACCTCCCGATTCAAATCAAGGAGTACTCGGCCGAGGTGAAATTCCGCCCCGTCCCCGGCCGGCTGCTGCGCCGCGGAGAGGTCGACGTTAACCTGACGGGCATCGGATGTGAGATTCTGCGCTCGGGGATCACGCTCTTCGTGGACGAGCATCTCGACGCGCCTCCCGCGATCTTCGTCGTCCGGGCCGCCGATCCGGGCCACGCCACGCTTATCTTCGAAGTCTGCCAGGACGGCGGCCAGATCGCCTCGATCATCCATCAGCTCGAAGTCCGGCCGTCTGCAGGGCTGGCGGCGGGAAGCTTTACTCCGATCGCCGTCAGCGCCAACCTGCTTCCGCTCTCGCCGTCCCGAGGGCAGGGCACCACGATGCCGTCCGTGCCCGCGATCATCTGTGAAGCCTGCGGCGCGTCAAACGGGCCGCGAGCAATCTTCTGCGCCGTGTGTGGTGCCGCGCTCGCGTTGCCAGGCTCGGCGCCCGCACCGGCGCCACCACCACAGCCCAGTTCCGAGCCGGTCCGGCAGCCGCGCGATGGGAGCACGCAGCCGCCAGTGCCGTACGCGGCTGCACCGTCCGTCGCCCCGCACGCGGATCCGTCGCCGCGGCCGGTCCCGCTACCCGGCCGATCGAGATGGGGGAGCGTGAGTCCGACGGCACTCGCGGCAAGCGGTTGGGCGCTGACCGGGGGCCTGAAATCGCTTGGCGGGAGGCAGACTCCCGGTATTCCGTCGCGCTCCACCGCCCTCGACCTCGCGCTCGGACTGTGCGCCGGTATCCTGATCGCCTGGGCCATCCGCCGGTCTGAGCCTCGTCTACGCCCGGCATATCTGCCGGCGATCGCCGTGGCCTGGGCGATTGCTTGGCTGTCACATGCGCTGCTGCTGGATCTCTTCTTCCGGCAAGCGATAGCCGCTCGCGTAAGCGCCGACCCGGCCGTTGGCGCGGCACTGGCCCGCGTTGGCGCAGGTATCGTCAGCGGGGTGACCGGCGGCGCTCTCACAGCCCTCGTCCTTGGCTTTGCTCCGCTCGGCCTACCCTGGAGGAGCCGCGCGCTGATCGTTGCAGGCTGGGCTTGTGCCTTCCTCGTCGCCGAGCTCATGAGCCCGCTCATCACCGCGGCGCTTCCGGCTGTCGTCAGCAGCGCCGTCTTCTGGGGCCTCATCGCCGGCACGGGCAATGCCTTGATGCTGCGCGTGATAGAGCACGCCTGGCAAAGTCCGCCCTGAGGTGCCGAGGGCTCGGCGCACATGCGGCAGATGCACCGATATACTAGGCATATCGTACCGGGCACGTGCCGTGGATGCGCAGGAGGAGGCGATGGCGGAGCCAGGCGAGCAGCCGGCGGAGGTGACAGACGACGCGGACGAGGCTGCCTCGGCGATCGACCGGTTCTTCCTCGGCCTCGCTCCGTGGAGCCGGCACGTCGCGCTGCTGGCGGCGTGGACGGCGATGGGCGGAAGCCTGTTTTTCAGCGAGGTGCTGAGCTGGGCACCCTGTACGCTCTGCTGGTACCAGCGGATCCTGATGTACCCACTGGCGATCGTGATCGCGGTCGGCATCCTGCGGCGTGACGCGGGACTGCACCTTTACGTGCTGCCACTGTCGGTTCTGGGCGGGTGCGTCTCGGTCTACCACTATCTGTTGATCAAGACCGATCTCTTTACGCCCCCATCCTGCAGCATCGGCATCCCGTGCACCGTCGGCTACCTGAACTGGCTGGGGTTCGTCAACATCCCGTTCCTGGCGCTGACGGCCTTCGTGATCATCAGCCTGATGATGGTGCTGTCGCGGGCGGACGCGCCGGCGGCGGATATGGCCGAGGCGGGGATAGCACGCCTCGGCGCGCCGGACCTCGCGGTCCTGGGCATCATCGGGCTGGTGGTCGGAGCATACGTCGTGGGCGGCATCGTGGCGCGGGGGTAAGCCGCTGAATGAATTCAGCGTCTGATACCGCGAAACGCGCTGAAGCGCGTTGAAGGCCGGCCGCGGCGGATGGACCAGCTGGACCAAACTGTGACGCTCACGCACCTCAGATGGGTGCGAGCCAGAGTTGTCATGCGGCAGCCGCACGCCTGACGTGGCCCGCTTGTTCCTCACCGTGTGCCCGGTGCTGCTTGCTGTTCCCTGGGCGGCGCCAAGGATGTTGCTGCCGCTCCTGCGCCATCTCCGCACGCACCTGCACCTGCACCTCCGCTGGCAGCCCTCGACCTGCTGGCACTGCTGCTG
>JBBSGA010000291.1:0-8122 GCA_038254585.1 Chloroflexales bacterium | reverse complement strand
GGCCGGCGACGTGGAGACCCTGATCCACGAGTCCGGGCATGCCTTCCACGTCTTCGAGACCGCATCGCTGCCTCTGCTCTGGCAGCGGCATTGTGGGATGGAAATGGCCGAAGTGGCGTCGATGTCAATGGAGCTGCTCGCGGCGCCCTATCTCGATCAGGCGCATGGCGGCTACTACGATGCGGTCGACTATCGCCGGGCGCGCGTGCAACACCTGGAAGGAATCCTTCTTTTAATGCCTCACGTGGCCGCGGTCGATGCCTTTCAGCATTGGATCTATACCGATCCCGCGGGAGCGCATCGTGACGCTCGCGACGCGGCCTGGCTGCAGATTCGCAGCCGGTTCGAGCAGGGGATCGACTGGTCCGGTCTCGACGCCGAGCGCGTAGCGCGCTGGTACCGGCAGCTTCACATTTTTCAGTACCCATTTTACTACGTCGAGTACGGCATCGCCCAGCTCGGCGCCCTGCAGATCTGGCGTAACAGCCTCGAGGATCAGGCCGGGGCGCTCGCCGGCTACCGCCGGGCGCTGGCGCTCGGCGGGACTCACCCGCTGCCCGAGCTCTACGCCGCGGCCGGCGCGCAGCTCCTCTTCGACGCCGAGAGCCTGGGTGGCCTAGTGGAACTGATCGAGGCGCAAATAGCTCAGCTCGAAAGCTAGCGGCGTGTCAAGCATCATCCGGTCTTGTGTCGTACATCCGATCGCGGCACAGCTCTCCGGAGTTAAGCGTCCAGTTCCCGGCGGGCGGTCGTAGATCGGCATAACTAGTCCACCTATCGAAAGTGGAGGACGCCATGTTGTACCGATGGAGCGCCCGATTCGCCGTCGTCGCCGTCGTTCTACTCGCCGCATTGGCGGCCGGCAGGTTTGGGGAGCTTGCTATCGCCGCGCCCGGCAGGGCGGCGATGGAGGTCGAGGTCGATGACAACTACTTCAAGCCCAAGACCTTGACCGTCCAGGCCGGAACGACGGTCAAGTGGGGCAATGAAGGCAAGCATGAGCATACCGTGACAGCCGACAATGGCGCCTTCGGCAGTGGCGACCTCGAGTCGAGCGATGCTTTCTCGTTCACCTTCACTAAAGCTGGAACCTACGCCTACTTCTGCAAGTACCACGGCGGCAAAGGCGGCGTGGGTATGTCGGGGACGATCGTCGTAACCGCGGCAGCCGCGTCGATGCCGTCCCGGCCTACGGGGTCGACGTCGAGTCCCAAGGCGCTTCCCAACACGGGTGCGTCGGATGTACCCGCCATCACCCTGCTTGCCATCGCCCTGCTGATTGGCGTACTGGGCCTGACCCTGAGAGGTCGTGGAAGTCGCGCCGGCCGCTAGGCGAAGCACCGGCGAAGAGCGGTCATGGGTGCTGCCCATGACCGCTCTTCTTTTTGGATCCTGTCACAGCCGAAGGTGCCCGGCTCTAGACCTTCTGCTTCAAGCTCGTCGTCGTTTCGACAGCTGCCTCGGTCGGCGGCTCGGCCGCTCGACGATGCCGCAGGTACTCGATGCCCAGTGGAATCAGCGAGATCGCGATAATCACCACCGCCAGAAGCTCGATATGCTTGTCCAGGCCGGGGATGACTGTGCCGAGGAAGTAGCCGATGCACAGCATGGAAACCACCCAGCCGATTCCACCAAAGACGTTGAATGCGGCGAAGCGCCGATAGGGCATCTCTGCCACACCGGCGACCACTGGCGCGAAGGTCCGGACGATCGGGACGAAACGAGCCATGATGATCGTCTTGCCGCCGTGGCGCTCGTAGAACGCGTGCGTCTGCAGCAGGTGCTTTCGCTTGAAGAAGCGGCTGTCTTCACGCTGGAAGAGCGCATGGCCGGCTCTGCGCCCGATCCAGTAGCCCGTGGCATCGCCGATGATCGCCGCCGGCGCGAGCAGGAGAATCAGGCCGAGCAAGGTGAGATGCACGACGCCGGTGGCCGCGAGCAATCCCGCGGTCACAAGCAGCGAATCGCCGGGCAGGAAGAAGCCAACTAAGAGCCCGGTTTCCATAAAAATGATCAAAGTCAGGCCAACGTAGCCACCGAGTTGGACGAGCTGGACCGGGTCGCGGACGAGCGAGAACAAGGATCGCAAGGTTTCCAATACGTTCTCCAAAACGCAAACGCGCGCATACTACGAGCAGCCCAGCATAGCGCATGCGGAAACGCTCGACGATCGCGTGTAAGAGACATACCTGTTGGGGTCGAAGTGTACCGGATCGGGCTGCTTTGCGCTAGTCGAATACTTGTTCGCCTGGTACAGAGCGATATCTGCGCTCCATTTCTCCTCGCCGCTCGGTCCGGCCGGAGGTGGGGGATGTGGCATGGTAGACGTGGTACGACAGGCTGCATAAAGGCAAGGATCGCGCGGTAGAATTGAGGACGAGGAGGCGTTAACAATGCTGAAACGATTAAGAATGACGTGGCAGATGCGGCAGCGACGACGCCAGGCTATCCGAATCCACCGCGATCTCGCGTCGCTTGGCTATACCTGTGAGGATCTGGAGCGGATGGCGCGCCTGAGGGCCAGCCTGGGACTGTGTATCGACGAAGAGACGGATGGCGGGCTGGATTTACCCGCGAGTTTACCGCCGCTGCAAGAGGTGCTGGAGGTATGGTGCCGGTGATCGTGTGATCAGAAAACACGGCGGTATCACCGCGGCTGCGCAGTTGTGGTGAAAAAGAGGGCTCACATCGATAAGGCAGGAGGATCCCATGAGAATCACCGACATCCGTGCGATGCGGCTTGCCGCCCCGGCCCATGCGACCAGGACCCCACCGCGACGCGCCTCGTGGGCGCAGGAGGCGGAAGTTGCCAATCCCATGTCGCGCTACCCGAAGGTCAAGGCGCATCGTGGCCTCTGGCTTCCGAAGTGGGAGGGCGTGTGGTGTAAGGTGATGGCTGAGGACGGCACGTGGGGCCTGGGCTATACCGGCCACGGGCGTCCTGTCGCCGCTGTGATCGACGATCATCTTGCGCCACAGCTCGTCGGCGAGGACTGTCTGGCGATCGAGAAGCTTGCCGATATGATGTTCCGTATGACGAAGCCCTACGGCTCGACCGGGCTGGCATCCTACGCCGTCAGCGCGGTCGATCTGGCGCTCTGGGACCTGCGCGGCAAGCTCTTGGGCAAGCCGGTCTACGAGCTGCTGGGTGGCCCACAGAAGGATCGTATCTTTTGCTACTGCACCGGCAACGACGTCGATTGGTACCAGGAGCTTGGCTTCCGCGCCTTCAAGCTGGCCTGTCCCTACGGTCCCGCCGATGGACTAGACGGCATTCATAAGAACGAGGAGTTCGTCGCGCGGACGCGCGAGCAGATCGGCGACGATTGTGAGTTGATGCTCGACTGCTGGATGGCGTTCGACGTCGAATATACCGTGCGTCTGGCCGAGGCTCTCCGCCCCTACAAGCTCAAGTGGATGGAGGAGTGCCTGATCCCCGAAGACTTCACTGCTCATACTGCCCTTCGCGAGAGACTGCCCTGGCAAACCCTGGCCACGGGCGAGCACTGGTATACCCATGTCCCGTTTCAGTGGGCGGTAACGAACCGGGCCGTAGACATCCTGCAGCCGGATATCAACTGGTGTGGCGGTGTCACGACGTGCCAGAAGGTAGCCGCGGCGGCCGACGCGGCAGGAGTAAGCGTCATCCTGCACGGCGGCGGCAATACTGCCTTCGGACAGCATTTCAGCTACGCTACGCCCTCGGTCCCGTGGTTAGAGTGCTTCGTGGGCCCACCGCCTGGTGTGCCCCTCGAGGAAAGCTGGCGCCTGCCGGGCGAGGCAGTGCCGAAAGATGGATGGCTGGTGCCGAGTGATGCGCCCGGGTTCGGGCTGGAGATCCCCCAGGAAGGGCTGTCGCCCTTCTTCGGTAGCTAATGGCCTCATCGGCGTCAATTGGTGGATGATAGAAACGTCGTATTCGGCGTCTCTACGCCGTTCGGATCACGAGATGATCGTCGACAGCCATTGCCACGCCTGGCCGCGATGGCCCTACCAGCCGCCGGTGCCCGACGACGAGCACCGCGGCCGGATCGAGCAGCTGCTTCACGAAATGGACCAGACCGGCGTAGAGCAAGCTGTGGTTATCTGCGCGCAGATCGACCGGAATCCGGACAATAACGAATACGTTGCCGAGCAGGTGCAGCGCTACGCGCCCCGGATCCACCAGTTTGCCGACGTGGATAGCTTCTGGTCGCCCAGCTACCAACAGCCCGGAGCAGCGGAGCGACTCGCTACGATCGCCGACCGGTGGCCGATCAAGGGCTTCACGCACTATCTCGCCGACGCCGACGACGGCTCCTGGTTTTACTCGGAGGAAGGGTCTGCATTCTTTCGGGCTGCCGCCGGCCGGAAGCTTATCGCCAGCATTGCCTGCCATCCCCACCAGCAGCCGGCGATCCGTAGGCTAGCCGAGGCATTTCCCGCCCTGCCCATCCTCTGCCATCATCTCGGGAGCGTCCGGACCGCCGAGGGGCCGGGCGGCGCTGGCCTCAGGGAGGTGCTGGCCTCCGCGCGGCTGCCCAACATCTACATCAAGCTCTCTGGCTTTGCCTACTGCTCCCAGGTGAGCTGGGACTACCCCTATTCTGATACGCTCTGGGTCGTCCGCACACTCTATGAACACTTCGGACCACACCGTATGTGCTGGGGCTCCGATTACCCGGTTGTGCGCTTCTTTATGACCTATCGCCAGTCCATCGAGGCCTTCAGGACTCACTGCACCTTCGTGCCAGAGGCGGACAAGGCCTGGATTCTCGGCGAGACGCTCAACGAGTTGCTTACCGTAGGGCAAGAGCCATAGCCTGAGGTGGCGATTCCAACAATAGATAGCCGACCTCACACAGACGTTTTCAACACACTGGGACATGGAACCACCCGTACTCCCTCTTGACTATAACGATTCGTTCGTCATACACTTGCATCGAAACGATGCAAAAAGCATGAGAATTTATGGGCTTATTGTCGAACCAGGCCGGGAGGAGCACATTAGCCAGCACCAGGTTACTGTGGCAGAGGTGGAAGAGGTCGTTTTCGGCCACCCTTTTGTCCGTAAGACCAGGCAAGGGCGCTTCCACCTCATCGGGCAAACCGACGCAGGGCGCTACCTCACGGTCTTTCTGGCGCCACGGGGAAATCGGGTATACGGGCTGGTTACTGCCCGAGATGCGGATGCCTCAGAGCGACGAGCCTATCGGCAACATAGGAGGCAATAAACACGTATGACGCACAAAGAACAGGAAAAACCAAGCACAAGGAAACGAGCGAAGAGCCGTATACCGACCTTCAAAACCATTAAGGAGGAGGCAGCGTTCTGGGATACGCATTCAAGCACAGAATTTGAAGACGAGCTTGAGATTGTCACCGATGTCAAGTTTGTGAGGGCTCAACCGAAGAAGACGATCAGCGTACGGTTGGAACAAGAGAAGATCGAGCAGCTTACACAGCGGGCAAAGGCGATCGGCATCGGCCCGTCTACCCTCGCCCGGATCTGGATTCTAGAGCACCTCGGTGACAACCAGGAGCAGAACGCGGCTCCCTAAACTCCGTAAGCAGAGCCCAGCCATTATCGGCCTAGGGGGGTGCAGGAGCGCACGAAAAGACTAAAGGGCCGCATCCGTAACGATACGGCCCTATATATTGCGCGTCAGTCACGGGTTACTTACCATACTGCCATCCGTTCATCACGGTGCTGCGCCTAGGCGACCTCGTGTCGCGCGTGTGCGGGCTCCTCAGCGGCCTCGGATGACCCGCGTCAAGGGCGGCGGGCAGACCCTACCGTCGCGGCTGCGCCCAAAACTCGGCGGCTTGCCGCATCGTCGCCGTCGTCAGTGGCAGATATCCGACCGTCGCGTTGAACTGGTCGTTGTGGGAGATGCCGCCCTGTTTCCCCGCCCGCAGTAGTTCCCGGCAGACCTCGTAATCGGCGATCTCAGGGGCCAGCACCCGGATGCAGCTGGCCACAAGCGCCGCGAACCGCTCTTTGCAGCGTTGACTTTAGGGCTTACCGCGCGGATTGGTCACTAGGCCCAGCGGTCCCGCATCCAGCGACACCCGCGTGCTCAGCCGAACTCCATTGAGCCAACGTCACCTGGCTTGGCAGAGTCTTAGGGGGCTGGCACAAGAAGCGGCGCCGATACGCTTCGCCAGCTCGTCGACCGTCCCGCCCTCGCTCAGTCGGAGAATCCAGGCCGCTCGCTCCTCCTGCGTGGCGGAGAGCTGGTAGCCGTTGATGAGTAGGAATGTGCGCATAACGACAAGGGCGAGGCGCTTATTGCCCTCGATGAAGTATTGGCCCTCGGCGATGCCATGGGCAAGTACCGCAGCCTGGAGCGCAAGGTTTGCAGCCTGATAGTGCGTATACGCTTGCGGCCGAGCCAGAGCACTTTCGAGCCCTGATCGGCTGCGCAGTTGGTTAGCCGCCTCTTGGTGGGTACGTCCGAATAGGTCAGCATAAAGGGCGAGAACGTCCTCAATCTCCAGGTAGAGGAGAGCGAAGTCCTCCCCTGATTCCGTCACGTCGGTAGGCCTACGAGCCTATCACTCGGTCGTCGGGAAGCACACCTGGCCACGGTCATGCTCGGCAAGGATTCGCAGAGCCTCCTGGTCTTCAGCGATCACCCGACGAGCTGCCTCCCGGATGAGGCGTCGTACACGAGGGGCCGGCACGATCCGCAGCTCGCCTGTCTCGATCTCCTCCACCATGACCTCAGTGCCGACGGTGTAGCCATGGCCTTCCAGCTCATGGGGCAGGGAAATGACGTTGCTATTGCCAACCCGGCGAATCTTCACGATCTTCATGAGGAGGAGTATATATACTCGTATATACGAAGTCAATAGGCGATGTGTCCCGATATCGATTATTCCTGGTCGCCTACGTACCGGGTAAGACTATGCTGAACCGTGGTCATGGTGTAGTCCACCGATCAATAAGTTGTTGCAGGGCCTTGGAGCGCCGCCCACGCTGCTCCACCCAGAGGGTACCCGGCTGCCAGCGCGGCGGTGGCACCCGGTGCCACAACAACTCTGCCACACTCCAGCAATGATCCGTGATCCCCGCCGCCATCGCCGGCGTGCGTTGCTGCCCGTTCCCCAACGTCAAGCTCGCGTGTAGCGTGCAGAAATTGTACAGCGCCCCGACCAGGTACATCCCGGCATGCAAGACTTCCTTCCGATGCACTAGATGATGCGTCCGCCGCGCCAGTGGCGCCAGGCGGGCGCGGAACGTGCCGTTCAGGCGTTCGATATAGGCGGTGTTGAGCACCAGACAGCCCGGGGTTTGGGCCAGCAGTCACGCCGCCACCGCGCTGGAGCCCTGCCGCAGCCGGCGTGTGACCCCCACCACGCGCCTGCTCGCGTACTGCTTGACCACCTGCCCCAGGCAGAGCTCCGGCCACGGCACCTTGCGCGGCGCCCCGCGCCCGCCGTGATGCTCCCGCGTCCGAAACGCCCGCCGCACCGCCTCCACGTAGCTGCTGAAGCCATCCACCACCACCAGCAGCGGCGCGACCACGGCACACGCGGCGACCATCTGCACCAACCGGGTGATCAGCGCCTGATCGCGGCGCGTGCTGAGCACGCCGCCGAGCCACAGGCGGGACGAGACCATCAGCGCCATCGCCAGCCAGACGATCCCGCACTAGGTCTTGACGCGTACCTCGTCGGCCTGCACCTGCCCGAGGTCGCGCGGCTGGACCACCTGCTGCTGGTGGACGGCTTCGGCAGGGACGCCGGCCGCCTCCAGCCAGTCCCGGATGGTCTGCGGCTGGAGGCCAAAGGCGTGTTCGAGCGCGACCAGCGGACCCCCCCAGCTGACCAGGGTGATAACGATGACGATGAGTGCCTCATCGGTACGCCGGCGATGGAATATGGTGCCGCTGCGCGCGCCAAAGGTCTTATTGCAGACGCGGCAGCGGTAGCGCCGCTCTTGCTGGCTATGCACGCCGATGTTGCCTTGCCCTCGTTGGCCTCTCGCGGGACAGGCCAAAGTGGGGCACCATACCGTCTGCGGATCCATGGACGCCTCCTGCTATAGTCGTTCAGGTAATGTTTTGGACTCGGAAGCCGATTGCAGAGCGCCAAGACCGTCCCAGGAGTCCAGATCTTTTTCTGACTGACTATAGTT
>JBBSGA010000290.1:0-8281 GCA_038254585.1 Chloroflexales bacterium | reverse complement strand
GGGGAAACACGCTTGACCGTCGAGAGATAAAGGAAGTATTGGCGGAGTTCGTCCTCCGTGATCAGGGCGGGCGATTTGCCGTAGTACTGGGCGAACTGCTGGACGGCGAAGAGATAGCTGGCCTGGGTCTTGGGCGAGAGACCGCCTGCCGGGTGGGAATAACCCCCGACAGGAAGATCGTCACACAGGGTGGGAGCGGTGGCAGAAGGAGCGACGGGCCGGCGAATGGGACTACCTGCGCGAAGCGCTCAGTTCAACGTACCTTATACGCGGGACTGGCCGGTGTCGTGTTTGACAGCGAGGGCGGCGCCGGGTAGAGTGGCTGGTCATTTTGCCCTGTGAGGGAGCGGAGAGGAGCGCAGACTACACGATGGCGCAGACCGAAGCCGTGGTCGAGCGGAGCATCGACCGGCTGCCAGGCGACGAGCCGCTGCCACCACATTGGCAGCGCAACTTTGCGGCGAACTTCGTCGACGTCATGTTCTTTTCGCTTGGGCTGGCCTTCGTCTCGATGAGCACGATCATGCCGGTGTTCATCCGGCAGCTCGGCGGCTCCCCGCTCGTCGTCGGCCTCATTCCGGCCCTTGTGCAGACCGGCCAGGTGCTGCCACCGCTCTTCGCAGCCCCCTACATCGCCCCGCTGGAGTGCAAGCTCCCGTTCCTCCTGAAAATGACGCTTGGCGAGCGGCTGCCCTGGCCCGTTCTCGCGATTGCCTGCATCGTCCTGGCGCCGCGCTATCCGGCTGCAATGCTTGGTCTTACGGCCTGTCTCCTGGCGATTTTTGGCCTCGCGGGCGGCATCTGCACGCCCGCTTGGATGGATATCATCGCCCGGGTCACGCCTCTACGCATGCGCGGCAAGCTCTTTGGCTGGAGCGGCGCCCTGAGCGGTCTACTGGGCGTCGGCGGTGGGCTGGCCGCCGAGCGCATGCTGGCCGAGTTTGCGTTCCCCTACAATTTCGCGGCCTGCTTCGCCGCGGCCAGCGTCTGCATGCTCGCATCGTTCCTGGCGCTGGCCACGATTCGCGAGCCGATCAGCGAGGAGCGAGCGCCCGGCACGTCTATACGCACGTATATCCGGCAGCTTCCGGTGCTGCTGCGGCAAGACCGCGACTTCAGCATCTTCATCGTCGTCCGGATTCTCAGCGCTCTGGCCGGTATGGCCGTTGCCTTCGTGGTCATCTACGCGACTGAGCAACGCGGGCTGCCCGAGAGCGTCGTCGGTCGCTTTACTGCCTGGATGCTCGGCACGCAGGTGCTCACAACCCCGCTCTTCGGCATGATCGCCGACCGGCGAGGCTATAAAAGCTCGCTGCAGTTCGCGCTGCTCGCCCAGGCCCTGGCGATGATGCTGAGCCTCCTGGCAACATCGCCGCTCAGCTTCTCACTCGTCTTCTCGCTGATCGGCGCGGCTAGTGGCTTGCTCTTCTCGACGACACTCAACATGGTCGTCGAATTTGCGCCGGCAGCCGACCGCGTCACCTACCTCGGTCTGCATGGCACGCTGATCGCGCCGGCAACGCTCCTTGCGCCCGTGATCGGGGGCTGGCTCGCGGAATCCGGGGGCTATCCACTGGCGTTCATCGTCGCGGCCATCTGCGGTTTTTCCTCGCTCGTGCTGTTGACTTTCTTTGTGCGCGATCCACGGCCGCGACAGATAGCAGCGGCGGCTGGCGCCGGCACGTGACCTCGAGCGGCGGCAACGGCGGCGAATGGCACGAGGGCGCTACCACGCGGAGCGGGCAGCGCCCTCGTGCGTCCTCGGGGCATCCAAGCCGACTTCGACTAGGGTTATTTCGGTGTGCAATCGCCCTTGCTCGCTGCAGCCGTCTCTACGTACTCGCCGCTCGCTTACTCACCGGCCCTCCCGCGCGCCACGATCACGGCGTCGATCGCGTCGACGACCCGGTTGATGAGCTGCCGGTTGGTGCTGACCAGCACCGGCGTTTCCCCCTTGGGAGTCCTGAGGACCAGGCGATAGGTGTGGCGTGCGCGCCACCAGAGCACAGCTGCGAGACCGAGGAAGGCCAGCCCGAGCAGCCCGACCGCGAGACTTCCGGCCTGCAGTCCGCTCGTAAGGGCGGTGATGCCCAGCAGGATCGCCAACACGACTAAAATGCGCGGCAGCGGCCCCGTCGTAATGTGGACCGCGGTGATGTCGCTCAGGAGATAGGTGTGGTCCGGCAGCACGAGGCGCCGGCGCGTCACCTGGATCGTGCCTTCGTTCAGCAGAGCCGGCTCGGCCATAGCTCCCTCCATGACTATTCGCGGTTATGGGCCGGTCAAAAACCTTGCCCTGAAGCCCGCTGTGGCCTCGGGAGATCGTACCACACCTGCGCGAGTCATCGTGCTCCAAGGACGCTGGGAGCGGCTGGGACGACCTGTTAGAATGCCGCACAGTGTTGCTTAGCGCCCGAAGGAAGGCTGGACCGGAGGTCTGAGACTGCATGAATGACACAGGGTTGTGGGCCGGCGCTGCGCGCATCGATATAACACCGACCGTGGGAGTCGACCTTGCCGGCTTCCTGATGCGCGATGGTCCGTCGGTGGGGATCCACGATCCGGTCTACGCACGGGCGCTGGCCCTGGATGATGGGCAGACCCAGGCCTTGATCATCGCCTGCGACCTGCTGGGCCTCGAGGTGGCATTCGTCGACCGTATTCGCCGGCAGATCGAGCACGAGACCGGTATTCCGGGCGCCCACATCATGATCGCGGCGTCGCATACGCACGCCGCCCCGGCATCGATCTTCCTGCGTCGCTGCGGCGCCGTCGATCCCGGCTGGATGGCGGACCTGGCGCGGAAGCTTCGTCGCGTAGCACGGACCGCCGCATCGTCCAGGCGACCATCGCAGATGGCCACCACAGCAGTAGCTGGGCCGGACGTCAGCCACAACCGCCGGCAGCCGGGGGGACCAATCGACCCAGAGCTTGGGATCGCGCGCGTGGACGATACCGAGGGCAGACCTCTGGCTGCCTTGCTCGTCTTCGGCTGCCATCCGGTCGCCGGGGGGCCGGGCAACCGGCTTATATCGGCTGACTACCCAGGTGTGCTCGTCGACGGGTTGGAGCGCGCAACCGGCGCTACGGTCCTCTTTGCCAACGGCGCCTGTGGTGACGTCAACCCCTCGGCGGTGGTAGGTACCAGGCGCGAGCTCCGGCGGAGCTTCGCGCTCGTGGAGATGGTCGGCCACTCGCTGACCGATGCCGCGGCCACGGCCTGGATGGGTCTGGCGCCGTCCAGGCCAGCCCCGTTGCGCGTCGCAAGCCGCTCTCTAAGCCTCCCGCTGCAGCCTGTGCCTGCCATCGCGCAGCTGGCCGAGCTGGCGGCGACCTATCGGGAGGAGATGGCTCATACGGTGGACGAGCCATCCGGCGAGCGCTACAGGGTGGCAGCCGCGATGCTGGATTGGGCAGAGACGACGCTGAAGTCGCGCCGGGCGGGCGACGTGCCCGATCACGTCACGGCGGAGATCCAGGTGATCGCGCTGGGCGATCTGGCGCTGGTTGGCGTGCCGGGGGAGCTCTTCGCCGAGCTGGGGCTGGCGATCAAGCGGGCCGCGGCGCTGCCGCGTACACTTGTCTTGAGCTATACCAACGGCAATCTCGGCTACATCCCGACGCGCGCCGCGTACGCTCAGGGCGGCTATGAGGTGGATACAGCCTATCGTTACTATGGGTACCCCGCCGCGGTAGCGCCGGACGCGGGGGAGATCGTCGTGGCCACGGCACTG
Organism: Chloroflexales bacterium; assembly: GCA_038254585.1. GTDB lineage: Bacteria > Chloroflexota > Chloroflexia > Chloroflexales > Kallotenuaceae > JBBSGA01. The sequence continues at coordinate 4,547 of JBBSGA010000290.1, read as the reverse complement.
GAGCTGATCAAGGCGGTAGTGGAGTAGTGAAGCACATGACGTTCGAAGCCGGAAGCGAGGAGAAATTAGCCGTCGATGGAGGCACACCAGTACGGCAGCAGCCGTTCCAGGCGTGGCCGATCTGGGACGAGCGTGAGGAGCAGGCACTGCTGCGTACGCTGCGCTCCGGCCTATGGGGCGCCGGAGGGGAGGAGACCGAGCTGCTCGAGCGTGAGTTTGCGCGGTGGCACAGCGCGCACTTTGCCCTGACGGTCCCGACGGGCACCGCCGCGCTCGAGGTGGCCCTGCGCGCGGCGGGTGTGAGCTACGGCGACGAGGTGATCGTCCCACCGTATACCTTCATCGCCACCGCGGCGGCCTGCCTGCTGGTCGGGGCGATCCCTGTGTTCGCGGATATCGACCCCGAGACCTGCACGCTCGCTCCCGACGCCGTGGCAGCTACGATCACGGAGCGCACGCGCGCGATCATCCCGGTCCACATCGGCGGCTACCCGGCCGATATGGATCGGCTGGTCGACCTGGCGCGCCGGCACGATCTGCGGGTGATCGAGGATGCTTGCCAGGCGCAAGGCGCATGTTGGCGGGATAGACCGGTGGGCACTATCGGCAACGTGGGCTGCTTCAGCTTCCAGTCCTCCAAGAACATCAACGCCGGCGAGGGCGGGATGGTGTTGACGGACGACCCTGAGCTGGCGGAGCGCTGCTGGGAGTTCAAGAACTGCGGGCGGGTGCGCGACGGCGCCTGGTACCGGCACGATAGCTTGGGCACGAACTTCCGCATGGCGCAGTTCCAGGCGGCCGTCTTACGCGTGCAGCTGAGCCGGATGGAGGAGTGGGCGGCGCGCCGCGCCGAGAACGGCGACTACCTCACCGCCGGTCTGCGCGAGATCGGCGGGCTGGTCCCACAGCGCTCGGACGCACGTGTCACCCGCCATGCCTATCATCTGGTGATCGTCCGCTATCAGCCTGAAGCCTTCGGCGGCTGGTCGCGCGAGCGGTTCACCGCGGCGCTGCAGGCCGAAGGTATCCCTGCCACGCGCGGCTACGTGCCGCTCTATTGCACGGGCGGGATACAGACCGGCACGCAGAAGCTGCGGCAGGCACTGAAGCTCGACCCGGCCGGTACGCCCTACGTGGTGCCAGACTGCCCAGTCACAGAAAAAGTGTGTGACGAAGAAGGTATCTGGCTCGGCAGCCAAAGCGCGCTGCTCGGCACGCGCGCCGATATGGACGACATCCTGAAGGCCGTGGCAAAGATCCGGCGCGCCGCGCAAACGACGTAGGCGGCCATCGGCCATGTGCCCACTTCGCCCTCTCGCATCCGTCGGGATTTCGGTATACTGGCGCTATGGATTTGTTGATCACCTTGGCCGCGACCTATCTCTTTCTGCCGATTGTCTTCATAGGTGTCCTCGCGTGGCTGTTATCGAATCGCGCGATGAAGATCGAGATGCTCAAGCTGGGTATCCTCGCTTTTCCAGCTTCTTTGTTCGTCGCGCTGATCGCCGGATACCTCTACGTCGATCCACGACCTTTTGTCGTCGAGCATCTACGACCGTTGATCGCGCACGCGGCAGATAATGGATTTCCATCCGATCACACCTTGCTCAGCATGACCGTTGCCGCGGTCGTTATGGCTTTCTACCGGAAACTTGGGCTCCTGTTGTTCGTGCTCGGCCTTCTCGTCGGCGTATCGCGGGTTATGGCGCAGGTCCATCATCCCGTCGACATTCTCGGGAGCACGATCATCGCTTTTCTCGCCGTCTTGATCGCATTGTCTATCCTGAAACGCGTGAAACCCATCGACGAAACATTGAGCAGACTGCTGGCAAGCCTCAGCTTTTCTCACTCGTAAGTCCCGCTGCCCACGTAAGCGCCGCTCTCGGTCTGTGATGCCGTCGATCCGGCAGCATCAGTTCCAGTCCCGTTATGATCGCAGGCCTCGGCGAGATGTGACGCTCCACTCACCGGATTACGATGGGGACGTCAGCTTGCCTCTATTGGCGGCGAGCGCAGGCTTACGTATGCTTGGTTTTGCTGCAACCATCTATTCGCGGAGATCTGCTCGATGCATCGCTATACGCTGCTCCTGTTGGTCCTTGCGCTGCTCGCTCCGACCCTCGCACACGCGGCTGATCCTCGCGCGATGGCGCCGACCGTAGCGAGCCGCTGGGCGCGCGACGACGCGCCGGTCGCGGACGGGATAGCGCGGCGCAGCTGGACCTGGGGGCCGGATGTACTGCGGAGTGGCAGCGAGCCGTACACCCAGGCGCCGAACGGCCAGCGGCAGGTCTGGTACCTCGATAAGGCTCGCATGGAGGTAACTCACCCCGACGCGGATCCGCAGGCTGCGTGGTACATCACCACGGGCCTGCTCGTGCGTGAGCTGATCAGCGGCCAGATGCAGCTCGGCGATAGCGACTACGAGCCTCGGCAGCCCGCCGGCGTGCCAGTCGCCGGGGACCTGGAGGCCCTACCAGCTACCACGATTACCTACGCCGACCTGCGTCTGCTGGCCTCGATCGACGGCCGCGCGCGGAGCTCGGCCAGACAGTCCGGCGACCCGCCGATCGCCACTGCGATCTCCCCAGGTGGCTCCGTCGCACTGGACGATCGCTTCACGCAGTATGGCGTCCGCTTCGGGGGCTACGACGCGGTCCTCGGGCATAACCTCGCCAAGGTTTTTCTGGATGCGCTCGGCACGGACACGCTGTTATACGTTGCCGGACGACCGCTGACCGAGCCCTACTGGGCACGCGTCCCGGTCGGGCGGCAGCCGCATGACGTCCTGCTGCAAGCATTTGAGCGGCGGGTCCTGACCTATACCCCGGACAATCCCACCGGATGGCAGGTGGAGTGGGGCAACGTCGGCCGCCAGTATGCCGAGTGGCGCTATGGGCGGCCCGGCACGCCGGCCAGTCCCCCGCCGCCGGCTCCGACAGCTCCGATCGTGCAGGTCCGCCAGCTGCAGGAGCTGTCGCCGGCCGCCGCCGAGATCGCGCATCTCCGTGAGGGCTACGTTGGCGCCGCCGTGTACCAGCCGGACACGGGCACGCTCTACAGCTTTCACAGCGATTGGCACTTTGCCATGTATAGCACTGCCAAGGTGCCGATCATGCTGGCAGTGCTCGACCGGGCGCTCAAGGAGCACCGCGATCTCTCGGCGTGGGAGCGCGATCGGATCGCGGCAATGATCACGGTGAGTGACAACGCGGCGGCATCCCAGCTGCTTGACGCCACCGGGGGCGCCACGGCCGTCGAAGGCTATCTGCGCCGGATCGGGCTCACCGGCACGACGATCAACGGCGACGCGTGGGGCGCGAGCATGACCACAGCCCAGGATATGGCGATGCTGCTGGCCAAGCTCGGCGCTTGCACCATCCTGGCGCCTCCGCTCTGCGGCTACGCGCTTGACACCATGCGCCATGTCGTACCCAGCCAACATTGGGGGGTCTCCGCGGGAGTCCCCGCGAGTGCCACCGTGGCGCTCAAGAACGGCTGGTATCCGGATGCCCAGGGCTGGGGAGTCAACAGTATTGGGCTGGTGGTCGACCCCACCAAACGTTATACCGTCGCGATCTACACGAACCCCGACCCGTCCATGCAGTACGGCATCGATACGATCGAGCAAATGTCTGCACAGATCTATCCCGCGCTCCATTGAAAGCTCGGCGGTTACGTTATGTCTGCATAGCATAGAGGATCGGTATGGAGCTGACGCGTTTCGCGGACGTGCGCCCGTTCTATGAGCAGGCCGAGGGCTACTTGCTCGCACACGAGGCGCATCACAACCTGATCTTTGGCATCTGCTCGCGGCTGATGGAGCAGCCCGAGTATGCCGAGCAGCCACCCTACTTCGCCCTGGTACGCCAGGCCGGCGAGATCATTGCCGCGGCATTGATGACGCCGCCGCACAACCTCGTGCTGGCGTTAGCACGCGAGGATACGGCGCTCGGGCTGATCGCCGACGATGTGCGCATATTCCATCCGCCGCCGGGCGTGCTCGGGGCGAAACATGAAAGCTTAGCCTTCGCGCGCGTTTGGCAGGAGCGCACCGGCCAGGCCTACCACCTCGGCATGGCCGAGCGCATCTACCAGCTCGACCGCGTTGTCCCACCGCGCCCTGTTCCCGGCCATGTCCGCCAGGCGAGCGACGCCGACCGTGAGCTGATGATCGACTGGTTCCATGCCTTCGCGATCGAGGCTATGCAGGAGGATGACCGGGCCCGCAACATGCGCGGCGTCGACCTGCGCTTGCGCTCGTCCGCGATCGGCAACTACTTCTGGGAGGATGGCCGGCCCGTTTCGTTCACGGGCGCTTTCCGAGGAACACCAAACGGCGCGCGCATCGGGCCGGTCTACACACCGCCGCAGTATCGGGGCCAAGGCTACGCGAGCGCCTGCGTCGCCGGCGTCAGCCAGATGATGCTCGACGAGGGCCGGCGCTTCTGCTTCCTCTTCACCGACCTCGGCAACCCCACTTCGAACCACATCTACCAAGCGATCGGCTACCAGCCGGTTGTCGACGTAGATGAATATAGATTTGG
>JBBSGA010000289.1:0-8324 GCA_038254585.1 Chloroflexales bacterium | reverse complement strand
GCATGGTCTCGTAGATGGCAAGCAGGGCTTTGAGTTCAAGGCTCACTGCGGCGCTCCTGAGGTGAGGAGATCGATGTCCGACCGGGCCCGAACACAGCGAAGCCGCGCAGCGTGCACGGCGCGGCCGGGTACTCCATCACCGTCGATGGCATCATCGGTCTCATGACAGGCTTAAGTGTAGCATAGGCTCCGGACGGCAGGCAAACAGGCTGCAGCGCGCTGGGCTGCTGTTCACTCTCCTCCACCGCCGGGCATGATTCGGCCAGAATCGGTTACGTCCTCGGGGGTACTCGATTTGCTACAATCAGCAGGTATTCCGGAACTGTGCCGGCGTACGCGCACATAGATACGCCTACCGGCGACGTAGTGATCAGAGGCAGGACCGGCCGGGTTTCGGCGCCTGCGACCGCCTGAGGATGAGGATGGCTTCGAAACGGAAACGCCGCAAGCACCAGCGGACCCATATTGACCCTCCCATGCCTCAGCTCGGTCCTGAGCGCTACCTCAATCGCGAGCTAAGCTGGCTTGAGTTCAACCGGCGTGTGCTCGAAGAGGCACTGGATCCGCGGCATCCGCTGCTGGAGCGCGCGAAGTTTCTGGCGATCTTCTCGTCGAATCTCGACGAGTTTTTCATGGTCCGCGTCTCGGGCCTACGCGCGCAGGTCGACGCGGGAGTGATCCAGCGCTCGCCGGACGGAAGGACTCCTGCCGAGCAGCTGGCACTCATCAAGCCGGTCGTGGATGCGCTGACCGATCGGCAGCGGCGCTGCCTGTTTGACGAGCTCCTGCCACAGCTTTCGTCCAACCACATCTTCGTCAAGGATTACAAAGACCTCGGTGACGACGACTGCCGGAAGGCGGAGATGCTCTTCGAGAGCGAGATATTCCCGGTGCTGACGCCGCTCGCATTCGATCCCGGCCATCCATTCCCCCATATCTCGAACTTGAGCCTCAATCTAGCCGTGGTAGTGCATGACGTGCACGGCGGCGAACACTTCGCGCGCATCAAAATGCCCGAGGTGCTCCCGCGCATTGTGCGCCTGCCTCCGACCGATGGCGGGGGCAGCGTCTTTGTCTGGCTCGAGCAGCTGGTCGCCGCGAACCTCGATAACCTCTTTCCGGGCATGGCCGTCCAGGAGAGCTACCCGTTCAGGATTACTCGGAACGCCGATGTCGATCTCCAGGAAGAAGAGGCGCTGGACCTGCTGCGCACGATCGAGCATGGGATCCGGCTGCGGCAGTTCGGGCCGGTCGTGCGCCTGTCGATCGACTCGACGATGCCGGCGCGTATCCTCGATATTCTCACCGAGAACATGGAGATCGCATCCGAGGATATCTACCGGCATGACGGACCGCTGGGACTGCACGGGCTGATGGAGTTGACGAAACTCGACCGCCCGGACCTTAAGTACCCTCCGTTCCTGCCGGGGCTACCGAAGGCCCTCCAGGAATCCGACGATCTATTCGGAGCCATTCGGACGCAGGATATCCTCCTGCATCACCCTTATGAATCGTTTCTGCCTGTCGTCGACTTTATCCGTAGCGCAGCCTCGGATCCCCAGGTTCTGGCGATCAAGCAGACGCTATACCGCGTTGGCGAGGACTCGCCGTTGGTGGAGGCACTGGTGGAGGCACGGGAAAAAGGCAAGCAGGTGACGGTCCTGGTCGAGCTCAAGGCGCGGTTCGACGAGGAGAACAACATCGAATGGGCCCGCGCCCTGGAGCGCGCGGGCGTCCATGTCGTGTACGGCCTGCTGGGATTGAAGACGCATGGCAAAGTTGCGCTGGTCGTCCGTCGCGAGCGCGATGGTCTGCGCCGCTACGTCCACCTCTCGACCGGCAACTACAATGTGACGACGGCACACCTCTACACCGATATCGGCATGCTTACCTCCCAACCGGCGATCGGCGCCGACGCGTCCGACCTCTTCAACTACTTGACGGGGTACTCGGACCAGCGCTCCTACCGAAACTTTCTTGTCGCGCCGGTCAACCTTCGGGAGGCCATGCTCCACCTGATCGAGCGCGAAAGTGCCCTGGCGCTCGCAGGCGAGCGCGGCCATCTGATCTTCAAACTAAACACGCTTACCGATCCGGAGGTGATCGAAGCTCTCTACGACGCGTCGTCAGCCGGTGTCATGATCGACCTCATCGTTCGAGGCGTGTGCTGTTTGCGGCCAGGGATACCGGGGATGAGCGAAACGATCACCGTACGCTCGATCGTCGGCCGATTCCTCGAGCATAGTCGCATCTTTTATTTCCGCAATGGCGGTCAGGATGAAGTCTACCTCGGCTCGGCGGATCTGATGAGTCGTAACCTGGACCGGCGGGTCGAGGTTGTTTTTCCGGTCGAAGATCGGGCGATCATCAAGCGCTTGCGGGATGAGGTGCTCCATATCTACCTGGAAGATACGGTGAACGCGCACCTGCTGCGTTCCGATGGGACCTATGCGCGCGTCGAGGGCAAGCCGTGCGATAGCCAGGCATGGTTCCTCCAGCACAGTGCGCCAGTGGTTGCGCAGGTTCTGACCAGGGGCTAGACCCTAGCATGCACAAGACCAACGCGATGCGGCTGCTCGACGCTCGCGGAATCATCTATGCACCGGTCCAGTACTCGCCCGCGATTCACGCGGGGGATGAGGTCGCGCGCAGCATCGGTGAGCCGGCCGGGCGCGTCTTCAAGACGCTGGTCCTCGTAAAGGAGCCCGGCGAGTGGCTGCTTGTCATGGTGCCGTCTGATTGTGAGCTCAATCTCAGGAAGTGCGCAGCTGCAGTCGGCGCGAAGCGGGTGCGGATGGCGACAAGAACGGAGGCCGAGGCGAAAACCGGGTTGCTGGCAGGCGGGATATCCGCGCTTGCGCTCGTCGGCAAACCCTTCACGGTCTACCTCGATCTCCAGGCGCTGAACTGGGACGCCGTTTACATCAGTGCTGGACAGCGTGGCTACAACCTGCGTATTGGGATCGAGGATCTCATGGCTGTAACGGGCGCGGAGCTGATCGATGTCGTCGATCTCCCGGCGTTGCGACGCCGTTTGGCTTGACGCACCTGGTATGATCGCAGACGCCGGCAGCGGCATGCCGCTGGGCAGCGCGGATGATCGCCCGGCGCCTACTTTCGCATCTCGCCATCTATAGAGGAGGCCACCTATGGGTGATAAGAGTCCGAAGAACACCAAAAAGCAGCAAGCTGTGCACGAGAAGAAAAAGGAAGGGCAGAAGAAAAAGCCCGCACAGCCGTCCATCAAAAAATAGCGCTGCTTCACCACGTTCCGTCTGCCGGTGCGGCGAGGATCTGATCTGCCCGCAGAAACTGGCCGCATCGTGATCGGCAGTACGTCCTCCAGAGGATACGGCCCTGAGTGTCGCTGAGCGGCACCCACTTGTAGGCGACCCGGCCTATCGCCCGTCAGCTACGTGAGCCTGCCGGCACCGTCTCCTTGACGGCATTCTATGGGGCTTCTATACTTTTCGTGGCCCGTCGCATTGCGATGGGCGTTGTGCTGTTGATGGCGCGTGCCGTAGTTGCAGGTCGCCGACGAGGTTTCTTCTATGGCTCAACCCTTTTTAGACCGTCTGGCACGCGGCCCGATCCTCTGTGATGGCGCAATGGGGACCATGCTGTACGGCCGCGGTATCGACTTCGACCAGTGCTTTGAGGCCGTCAACCTGACCAACCCCCGCCTTGTGCTCGATATTCACCGTGACTACGTCAACGCCGGCGCAGAAATGATCGAAACTAACACGTACGGCGCGAGCCGGCTAAAGCTCGATCACTTCGGCCTCGGCGATAAGGTGCGCGAGATCAACTTTCGGGCCATGAAGCTGGCACGCGACGTGCGCGAGGTCGTGGGAGCTCCGACGCTCATCGCCGGAGCAGTCGGGCCGATCGGTCCGATCCTCGAGCCCTTTGGCAATCTCAACGCGGGTGTAGCGCGCGAGGTCTTCGATGAGCAGATCGGCGCTCTGCTGGAGCAGGGTGCCGATCTCCTGCTGCTCGAGACATTCAGCGACCTGCGTGAGCTGCTGATCGCCATAGAGACGGCGCGGGCCGTGGGCGACCTCCCGATTGTTGCTCAGATGAGCTTTGCAGAAGACGGTCGAACCGCGCTTGGAAACACGCCGGAGGAGGTCGTCACGGCGCTGCTCGAGGCGGGCGTCGCGATGGTCGGCGTGAACTGCTCGGTTGGACCGCAGCGCGTCTTTAAAGTTGTCGAGGCGATGCATGTAGCGCAGCCACGGGCGCGACTCTCGGCGCAGCCGAACGCCGGGTGGCCGACGGAGCGCAATAACCGTGTCTTCTACCCCTCCACGCCGGAGTACATGGCCGCCTATGCTAAGCGTATGGTCGAGGAGCTAGGCGTAAGTCTCGTAGGAGGCTGCTGCGGCACTACTCCTGAGCATACGGCTGCTATGCGCGCGGCGCTGCGCTCCTTGCATCCTGATGCCCCGGCCGGCCATACGCATGTCGCCGTGGTGGTGGCGCCTGCAAAGCCCGCTTCGACCTCGACTGCCCCCACGCTCCTGGCGCGGAAGCTGGAGGCAAGGGAGTTCGTCGTGTCCGTCGAGATCGATCCGCCCCGCGGCCACAATCCGCACAAGTGCCTCGACGGTGCCCATATGCTCAAGGAGGCCGGAGTCCACTTCATCAACGTTGCGGACTCGCCGATGGCGCGCGTACGGATGGGGCCGCTGGCGATGTGCTCGCTGATCCAGCGTGAGACAGGTCTTGAAACGATCATTCACTTCACGACGCGGGATCGGTCGCTGATGGGACTGCAGAGTGATCTGCTTGGCGCCCACGCACTGAACGTCCGAAACATTCTGACCCTAAAGGGCGATCCGCCTGCTCTGGGCAGCTACCCAGGCACGAGCGGCGTGTTCGACGTAGATACGCTTGGCCTCGTGAAGGTTGTCGCGGGGATGAACCAGGGCAAAGATACATCGGGGCACGATATCGGCGTGCCGACCAACTTCCTGATCGGCATACCACTCAATCACAATACGGCCGACGTCGAGTATGAGATCGAGAAGTTCCGCCTCAGGGTCGAGGCGGGCGCGCTCTTCGCCATGACCCAGATCGCCTACGATGTCGAAGGCCTGCGGGACTTCCTCAGGCGCCTCGGTCCGTCTCCCATCCCGATCCTGCTCGGGGTTCTGCCGCTGCAAAGTTTCCGGCAGGCGGAATTCCTGCTCAACGAGGTTCCCGGCATCGCGCCGACACCGGAGGCTCTTGCCCGCATGAAGGCCGCGGGTCCGGAAGGCCGCAAAGAAGGCGTCAGGATCGCGCAGGAGCTCCTACGTGAAGTGCGCGATCTGATCAACGGGGTCTATATCATGCCGTCCTTCGGTCGCTATGAGGTGGCAGTCGAGGTCATGGAAGCACTCTGAGGTGGAGAGGATGTCACTGAGCAGAGCCAGGACGGAGAACCGGAGCTCTACGTTATATTTCGCCTGCTTCGTAGAGCTTGAGGGGCAGTCCATCCGGATCCTGGAAGAACGTAAACCGCTTGCCCGTTAGCTCGTCGATCCTGATCGCTTCGACCTCGATGCACTGCGACGTCAGCTCGCCGGCTGCTAGCTCGACGTCGCGGACCTGAAAGGCCAGATGCCGGAGCCCGGCCGCTTCCGGCTTGCTTGTCCTTGCCGGCGGATTAGGGAAGAAAAAGAGCTCAATCTGATAGGCGTCGCCGACCATGAGATCGAGTTTGTGTGAGTCTCGCTCTCTTCGATAGGTTTCGGCGGCGATCGGCAGCCCTAATACCTCCGTATAGAAGTGCTTGGACCGGGCATAGTCTGAGCAGATGATCGCCACGTGATAAACCCGCTCGATGGTCAAACCCACTTTTCAGCCTCCCACTCTGAGCCGCCGCGAATCGCGGCCTGACTCGGATAGGGAAAGACAGAAGGACGGAGCATTGCGCTTCGTCCTTCTGCGAGGTTATGGAGCGGGAGAGGGGAATCGAACCCCCACCACCGGCTTGGAAGGCCAGCGCTCTGCCATTGAGCTACTCCCGCACTATGTTCTCACTATATTGCGCCAGACCCGCGATCCAGCCCATGATCCTCCGGTGCAAAACGCTTGTACCACGTCCGGTCACGACGACACGCACCGTACCGTAACGAAGTTTACCACGTTTCTCGACGAGTTTGTTGGGCCTGGCGTCGATTTGAGCCTTATAGAAATGGCTCCGCGGAATCCCGATGATCTTCGCCCAGTAGCTTTCGGCCTCGTCGACGTCAACATCGGGATAGATATGAACGCCTCCCCGTAGCTGTTCCCGTGAAACGTTCAGACAGCGCTCGGCCCTGGTGAAAGGTCCTGATCACGAAGGGATCGGAATTTGTTATGCTGACCGCTCGTTGCGTTTTACCACCTTCGGCCAGATATAACATTAAACCCATCAGGAATATTTCCCGGCCTGAAAGGGGTTCGGCAAGTAAAACCTCCATCTCGGAGGCTGCTTCCGACTGGATCCTCGCCTTGACGCCACACTGACGGCGTCTGTTGGCCTGCACAGCCTTCGCCTGAGCGGCCAGGGTTCGTTGTCGCACCGCGGGATGGTATTCGACAACTTTGAGGTAACGTAACCAGCCGCTTAACGTGCTTCGCGGAACTCCGATCTCAGCCTCGATCATCTTGTACGACCAACCGGATTGCCGGAGCTCAAGCGCTCGATTGTAAAGTTCTGGGTCTCGAAAGCTGCGCAGCTGCTCTGCCCGGGACTCGCAGTTGAAGCCACTGAACGGAATGTCTGCAACCCATCTTCCGATCACACTCTTGTGGAGGCCCAGGCGCCGGCCAATCTGGCTAAGGGAGAACCCCTCTTTGCGGAGAACAACGGCCTGTGCGCGTAATTCAGCGTAATCGACCATGTCGCCCCGAGAGGGGGAGGAGAGAAATAATGGTCGGGGTGACTGGATTCGAACCAGCGACCCCAGCGTCCCAAACGCTGTGCGCTACCAACTGCGCCACACCCCGACACTCTGATCGTCGGCTCTACACATGACGGGACGCCGTGTGTAAGGAACCAACCGGCCGGCAAATACTACCCGCTGACCGATCGACTGTCAAGGCAGGCAGTAGACTCAAGGCGGTTTAGAAGCCGGCGCTGGGAGGCCCGTGTTATAATATGACAACGTATGCGCTGTCCATATTGCCAGGCCTCCGACACACAGGTGTTGGATACGCGCAAGCTTGACAGCGGGGCCAAGATTAGGCGCCGCCGTCGCTGCGAGCTTTGCGACCGGCGCTTTACCACGCTGGAGCGGATCGAGTCGCTCCCACTGATGGTCGTCAAAAAGAGTGGCGTGCGCGAGGCATATGAGCGTGACAAGCTTCAGAAGGGCATCGAGATCGCCTGCTACCGGCGACCCGTGAGCGTAGAAGAACGTGAGGAGCTTGTCGATACCGTCGAGAATGAGCTGATCAGTCGCGAGTTGCGCGAGGTGCCCTCAGTGCTGATTGGCGACCTCGTTATGAATCGTCTGCGCGACTTGGACGAGGTGGCCTACATCCGCTTCGCGTCCGTTTACCGGTCGTTTGCAGATCTCGGGAAGCTGCGAGAGGCTGTGGATGCGTTGTTGGACGCGCCGCCGCTCGCATAAGGACGAAGATACGAACTATATGACCAGCAGCCCGGGCTGCTGGCCCATTTTTTTGAGGGAATGATGGCGACTCAGTCACCATTACAGGAAGACAAGGCTGAAAAAGTCGACCGCGGCGGGGCATCTCGGACGCAGGTGACGCCGGCTGCCGCCCCGCGCGCGCCGATCGGCCAGGTGCTGCGCGAGCTAAACTGGCCGCTGCTCGTGCTCTTTGGCATCGGCGGCGGTGCTTTCTGGTCGCTCTTGCTAGCACAACAAAGCGCGCTGACCTTTCTTGCCGGTCTTCTGCCTGTACTCGGCGGTATTGTTGTTGGACGCCGGGTGAAAGAGCACATCGGCTGGCATGCGGGGGTCCTGAGCGCGATCACCGTCGTGGCGGCGCTGGCGATGGCAGGTCTGCTTGCGAGCACAGGACTGGTGCGCTCGGCCGCTTTCCAGCAGACCGTGCTCGTGGGGCTGATTACGCTCGTGCCATTCCCGGCGTTCGGCGTCGTGACTGCCAGCCGGACGGAGCAGCGCAACGAGCAGATGAAGATCGAGCGTGAGCGGCGCGGCGGTAAGCTCGAGAAGCCGGGGCGCGTAAAGTCGGTCGACGAGCTCCGGTCGCTCTCGCTGCCGCAGCTCGGCGGCTACGTCGGGGATCTCTTTCGCAAGCACGATTTCCTGGTCAACGACTTTCGCTTCGAGCGAGATAACTACCTCGAGTTTGAGATGAGT
>JBBSGA010000288.1:0-8331 GCA_038254585.1 Chloroflexales bacterium | reverse complement strand
TGCTAAACCTAAAGCATGGCAAGCAGAAGGCACGGATGGTGCAGCTTTGGAACGAGATGGTAACACCGAGCGATGCATGGAAGCTACGTGAAGTCTATTTTGGCGCCGATATCAAGTATCGCACTGGCGAATATGCCGACTTCCTCGGCCGCATATTTCGCTTTCACGAGGGCATCATGCGTTTCCTGGCTAAGCGCTGGGGTGCGCGTTTTACCGATGATTCTGGGAGGAAGCTCGATGTGGCCTGGGTCCAGAGCGTGGATGGATTGCCTGAGTGGTTCGCAAACTACCCGGGTGGGCGAACACCAACATGTATCGACTACGAGACCCGTGACGTGTCACGCCTGACACTACGAGTGCTGGTCGAGTTTCTGGCGAAGCGAGAAAACGCCGAAACGCTTGTGACGCAGATCAATTGGATAGAGCGCCTAGCCGATCTTCGCAGTAAGACCGTGATTGCCCACAATTTCAGTGGGATCTCAAAGCAGTTGCTCGCACGCGTATTTACGGGTGATCATCAAGCCAGCCCGGCCGAAGCCGATCGCATTGTCTCCACCCTTCAGACGATCTATGAAGGCGCACTCAGCGAACCTGTTGGTCCTAACCCATTCGATGCAACCATCAATACCTTACTCCTAGCCCTGCTCAACGAGGGGTCCTGATGCCAACCTACCTGATGCACTCACGGCCGCCCCGGCTGCTGCGCCCCGCGCTCCTCACGCTGGGCGTGCGGTGCAGCATCCCGCTGCCGGTGTACGATAGACTGCAAAGAAAACAGGGAAGGAGCAGCTCATGCAGACCGCGACGATCGAATATCCTGATGAAGTCCTCCTGTCGCTGAATGTCACACCGGAGCAATTAGTAGCCGAAATCCGCATGGTGGCGGCCGTCAAGTTCTTTGAGCTTGGCCGTCTATCCTCGGGTCGTGCCGCGGAGCTTGCGGGGGTCTCCCGAGTACGGTTTCTGCACGAACTGGGGCGCTATGGGGTGGCGACGTTTTCTATGAGCGAGGATGAGCTGCTGCAAGACGTTGTCAATGCCAAACCGTCATAGCCCGACGCGTGTTGTTCCGAGCAGATCACCGCGGCAGTAGTTAGATGTTACTCTAGTCCGTCAAGTCGCTGCAAGTCAACGCATTCGCTACATTGGCAGCCTTGGCATTAGCCGGGAGGGAGTTATAACCACCACCGAACTCGCCGACGGTATCCCGTTTACGGTTGATCGCAGTGGAGCTTGATGCCATGACAAGTCTTCACGACGTACCTGTGGTCATCCAGAACATGCTGCAGAGACTTATCGCCGAGTATGCCCCGCAGAAGGTGGTTTTGTTTGGCTCGCATGCGTATGGAGCGCCGGGGCCGGACAGCGATATTGATCTGCTGATCATCAAAGAGACGCCGGACCGTTTCATCGATCGCTGGGTAACGGTGCAGCATATCCTCACGGGGACGCATCACGCCCTGCCGGTGGAGACGCTGGTGTTAACGCCGCAGGAGATTAGCCATCGTTTAGCGGCGGGCGACCACTTCATCGCCGAGATTCTGGAGCGAGGAGAAGTGCTCTATGCCGCCTGAGGAGTCGTCTTATCCGAACGACTGGCTGCGTACGCCGAGAAAGATTGGGGACGCGTGGGACGACTTCTGGACGCACACGATCCGGTGCTGGCCGGATTCTGTCTTCAGCAGGCGGTGGAGAAGTTTCTGAAAGCTTTTCTGCTTTCCCAGGGCTGGCAACTCCGGCGGATTCACAGCCTGGATGCTCTGCTTGACGATGCAATAACATATGACGCTGCTATCGAACGGTTCCGCGCGGCGTGTCAGAAGATTACTGCGTTCTACTTTGTCGAGCGTTATCCTCTGGTTATCGAAAGTGGCATAACGGACGAGGATATTCGTGGTTCTCGGGAACAGGTGAAGGAGCTCATCGAAAAGCTTCGAGACGGCGTCCGATGAAAACCGAACCGGTATGACCCGCAGCGGCATTTAGGCTCACGATCATGCTCCTGCTCAACTTCGCCCATCCTCTTACGGGCGAGCAGCTCACGCAGGTCAGCGCACGGCTCGGCCATGAGCTGGACGTCCGGCAGATTGCTACGCATGTCGATCGCAGGCGCCCGCTCGCTGAGGTGGCGCTGGAGCTCGTGGAGGCTGCGGCGTTGACCCCGGCCGAGTGGCAGATGCTGCCGTTGGTGGTCAACCCGCCGGGGCTGGCGCCACTGGCGCTGATCGCCGAGCTGCATGGGCGGTGTGGCTATTTTGTGCCGGTGCTGAACGTTCGCCCGGTGGCGGATGCGCTGCCGCCGCGCTATGAGGTAGCCGAGGTTGTGAATTTGCAGGCGCTGCGGGATGGGGCGTGGGGCCGGCGATGAGGGCGAGCATGGTATCACGCCTAGTCTGAGGGCCCTATGGCGTGTGCGCCTTCAGGATCTGGATGATTGTGTCGATCACTGCCTGAATCTTGGGCTTGCGCACGACGCCGGCACGGTACAAGATGATAGTTGAGTCTGCCGTGAAGAGGCGGTTCGGGCGGATATTGCTCGCTTGTCGCAGGCCACCACTGGTAAAATCGCTGTCTGTAAGCGAAATAGCGTAGCTATCAGCAACGGATTGGCTTGTGATTTGACAGAGGATCACATCATCGCCGGTGAGTGTCGCAACGACCAGTGCCGGGCGTTTCTTCGCGGCGCTCAAGTCCGAAAAGGGGAAGGGCACTACCACCACATCGCCTTTCACAACTGCGCCCATGCGGCATCCTCTTCGGGTCGATCCCAATCGCGGCGAAGCACTGCCTCGGACGCTAGCATCGGCTGGCGGGCGTCCGAGGCAGTTTCAGTAACGATCTGCTCGCGCTCACGCTCCACGAGGTAGGACACGAAATCATAGACTACGGTCAGTTTTTCGGCCGGCAACTGCTGTAAGCGCTCGTCTATTTGATGAATCGTGACAGATGGCATGGGTGTCTCCTGCGCTACCACTTTCACTTCCCAAGGCGCCTGTCTGCCTTTTTGGAGCTCAGGCGGTTGTAGTATAGCAGCCAGACTCTCGGTCGTTATGAGGATGCCGTGGTGGAGGTTCGATTGCTGCGATCTTGGCGCCGAATGCCGAAGCATGGCTGTTAGTGGTATATGCGGCCGACCATGGTACGATCATCTCGGGCTACCAGGTAGGCGGCTTGCAGGCTTCTGAGTATTCCCGGAGGCGCGCGATGGCTCACGCAACAGACGTAGCGCGGCAGGACAGTGACAAGCTTTTGGACGAGCTTGCGTATCAGTGGGGCCGTGTGCCCCCGGTCGCGGCCGAGATCGACGCGTGGGAATGGGTCGATCAATTGTCGGCGGAGCAGCGCGACCGATACGCGGCACTGGTTCGTTTGATCGTTCAAAACCGGCCCGTTCTGCGCCGGCTGCAGCATTCGTGAAAGACGCTTGAGGTGAAACTGTGGAACAAGCAAAAGTTTGGCGCGAGTTTCTGACGCTCTCGCCCGAGGCCCAAGAGCAGGTCGCGGACTTCATTGCGTTTTTGCGCACGCGCTCCGGACCTGCGCCTTTGGGCGGACCAGCTTCACGGCCGAACTTGGCGGATGAACCCTTTGTCGGGATGTGGCGGGAGCGCGAAGAGATGCAAGACGGCAGCGGCTGGGTGCGGCGCCTGCGTGAGCAGGACTGGTGCGGCAGGTGGCTGCTCTGACGGTCGTCGACACGGATATCCTGATCGATGCCGGCCGTGGAGTGAGCGAAGCGCTTGCCTATCTGCACCAGATCGAGCAGCAGTCATTGCTCGCGGCAAGTGCGGTTACACAGATGGAGCTGATCATCGGATGCGGCAATGCAGCCGAACTCCGTGCGGTGGAGCAGTTCCTGTTACGATTCCACGTGATCAAGCTGAACGAACAGATTTCCGACACCACCGTCGAGCTATTGCGCCGCTACCGATTGAGCCATGGCTTACTGATAGCCGATGCGCTCATCGCGGCTACGGCTCTGTCGCTGGGTCAGCCTCGTGCATAAGGTGAATGATGAACACGATACTTGTCATCGCCGTCGGCGGGTCGAGCGCGCCGGTGGTCACGGCCATCAAAGGTTACCGGCCCGAGCTCGTCGCCTTCATCGTGTCGGCGGACCAGAACGGGCGGCCTGGAAGTCAGGGCACGGTCGACGGCGCAGGCAACGTCTGCGACGCCCGGGCCGAGCGACGCTGCCCCAACTGCAACGAGGTGATCGAGCCCAAGCACGGCAAGCCGTCAATCGTCGCGGAGACCGGCCTGCGGCCAGAGCAGTACGAGAAACACACCGTTCCGCCCGACGACCTCGGCGAGTCCTACGCGACCTGCCGCGGGGCCCTAGCGGACCTACGCGGGCGCTTTCCGGATGCGCACATGATCGCAGACTACACCGGAGCGACGAAGACGATGTCGTCCGCACTATTCCTTGCGGCCGTCGAGCGGGGCGACTGCGATCTCTCGCTGGTCTCCGGGCAGCGCAGGGACCTGACTCGTGTTGCCGATCAGACCGAATCGGCAATGCTAATCGACACGCTAGGGGTCCGCGCCGAGCGCCGCCTGGTGGTCGCCGAAGAGTTGTTCGACAGCTATGCCTATCGCTCGGCCGAATCGACACTTGAGGAGTTCGGCCGTGGGGTCCCCCTGCCGGCGCCTTTGCGAGAGAAGGTCCAGGCGCGTATTGCGCTCTGCCGCGGGTTCGATGCCTGGGATCGTTTCGATCATCGCTTCGCCGAGGAGATGCTGCGCTCATTCGCCGGCAAGCTCGGAGAGCTCTGGGCCTATTTGCTGGCGATCAACGGCAAGGGGAAATACGGCGGCTACGAGGCGGTCTTCGATCTGATGCGCAACGCGGAGCGCCGCGCGTTACGCGCCCGCTACGACGATGCCGTTGCACGTCTCTACCGTGGCATCGAGCTGCTGGCACAGCGACGCCTGTTGCTTGAGTACGAGCTGGATACGAGCGATCTCGCCCCCCAGAAGCTCCCCGGGAGCCTGGGACAGACATATGAGGGGCGGCGGGAGCGGGAAGATGCGAAGATCAAGCTGGGGCTGCAGGAGGCGTATGATCTGCTGATCGCGCTCGACGATCCGCTGGGGCAGGCGTACGCGGGCGTGCGCAAGCCGCTGGCGAACGCGCTGAAGCATCGCAACAGCTCGATCCTGGCGCACGGCCTGGCGCCGATCGACGAGCGCGGCTACCAGGAGCTCGCGGGGCAGGTCACGGCGTTGATCGAGCAGGCCGGCGCGGCGATCAGGCTGGGACGTGCGCCGCGCCAGTTTCCGAAGCTCGAGGAGATAGCCGGGTGATCGTGCTCAACTTCGCGCATCCGATCACGGACGAGCAGCGCGCCCAGATCGAGGCGCTGGTGGGACTGCCGGTGGAGCGCATCGTCGCGGTGCCGACGCAGATCGACACGGCCGCGCCGCTGGCGCCGCAGGTGGCGGCGCTTGCCGGGGCGTGCGAGCTGACGCCGGATGACTGGCAAACGCTGGCGTTGGTGGTCAATCCGCCGGGCCTGGCGACCGTCGCCGTGGCGCTGATGGCCGAGATTCACGGCCGGCGCGGCAGCTTCGCTGCGATGATCCGCCTGCGCTCGGTCGCGGCGGCGCTAGGGACGCGCTACGAGGTGGCCGAGGTCGTCAACGTGCAGGCGGTCCGCGAGGCCGCCCGCGCGCGCCGGTGGTGACGGGGACGGATGCACGGCCCTCGCCCCCGGCCCCTCTCCCGCCGCGGCGGGAGAGGGGTGCCGAGCATGGCGAGGCGGGGAGAGGGGTGCCGAGCATGGCGAGGCGGGGTGAGGGGTGCCGAGCATGGCGAGGCGGGGTGAGGGCCGTACCCGTATAGGAATAACACATGCCTACAGCTCTAGTTCTGACGATCCGGCCGCGGACGCCGGCGATGCTGCCGGGGTATCTGGGCCGCGCGTCGCACGCTGCCTTGCTCGGCGCGCTCGGGGAGCGTGACGCCGACCTCGCGCGGCGGCTGCACGATGTGGAGGGGCTCAAGCCGTTTACCGCGTCGGACCTCCTCGGCGCGACGGCCGGGCGCGATGGGCGAGCGGTCTCACCCGAGCGTGGCTATGACCTGCGCTGGACGGGGCTGACGCCGGAGCTCGACGAGCAGCTGCGGGGCTGGGCCGCGGCGGCTCCGGCTGAGATCGAGCTCGACGGCGTGCGCTTCGGCGTCGAGGCGGCCACGGTGCAGCCGGCCGACAATGCGTGGGCCGGCACGGCCGAGTGGAGCGACCTGGTGGCGCTTGAGCGCGTCGGGCGCGAGGAGCCTCCTGCCCGCTTCACAATCCATTTCGTCGCGCCGACGACCTTTCGCTCCAATGGCCGGAGCGTTCCGCTGCCGCTGCCGGAGCTCGTCTTCGGCTCGCTGCTGGAGCGCTGGAACGCCGTCGCGCCGCTGGCGCTGCCGCAGGAGGTGCGCCGCTTCGCCGCGGAGTGCCTGCTAATCGGCCGCTACCAGCTGCAGTCCACGCGGCTGGCGCTCTTCGGGCAGGAGCGCGCGGGCGCCGAGACGGCCTTCACCGGGCGCTGCGTCTTCGTGGCAACGAACCGCGACCGGTACTACCTGCACTGCTGCGCGGCGCTGCTGCGGCTGGCCTTTTTCAGCGGCGTGGGCGCCAAGACGGGGATGGGCCTCGGCATGGCGCGTTGGGAGCAGTAGACTTGTGAGCGACGTATGCCGACGTTGTATCTGATCGAGCAAGGCGCAGAGCTGCATTGCGACGGCGAGCGCATGGACGTTCGGCGCGACGGGGTCGTGCTGCAGTCGCTGCCGCTGATCAAGATCGAGCAAGTCGTGATCTTTGGCAACGTGCAGCTGTCGACGCCCGCGATCAAGCGGCTCTTGGACCGGGAGGTGGACGTCGTGTTTTTGACGCAGGGCGGGCGCTTCCATGGGCGGCTCGTGGGCGAGTCGCCGCCGCACGTTGCTCTGCGGCGGCTGCAGTACCGGCGTGCCGACGACTCAGCCTGGGCATTGGCCGTGGCGCGCGCGATGGTCGGCGGCAAGCTGCGCAACCAGCGCGCGCTGCTGCAGCGCTTCCGGCGGGATCGCGTCGATCCCCCGCCCGAGCTCGACGAGATCATCACGACGCTCCAGGAGACGACGCACAAGGCGGAGCGCACGCAGGGCCGGTCGGCCTTGATGGGCGCCGAGGGCTTCGCGACCAAGCGCTATTTTGCCGGAATGCGGCTGCTCTTCCGTGATGCCGGCTGGGGCTTCAACGCCCGCGTGCGGCGGCCGCCGACCGATCCGGTCAACGTGCTCTTATCGCTGGGCTACACCTTGCTGTTAAACAACGTGCTCGGCGCCGTGCAAACCGTCGGGCTCGACCCGTACCTGGGCTGCTTGCACGTGGACGAGTACAATCGTCCCTCGTTGGCGCTGGATCTGATGGAGGAGTTCCGCCCACTGCTGGTCGATTCGCTGGTCTTGCGCTGCTGCAACGCCGGGACCGTATCACCCGCCGAATTCAGCCCGACCGACGATCGCGACCGGCCGATCCTGTTGAGCGATGCAGGTAAGCGCAGCTTTGTGCGCGCCTTCGAGGAGCGGCTGCGGCTCGAGGTGCTGCACCCGGAGGGAGCCGAGAGCGGGCCGGGGCGTGTAGCGTACCGCCGCTGCATCGAGCTCCAGGCACGCCGTTTGGCACGGGCGATCCAGCGCGGCGGCACGTATGAGCCGTTGGTCACCCGCTGACGAGGTAGAGGTATGGCCTTTTACGTCATGTCGTACGACATCGTCCCGGATAAGCGCCGCACCAAGCTGGCGAAACTCTTGGAGGGCTTCGGGACCCGCGTCCAGCGCAGCGTCTTCGAATGTGACCTGACTGCGCAGCAGTTTACGCTGCTGCGCCGCCGTCTGGAGAAGCTGGTGCAGCCGGGCGAGGGCGATAGCCTACGTATCTACCGGCTCTGTGCCGGCTGCGTCGAAACCGTAGAGATCCTTGGGCCGGGAGCGTTGGAGAAGACCCCTGATGTTTTCATCGTGTAGCCATACAGGCTCGAATGCCTCGCGATGGCATCCTGATGCGGTAAACAGCTCCCGAAGCCCGGCGTCGAGCCTGGAAACGCTTTACACTTTTTGCCGAATTTGCCGGTCCCTCGCAAACGACGTTGCACAGGGCTTCGTAATGCGGTAAAATCGGCCCAGCGTCAGAATGAGCGCCCCGATGGAGAGGAGAGCTTTGCAGAATTGGCAGTGAGGACTCCCTAGCTCGGTTTCGGAGTCGTTTTTGCGGGCGAGAACCGCCCGAGTGGGAAGTGCACATCCTTCGTAAAGGGCGTGCACGAGTGATGTCGGCCCAGAGCAGCCACTCC
>JBBSGA010000287.1:0-8340 GCA_038254585.1 Chloroflexales bacterium | reverse complement strand
CGGTCGTGGATCAGGAAGCGGATCGACACACCTCTGTCGAGCATGCTCATGACACGCACACACGGGTGTATACTGCTCGGGGTCAATACCTGCGTGGACATGATCGCATCACGATCTTTGCACGTTTACCCGTTTGAACGTGGACGACGATTCTGCAGCTCTGCGTCGCGTGTACTGTAACCAAACCTGCCGGTAAATGTGTCACTGCGGGCGGTCATCTTCGCTAACAACACTACTACCGGCAGAGTCAAAGTCACTGCCATAGCAGACACCACACTCCACTAGGGAGTGTCGGTTCACATCCACGAGGTCGTTCGATAATGTATCCAGCGCATCACATGCTTGGCTCGCGGCGCAATGGTTTGAACCATGTGTCAATGAACCTGGGAGATTTCAACCGAGTCTCAGGACCGGTCCGCGGCACCACCTATCCCACCTACGCTGACGCGTTGCTTGATTGGTACCAAACCAAGCATGTGAAGTCGGTTCGATTCATGTTCACGTGGGAAGCAGTTCAATCAGCGCTAGGGGGACCTGTTCCGGCGGCCGGACCGGGATACGCCGCCTATTGGACGGATCTGACTGGTGTGCTCACCCGGTTGCTGGCACGCGATATTTACGTGATTCTTGCCCCCTGGCAACACAACTCGGCTTCAGGAGACACGGACATCGTGTATGACGACGCGGCGTTCACCGCGGCTGACTTTGCCAACTTTTGGGGCACGTTCGCCACGGCCATTAACGGCCTTACCGGCAACGATCAGCGCGTCGCGTTCGATCTCATCAACGAACCCCACACGCACGCAGAGTCAGGCAACAAGCCTGGAGACATTGGCATCAGTTTGGCTGATTGGTTTACCTGTGCGCAAGCGGCAATTACGGCGATTCGCGCTGCTGGCGCCACGAACACCATCTTTGTTCCGGGCATGGCCTATACCGCTGCGAGCTCGTTCACCACCAACGGCAGTGCAACCGCGTGGCTGAACCTGACCGACCCGCTGAAAAACATCGCGGTCACCGTTCACTGCTACACCGGTCTCGGTTCAGCCAGCCCAACGGTGCTTCGCGCTGCGTGCTCCGCGCTCGTCGTGTGGGCCCGGACCAACGGTATCAAGGTGCACATCGGCGAAATCGCTCTCAACGCAGGAGCCAACGGCAGACCCGCCTTTTGCAGCACCTACACCACGGCGCAAGCCCAATGGGCTGATTGGAAGAGTTTCTGTGTCGCCAACAATGACGTTTTGGTCGGGTGGAACTGGTGGGGGAGCTCAGCTCCGGGTTGGTGGAACCAAGGGGACTCCTGCGATCCCGACGGCTATCACTGGGGACTGACGTTAGACAACGGAACCACGCAAACCGTTTACATGGATTTGATTGAGGCCACGCTGCCCGTGCCGATCCTCTATATGCGTGACAATCTTGCCGACACCGGATCGGAACCCAATGCCACGACAACCGTCGCCTGGGAAAGCGTCGATGTGTGGGTCAGGCAATTCGCCGATGGAGTCACCGTCGGCGAGCCGATCATGGGCGGTCAGCCAAGCGTGGTGTATGTACGGATAACCAATAAAGGGCTGGCGCCCAGCGACGACAACGAGATCGTGCGACTCTATTGGGCCAAGGCACAAACCGGACTGTCCTGGCCTGCCCCCTGGAATGGTGTGATTCCGAAGCAAGGAGGTACCGTCGCCCCGGCGCAACCAATCGGCACGATTCAACCTGGACAAAGCAAGCTGATCCCATTCAGCTGGGCCGCAACGCCCAACCCGGTGGACTACGGCAACGATGGCCACTTCTGCCTGCTCGCCTGTGTCACGACACCGGCGACACCGGAGTTCGCGGGATTTCAAGGCCCGGATCTGAACCAGAACGTCCTGAAATCCAATAAAGTGGCCTGGAGAAACATTCACATCGTACCCGTTGTCGCTAAGATGCACCTGGGCGACATCGTCGTCGCGAACTATACAGCTCGGGATATGCGGGCGCAGATCGCATTCGAGATTCTGGATGCTTCGGGCAGCCCGATCAATCCGGCCGGCGCCGAGCTTTTGATAACGGCGCAAGGCGCCGCGCTCGAAAAGCTTCGCGAACACCAAGGCGACCACCCGTTCCTGGAAGAACTGGGCCATGGTACATTCCGTGTTCTGGACGTTGTAACGGGAATGCCGCATCTCGATCTGCAACCCGGGGCAACTCTTTCCTTTGGGCTAGCGTATGTCCCGGCCCAGGCAGCAACGGGCTATGCCGTGCGGGCCACTCAGTTCGCCTTCGACGGCACGTTCCAGAGAACGATCGGTGGACAAACGTTTGTCGCCGGTGAAGTCAAAGGATTTACGACGCGGCAAGCGCGTCGAAGAGGCACATGCTGGCGGTGGATGAAACGATTCGCGGCGCTCGTGCTGGTAATTGTCCTGCTAGCCAAAGGCAGGAAGAAACAAGAGATCGAGTCGGCATCCCGACAGGAACAGAACAACAACCGTGGCTAGGGTAAACGTACGGGCTTTCATGCCCTAAATGCATCTGCCCCGGTTCGGCCTGAGGTACACAATCGGATTCAAACACTCTACAGTGGAGTGCTGAACGGTACTCATAATGGAGGACATATGGCCAGCACCCGCGACTTCAACCAATTCAACCAGGACCTCATTGCGGCGTTCCGCAGCAATGGAGGCAAAGGGATCGGGCCGTTTGCCGATCGGCCCGTGCTGCTGCTCACGACGACGGGCGCGAAAAGTGGGCAGCCACGCACGACGCCGCTCGTCTATACCAAGGATGGCGACCGCATTGTCGTAATCGCCTCCAAAGGCGGGGCGCCGACCCACCCGGCCTGGTATCACAATTTGGTCGCGCACCCCGAGGTCACTATTGAGCTGGGGCAGGAGCGGTTCCAGGCACGGGCAGTGATCGCCGCGGGGCAAGAGCGCGAGCGGCTGTATCGCCAACAAGCTGCGCAAATGCCGGGGTTCGCGGAGTACGAGCGGAAGACCACCCGGCAGATTCCGGTGGTGCTCCTGGAGCGGGTCGACTGAGGCCAACATCGACAGTGTCTCCGCCTCGCTGGTGCCGAGACCACCGCGTGAGACAGACCAAGCCACAACATACTCGCTCTCCCGCTGCTTGATATCTGAGGATCCGTAGGCAGCGACACGACCTCTGGCGTGCCGTTGACCAAGCTGGGAACGTCCTCGACATCCTCGTGCAGAGCCGCCGGAACAAGGCTGCTGCCAAGAAGGTCGTCGGGCACGCGCAACGCTTCGTATCGGCGTTCGGGCCGATACGCGAGCACGTCTGCCCGCGGCGGCATCGTCTAAAAGCATGGGATCGCGTGCTCAATGCGCCGAACGATGTGCGGTCTGGAACAAAGTAATCGGGCTGCAGGCCGCAGCATAGCGTGGGGTGGAACGGCGCAATCATAGGCCTTGGTGTCGATTGAGGTACCGCAAGACTCGCCAGCCCACCCGACCATGACAACGCCGGTGGCGGTGCTGCTGCTCGGCGCCGAGGCGTGGGACGTGGCAGCCGAGCAGCTGCTGGCATTCGGCGCCACTCTCGTCGAGCACGGCACGCTCGACCTGCTCTAGGATTGGCTGGCGCAGCTCCCGCCGACGACCCTGGATGCCTTCCGCGCCTGCGGCTCTGGCGCGGCGTGTGCCTGCGGCATCGCCTCACAATGGATGCCGCGCAGCAAGAGTTTCTGGCGGCGCTCGCCGGCTTCGACCGCCGTGGCGACCAGCTCGGACACGACGAGGCGATCGCCTGGCTGGCGGCCGGGGGGTCTTTATGCCGACGGGAACTCGCTTCAGGCGGCAGCCGCGCCGGTAGCGATCTTCGCCCCCAACAGCCCGCACCAGCAGCAGCTGCTTGTCGCCACGGCGATCGTGCAGCTGCTCAAGGATGATTGGCGGTCGGCGCTGACCTCCCTCGACGCAGCGCTCGACCGCGCGGAGCAGACGCACGACGAGCAGCTCATCGCGGTGCTCGGCAACGAACTCCACCCGCTCTTCGCGCTGATGCCCGGTGGTGTGTCGCGCTTCGAGCGCTTGCTGCAGCTCGTGGAGCGCACGCTCGAGCCGGAGCGCGCAGCGCAGACGGGGAATCGGCTCCCGCTGTGCGTGGCGACCTGGCCCGGCCGTCTGGATGAGGCACATGGCCTGGCCCACGCGCTCGCCGACGACCTGGCGTGCAACGACACATTGGTATAGGACAACGATTGCGGCTCGCTAACCCCACATTTTCTGTCAACTTGTGCGACATCAAGCGATCGGGTTGCTCGATCAGATGGGTAACGGTAGCGATAAGCCGCCTTATCGTTCCCGTTGCTAGCCTGTCTAGCCCTTTACGGGAACGATAAGGCGTCCATCATCACCGGCAAAGCGTAGCTCCGAGCAGGAGCGATAAGGTGCGAAGTTAAGCATGACCATGCAGAAGGTGCTGGACACGGAGCTACAAGGCTGGCTCATGGCCAAGTTGACAGAAAATGTGGGGCCAGCGAGCCGCAATCGTTGCCATATACCAAGTTGTGTCGAGAACAAACGGAAAACGACTTTTATTCACGCACAGGTAAGAGAGAGCCAGGTCAGCAAAAGGAACATGCATTGCTGGTAAGGTCAAATGCACTGCTTCGGGGGGTTAAGCAACCCCCAACATATTCGGACCAGTGTATCTCCCAGTTGTTCGACGCTCGTCCGCCGGGTGAGGGCGGGTCTAGGTGTGATACGTTCTATGGCCGCAGCAGCATGCCCTGTGACGCACTCTGCGGGCCTGTGAGTGACGATCAGCCAGTTGGCCCCTGGACAAGGCGCAATGTACGGTAGTCTGGAACTACTTGATTTTCTTTCTTCTGCTGGACCAGTACGTCGAGGTCATCCTCGACACTCACGTAGTATCCCGACAACTCATCAGCATCGCCTGCTGCAAGCCGCAGAACCAACTGCACAGAGTGCTCAATCGGTACATCTTGCCCTTCAGCATACACAGTCCGGAACCACTGCTGTATCTCTGGGAAAGTTGCAGTGACATCAGGCGAGTCATGCATATAGTCGTTCATGGGCGTGCGGACTGTGCCTGGATTGATGGCGAAAACTCGAATCCCATCCGCTACTGTTTCGTGCGCGAGCGTTTCACTCAGCCGAATGAGCGCGGTCTTGCTCACCCCATAGGCTGACCCCTTGGGGATCACTCCTGTGCCGGCGGCACTGGCGACATTGATGATCCGGCCAGCATGGCGTGCCCGCATGCCAGGGAGTACTGCACGTGCGTAGAGAAAAGAACCACGGAGATTGACCTCAATTTCGTTCCACCACGCATCTGGATCGACGACGTCGATCCTTCCTACAGCACGAAGTTGTCCAGCATTGTTCACCAGGAGTGTAATCGGTCCCAGCTGCTGTTCGACCGTTGCAATAACTTGGGGGGCGGCGCTCGAATCCGTAACATCAGCCTGAATAGCCAGTACCTGACTCGTTTGTGTTGAGATGTCCTGCGCAGTTTGACGGAGTTCGCCGGAGGAGCGTCCGGTAATAGCCACCTGTGCACCGGCAGCAGCAAGGGCTTGGGCAAAGGCACGGCCAAGTCCCCGACTCCCCCCAGTAACGAGGGCAACCTGTCCTGTCAAGTCCATACCGTCCTCCTTATTATGCTGCCGAGTATATCCGGAGGTGCAACATAGCTCGCCAGATGAGGGTTGCCCTAGGTGCTCAGACGCTTGGATAAGATCCAAATGCACCGTTTCGGGGGGTTAAGCAAAAAACCCCATTTAGCACGTTCCGCACTTGTTGTGCCTCCCAGCGCCTGCCTGTGACAGTCGGTATGCCGCGGGCGTTCAACTCATCGGCTATGGCGCGCAGGGTCATGCTCTGGGCGCGTAGTGTGGTGATGGTGTCTTTTACGAGGGCATGATGGGTGGCGCGGTTCCTGGCGGCCGTTTCCCGTCCCTGCTGCAGCGATTGTTCCGGCCTGGGGTTGCCGAGTCTGGTTCCCTGGGCCTTCGCCTCCTCAAGCGCATCCTTCGTGCGGACACTGATCATGTCGCGTTCCTGCTGCGCCACGGCGGCCATGATGCGGAGGATGAAAGGTGTGGCCTCGGGCATGTCGGCAGCAATGAAATCAACGCCGCTCTCCAGTAGATTGTTGATGAATGCGCTGTTGCGGCTCAGCCGGTCGAGCTTGGCAATGATCAGGCGGGCCTTCCGCTTTTTACAGAGCGCCAGGGCATCTTGCAGCGCCGGCCTGTCGTTTCGCTTCCCGCTCTCGATCTCGGTGAAGGTGGCGACCAACTCGCCTTTTCCATTGACATAGGACTCTACGGCGCGGTGCTGTGCGTCTATCCCCAATCCGCTCTTGCCCTGGCGGTCGGTCGAGACGCGGTAATAGCCAACGTACTGCTGCATGTAAAAGATTGTAACGTGGGCTTCAGACACGGAGGATGAGGACGAGGACGAGGATGAAGTGCAGGTGGTGCGCCGGCTGGGTCGCACGACACGTGCGCAGGTAGATGCGACCGCCCCTGTTCAGACCGGTTTCGACTTTGGGGACCTATGATGGTCTGGTCACGGCGGATCAAGCATGGCGGGAAGAACGGACTTCACCTCAGTCCGCCATGCGCATCAGGACCTGTAGCGGAGACGCCTGGAAAGCTCAGGCCTATCCCCCGGCTCGCCACACGCTGCCCTGGGGGACTTATCCTCGTGTAGAAGCAGCGAGAGTCAGTTCGGGAGAGGCATATGAAGGTATTTATCAGTTCAGTGATTTCGGGTTTCGAGCCCTACCGCGAGGCGGCACGACAGGCGATAGAGTCACTGGGTGGGACGGTCATCCAGGCCGAGGATTTCCCGGCTGCGTCGGGCACCCCACAGCAGGTATGCCTGCAGGGCGTCCGGGATGCAGATATCGTCGTGCTCATCCTGGGGGAACGGTATGGTTATCCGCAAGCCTCTGGCCTATCAGCCACGCATGAGGAATACCGAGAGGCACGTGAGCGGCGCCCGGTGCTCGTGTTCATCCAGCAGGGTGTCGCCCGCGAGGAGAATCAGCAACAGTTCGTGCGGGAAGTGCAATCCTGGGCTGGAGGGCATTACACGGCTGATTTTACCGATGCCCAAGATCTGCAACGGAAAATCACGCGGGCGCTGCATACTCATGCGGTGGCCACTGCCCATGGCCGGGTCGATGAGGGCGAGATGGTGACACGCGCCATCGGGGCTCATCCCTGAAGCACATGGCAGGAACTACGGTGGCGGTCAGGATGGTTTGTGCCTGGTCGTTGTTGGCGGCCCGCTCCAGCAAGTGTTACGGCCGGCACAGATCGAGGATGCCGCACTGAGCACCTGGATACGCCGTGAGGCGCTCTTTGGCGTTGTGCCGGTGCTGGACCCGGATGAAGGGACCAAGCCAAGTATCCAAGGTAATGCCCTGGTCGTTGAGCAAAGCCGATCATCGGTCTTCATTGATGAGCTCGGCTCGATCCGCCTTATCCAACCCGCACGTCGTACTGAGGCGCGCGGCAGGGGTGAGCTACCGGTCCTGCTACAAGAAGATATCCAGGAGCGGATCGCCCGAGGCCTGCGGTTCGCAGCCCTGTTGCTGGACCAGGTAGACCCCATTCATCGAATCACCGATGTCGTGCCAGTTGTAGCGCTGGTGGGGGTAGGCTCCATGGGTTGGCGCACACGGGCAGAGCATGAGGCGCAGCCGAACACGTACCCAGCGGGACACGGCTCCAGCACGGTGCAGGTACATCTCACACCGGCTGCTCACAAGCGCGCCACCCTGACTCACGAGACAGATCGGCTGGCCGAAGATTTCACGGTGCTGTTACGGCGACAGATGCGTCGAGACGGTGGCTATTAGCCGGTGGTGCGCTCCCAGGCAGTATTGCAGGCTGAGGGAGGAGACGATACATGGGACTTATCCACGGCGAGAATATATCGGCGGGCGATGTGGAGCGTCTGCTCGGCGAGCAAGGCGACGCGCGCTCGTTTGCAGCAATCTGTAATGCTCTGTTAGCAGCTCAGTCTCCCACGGTTCTCTCCCTAACGGAGCGGGTCAACGTCGGGGACAACGGCATCGATGGTGAGTGTCCCTTTGATCTGACAGAACAAGAGGCGGCTAAGTCGCCGCTATTCAGCCCGGGCTGGAATGTTGTCCAGTACAAGCAACGGGAAGTTGCAGCTCAGGGTCGACGACAGGTGATCACACAACGAACTAACTTAAGCTTTGAGGTGGCTTTTGAGGCAGCCCAGTCACCTGCCCGTCAGTACCCAGATAAATTGCTGGAGTGAGGTGTATGAAGTGTTGCCACAGCACCATGAATTATTGCCGGTATATGATCGTACCGCATCT
>JBBSGA010000286.1:0-8390 GCA_038254585.1 Chloroflexales bacterium | reverse complement strand
TGGTCCGGCTGCCGGCAACACGCTGTGGAAAGGCTTTGGCGGTCCATGCGAGACCAATAACGACGGCGATCCCATTGCGCAGTATGACAAGGCGGCGAGCCGCTGGATCATGACTCAGTTCTCCGTCTCGACGACGCCCTACCTCCAGTGTGTGGCAGTCTCGACCACATCCGACGCCACCGGCAGCTACAACCGCTATTCGTTCAGCTATGGCAACGGTTTTAACGATTACCCGAAGCTTGGTGTGTGGCCGGACGGCTACTATATCAGCTATAACATTTTCACCAATGGGCAGACGTTTGCCGGTTCCAAGGTCTGTGCGTTCGACCGCACCAAGATGCTAAGCGGAGCCGCCGCTACACAGCAGTGCTTCCAGCAGAGCACCAGCTATGGTGGCCTCTTGCCCTCGGACCTCGATGGCTTGACCGCTCCTCCGGCGGGCTCGCCGAACTACGTCCTCAACTTCGGCACGAACTCGCTCAACCTATGGAAGTTCCATGTCGATTGGACTACTCCTTCCAACTCGACGTTCGCAGGGCCGACCAACATCCCGGTTGCAGCATTTAGCACCGCCTGCAGCGGAGGAGCCTGCATCTCCCAGCCTGCGACGAGCCAGAAACTCGACTCGCTTGCCGATCGCTTGATGTACCGGCTGGCTTATCGCAACTTTGGCAACCACGAGACGCTGGTTGTCAACCATTCGGTCTCGGTTGGAACAAACAAGCGCACCTCTCATGCTGCGATCCGGTGGTACGAGCTTCGCAGCCCAAATGGTACTCCCACGGTCTTCCAGCAGGGCACATATTCGCCCGACTCGAATCACCGGTGGATGGGTAGCATTGCGATGGACAAGTTCGGCGACCTGGCCGTCGGCTACAGCGTTTCGAGCAGCTCCGTTTACCCATCGATCCGTTACTCGGGCCGCGTGCCAACCGATCCACTGGGCACACTACAGGGTGAGACCAACATTCTTAGTGGCGGCGGATCGCAGCTCACAAACCTCAGCCGCTGGGGTGACTACAGTAGCATGACGGTCGATCCGGTCGACGACTGCACCTTCTGGTATACAACCGAGTACCTGAAGAGCAGCGGCACCTTCAACTGGAGCACCCGCATCGCCTCGCTCAAGTTCCCGGGTTGCTAGAAGTGACGAGCGGTCCGTAGAAGAGAAGGAGCGCCCTCGCCAATCTGGCGAGGGCGCTCCTTGTTACTCACGGTAGCGCAGCCGAGCTACGCCTCCGCCTGCGCAGGCTGCTCCTCTTCGTCCCCGCGCCGGAGGCGGACATAGGCGAACGCCTCGGCAAATTCACACTCGACCCCATGCGCGCGCGCCTCTTCCGCGGTCCGGGTGCACCACTCTTTGACGCCCTTCGCGAAGTCCCACTCGCCCATCTGGCTTGCATGGGCCCTGAGCGCTTCGATCTTGCGCTCGAGATCGGCATCCGAAAGTGGAATCCAGACGGTAGGCGTTACGGCGTGTGAGAGGTAGATCTCGCTGACGTCGTGCGGCGCGAGCCCCTCGGCCTCGAGGTCGAGAGCGGCGAGACGTGTATTGGCGACGGGCATAATCGCCGCCAGCGTCGCATTCGCCACGGCGATGTGATCGGGGTGGTTGATGTAGTTCTCGCCGTAGCGGAAATAAGGATCGCCCGTCATGATCACGTCCGGACGGACGCGCCGGATCACGCGGGCAATGTCCCAGCGCAACTGGATGTTGGCCTCGACCCGGCCGTCAGGATAACCGAGGAACGTGACGTCGTTCGAGCCATAGACACGTGCCGCCGCGCGCTGCTCTTCGTGGCGAATCGCCGCCAGCTGCTTGGGCGTCTGCTCCGGGTCTCGTGACCCGCTCGTGCCGTCGGTGACGTTCAGGAAGTGAATCGAGGCGCCGCGTGACTGCCAGTACGAGAGCGTCCCGCCGGCCATAAACTCGGCGTCGTCAGGGTGTGGGGCGACGATCAGGACACGTCGCGGGCAGGGGTTGGGTTTGATCTCGGCCATAGTATTGGGTTTCCTCCGATATAGAACAAAGCGTTACGGACGAGTGACGATAGTTAACGGCGCGGGCATGAGTAGGAGCACAAAGAGCAGCAGCCCCGCGATTGCCAGCAGCCGGTGAGCAGTTCCGAGCGGCGGAACGTCGTTGAGCGGCGGCGGATGGCGCAAGCCCGTCAGCGTTGCAAGCCCGGCCCAGAGCAGCCAGTTGTACGAGAAGACGACGCCCATCACGAGACAGAGCGCCAGCGCGCCGTAGGCCACGTAGTGCGCGAAGCGCCCGAGCAGCGCATAGGCGACGTGTCCGCCGTCAAGCTGCCCAACCGGTAAGAGATTGAGCATCGTGACCAGCAAACCGATCCAGGCGCCCCATGCGACGCTGTTGAGCTGCACATCCTGCCCGTGCCCGGGCAGCCACTGGCCGAAGACCAGCCATTTGGCTGCCGCGTACAGGATCGAATTGCCTTCCTGAATATAGGACCCACCCGAGATCGCGGCGACCTTCGAGCCGGCCAGACCGACGAAGAGCAGCGGGATCGCGACGGCGAGGCCCGCCAGCGGGCCCGCGATGCCGACCTCGAGCAGCGTCCGGCGGTCTTCGAGCGGCTCGCGCTGGACGATCACTGCTCCTAGCGTACCCGTGAAGCTGACAAACGGCGGGATCGGGATGAAATAGGGCCAGCTGACGGGCGCGCCGCGCAGGCGACCTACGACGAAGTGGCCCATCTCGTGCGTGCCGAGGATACCGAGCAGCGTCAGGGCGAATGGAAGGCCGGCGAGCAGATCGGCAGCGCTGGCAACATTGCGTCCCAGCTCATTAATCGTGCCCGTCCAGACGACCGTCACGATCGTGAGGATGAACAGCACGGCGTTGATCCACAGGCGCGGTGCTCGCCGCGTGAAGACCCGTGGGATCGCGACCAGCTCTACTCCCGTCGCGGTGGAGCGCAGAAACGGTGTGAAGCCGGCCGCTTCGACTCGCTGGCGGAGCGGCCGGTAGAGCGCGCGCGCATCCTGCAGCAGGCGGCCCTCGATGATCATGACGCCGTCCTGGCGCAGCATATATGACTCGACGGCGATCAGCCCGGCAACGGCCGCGCGAATCTGGTCGGGGGCGGTCAACGGATCAATTGTCTTTGTCTCGATCATAGGAATCTGGCTGTCTGCTCTCCCGCTCTCCACTCAGGGTGCCACATCGACCACGTCATGCCGTTCGAGCACAGGCGCGTTGCGCCGCCTCCAGAGTACCCACAGCGGCGCGCTGGCCACGACAAAGACCGCGGCCATTGCCAGCGCTAAGCTGCGCGGACTCATTCCGGCATCGTGGGCCTTGCCCACCGTATACGACGACAACGACGTCATCAGCGTGAAGGCAACGTACTCGATCGCGAAGATCCTTCCAAGCAGCTGGTCGGGCACGTGCATCTGGATCAAGGCACTACTGTACGCCCATTCGGTCGCGCCTCCCATATGGGCGACGACCACTGCCAGCGCCGCCAGCCACAACGTTGGCGCGATCCCGTAAAACGCGTACCCGAGGCCGGTCAGGAGGAACGCCGGGGCGATCGCCCGGCGTAGAAAGTATGTCGAGCTTCCTCCGACGCGCTGCGCGACGATTGGCCCTGCGCCGGCGCCTAAGCCCCGCGCTGCATAGAGCAGCCCAATACTGAGTGCCCCCTCGACACCCCAGGGAAAGATCTCACGTCCATACAGCGACAGCAGCACGAGCACGCCGCCGCCGGCGCTCCATAGCCCTTTCGTCAGGGCGATCAGCGCGATCTCGTGGTCGTCGCGTAGAAAGCGGGCGGCCTCGCGTAGCTCCTCCAGCGGGTGGCTCGTAGGACGTCGATCCGGCCGGCGTGGGAGCGGGACTCGATAGACAAAGTATGCTGACAGCAGGAACGACGCCGCGTCGATCAGAAAGGCGGCCGAGGTGCCGAGGGTTCCCACGACGATGCCGCCGAGCGCGGCGCCGATCGCCAACATCGCCGACCAGGTGATACCGCTGATCGCGTTCGCCGCGACGAGGCTATCGCCGCCGACTACGCTCGGAATCGACGCCGAGCGGGCCGGCTCGAAGAAGGCGCCGAGCATGAACTTGACTGCCGAGACGGCATAAGCGATCCAGATCGTCTCGGGTGACCGAATCAGCAGAAAGAGGAGCACGAGCGCCGCCCGCCCGAGGTCGGCGGCGATCATCACCGTCTTGCGCGAGAGGCGATCCACGACGATCCCGGCCCCCAGACCTACGAGTGCAGGCGGCAGAAACTGCGCTACCAGCAGCAGGCCGATGGCGGCGCCGGAATTGGTCAGATGCAGGAGTAGCGCGAAGAGCGCAATACTGTCGAACCAGTCACCTAGCTGGCTGACGAACTGGCCGTACCAGAGTAGTCGAAACGGCCGGTTTTGGCGGAGCAGTTGCAGATAGCCGACGTGATGCTGCCGGGCGTTCGATTCGCGCATAAGAAGCAGTATACTCGCTATTGCCGGGAGGCCGTTTTGGCCGTGGCGAGGGAGTGGAAGCATGCATCTGGATCATGTGGTCATCGTCGTGCCGATGGGCGCACGCATAATGCGCTGATACCATTCGCTGACGGATCCTACGTCGAGCTGATTGCTTTCCATGGAGGTGTGGATGCGCGCGACCACCAGTGGTGGCAGTCTGCATGTGCCGGGGGTGGCCTGACGGACTGGGCGGTCGGCACGGGTGCGCTCGCTTCTCATGTGAAGCAGCTGCAAGTTGCAGGATTGCCGTACGCCGAGCCAAGGGATGGCGGACGCCTCAGGCCTGACGGGGCGCGGCTCGAATGGAAGGTCGCGGGCGCCCCGCCGGGAGATGGTCTGCCATTCCTGATCGAGGACGTTACGCCGCGGTCGCTCCGGGTCCCGTCGGGAGCCGCGGCGGTTCATGCCAACGACGTACAGGAGGTGCAATCGCTGATCGTGGCGGTGGCCGATCTGGATGCCGCCGCACCACAATATGCCAAGCTGTTCGACGCCGCCGCGTCCGACCGCTCGCAGGATCCACTGCTCGCAGCAGACAGTGTGACCGTGCCGTGCGGCTCCGCTCGTGTCATGCTGACGTCGTCCGGCGCGGGGCCGATCCACGACCGGCTGGCAGGCCTGGGAGCTGGCCCGTACGCGCTTTTGCTGGGCACGCGCTTTGAGGGCACCGGCTGGCTCGACCCCGATCTCACCGGTGGAGTACCGATTCGCTTACAGCCGGTCGTATAGCACGCGCCGTCGCTTGCCGCGAGTGCTACGATCATCTACGGAGAAGCGGCCTTGTGGCATGCATTTTGGTATTGACTCATTGCGGGTGCATTTTTCATTCAACGGCATCGTCGGCGCCATCGAAGGAATCCTCCTCGCGCGCCTGATCGCGCTTCTTTTTGCCGCGCGGCCGGACAATCCGGTCTTCGAGGCGCTTTTCGCAATCAGCGCGCCGTTGGTTTGGCCCTGGCAGTGGCTCGATCGGTTCGCAAGGCAGCCGCGCTTCGGTGCCCGCATGGAGCTCGCAACCCTTGCCGCCATGATCGCGGTCGCGCTTCTGGCAGGACTGTGGAGGCTTTACTGTGGCTGGCAGACGCCGGTAGGAGAAGGCAAGCATGGGGGGTAGTGGGTGGCAGCAGCTTCTGGTTCTGCTAGCTGCGCTCGTCGTCATCGCCACGGCGATCGCGCTCGTGGGGCTTGCCATGCTGCACCGTTCCCTCCGGTGGCTGCGCATTCCGGCGGGGGCCGACTTTGCCACGACCCTGCGGCTCGTCCCGCTTTCCTTGGTCGTCATCCTCGACCTGTTGGACTTCGGCCTCGACATTTTCGCGGCGCCGATCACGTGGGTCGTGTTGACTCGCTACCGGCTGAACGCTTTACGTAACGTAGCGGCGGTAGAAGATCTGATCCCCTTTACCCAGCTGATTCCGACGATGACCGTTGCCTGGCTTGTGGTGCGGGGCCTCGGCCTTGGCCATCCACCTCAGACCGGCACGATTATCGACGCGGAGTCGCAGGATGCTGATTACGTCGTGTCGCGTACCGGGAGGCGCTGAATGGGACTCATCGAACTGCTTATCCTACTCGTGGTCGCCGGAATCTGCGGCGCTATCGCCGAGCTGATCGTCGGCTTTAGCCCCGGCGGCTTCGTCGTGTCGATCGTCGTCGGCATCATTGGAGCCTACCTCGGGACCCTGATCGCGGGCGCGCTGAACTTACCGCGGTTCTTCGCGGTGACGATCGGCGGCCGCAGTATCGAGATCGTCTGGGCGATCCTGGGATCGATCCTGCTGCTGCTTGTCATCAGCCTTTTCCGGGGGACGCGTCGCCGCCGAAGGCTCCTTTAGCCGTGAGCGCCTGTATCATCTTGAATCCTGAGGCGGGGTCGGTGGCGGAGGCCGATAACCTTCGGCATGCGATCAGGCGTCTCGGGGATGTGACGCTGCATGAGACGGCTAAGGCCGGCGATGCGGCGCATCTCGCCGCGCAGGCACTGCAGGACGGCTGCGATCTTGTAGTGGCGGCCGGCGGCGATGGGACGATCAACGAGGTCGTCAACGGGCTCTCCGACAACTGGGCTGGAGCCCGGCTCGGAATTTTGCCGCTCGGCACAGGTAATGACTTTGCGCGGACGATCAAGGTTCCCACGGAAGTCAACGCCGCCGTCGAGACTATCCTGCGCAATGATGCGCCTCCGCTGGACGTCGTCTGCGCCGAAAGCGACCGGACTCGCTACTTTATGAATGTTTCGGCCGGGGGGTTCAGCGGGCTGGTCGACGAAAAACTGAGCGACGGTGTCAAGGCGACGTGGGGCCCACTGGCATATCTTCGTGCGGCGATGACCGCTCTGCCCGATCTGAAAAACTATCACATGGCGATCCGCTTCGACGACGAAGAACCGGTGAGCCTGGTCGCCTACAACATTGTCGTCGCCAACGCCCGGTATGTCGCCGGCGGGGTGCCAATTGCGCCGGCGGCGATCCCGGACGATGGAGCGGTCGACATCGTCATCGTTCCTGCC
This sequence comes from Chloroflexales bacterium, assembly GCA_038254585.1. Lineage (GTDB taxonomy): Bacteria > Chloroflexota > Chloroflexia > Chloroflexales > Kallotenuaceae > JBBSGA01. Next base: position 1,381 of record JBBSGA010000286.1, on the reverse strand, counting down.
GAGTCGGTTCCACGCCTTGCAACTCTCGTGCCGCTGATATTGCTCGGCCGTCACCTCGACAGTCCCTGTATCAGGTGGCGGCGCGCCCGGAAAGTGCGCGTCCAATCGCGGCCCGGCATGTGGTTCAACACCGACGGCGAGCTGGTCGGCAACGAGCCGATCACCTTTACGGTCTTGCCACGGGCGCTCCGAGTTATCGTCGGCCCGGATTTTGATGCAGGAGGCGGCGGAACCTGACGCGGGATGCACCGTCAACAGGAAAATGTAAAGGAGATATCATGGCCGATCCCAAGCAAAGTGGCCTGTATACGCCCCAGCAGGGAGCGGAGCAGGAGCCGCACCCTGATCCGAATCCACCGCAGGATCAGGGCGATTCGAATGAGTTCCTGAACCAGCTGGCCGGCCGGGATCCGGATCAGACCGCCTATATCGACGACGAGGAGGTCGGGTCGCTGGAAGGCGTAACGATGACGGATGTCTATGAAGGTGTGACGGGTCTGAACCAGGAACACCAGGAAGGCGGAGCCGAACAGCTCGACCTCCTCGTGGAGCAAGAGCTGCGCGAGGGCGAGACGGACGACGTGATGGAGGCAGTCCAGGAGGGGCTGACGTACGTCCCACCGATCGATCCCCCTGTCACGCCGGACGCCGATTCCCTCGAATCCGTGTCGGTAGCCGCTGGCTTCGCCCTGAGCGCCGACGAGCGCTATCAGCCCGAATCACTCGACATAAACGATACCGATCGCTTCTTCGACCGTGGCGACGATTTCACGGCGCTTGTGCGCCACACGCTTCGCTCCAATAGCTCGACTACGCATCTCGCCGACCGCCTCCAGATCGCGACGATCAGCGGCACGGTCGTCGTTCGCGGTGTGGTCGACGATCTGGATGACACGGACAACATCGTCTCCGTCATCAGCGACCTCCCCGGCGTCGAGGCGGTCCGAGATGAGACGGAGGTGCCCGGACTCTAGAAGGCCAGCCGGAGGGCGAGATCGCGGAGCATGTGCGGCACAATGCCGGGAACTTCAAGGCCCTCTTCGAAGCGATCGAGCGTGAACAGGCGGAGCGCGGCAACCTGTAGGCGCCGCCAGGCGCTTCCGAAAGAGCGGAATGTATGAAGCTGGTAACTTTTCGCCAGGCCGGGGAGCCTCTTGCGGCAGCACGCGCCGGGGTCATGTTGCCCTATGGCGTCGTCGACCTCCAGGCCGCGGCGCCACTGGTCTTCGAAGAGCACGATCCGCGCCGGCTTGACATGCTCCGGCTTCTCGACGGCTCGGACGAAGGGCTGGGGCTCGACGGTGCCAACGAGATCGTGAACGCCGTGCTCGATCAGACCGGGGGCGCGGTCGACGTGGTGCGCGACGAGCTCGATCCGGAG
>JBBSGA010000285.1:0-8393 GCA_038254585.1 Chloroflexales bacterium | reverse complement strand
GGATGCCAGGGATTGTCCATCTGTCAAGCAGGGTGGACTGGGGCCACCCCGCACCACCTATCATACGAGGATTCGTGTGGCGCGTAGCCGCCACATAATCCACGTTGAACTAAGCCGTCACCAGTACGGCGGAGACCCCTATGGAGATTCAGGTGGGACCTGATCAAGACTATTGGGAAGCAGAGGAGGGAAACTGGTTCGTCTCGGGGCCTGACGCCCGGTGAGACCGTCTCATGCTCTCGGCGAGCACTGATCTCGTCGACCTCCGGCCGCTCATCAACGACCGATCCAGGCGCTGCGATCGCCCAGATACCATCACCAGGTCGAGCTCACCCTCAGCGCGCGGATGTTCCTCGCACTTCCAGAACTGCTACCCCATGCCGAAGCGTCCATGCTCAGCTCGACGAGAGCGGTGGGCTGCGGCTCGCCGGCAGCAGCACCTGCGTGAGCTCCATGCGTGTCCCGCAGGCCGGACAGCGTATGATGGGGCACGCATCCTGCTCTGCCGGTGCCGACGTCGTCACACCCGAGATGGCCGGTGCCTGAGCCGCAGCCGTTGCCCCCGCGAGCTTTTCTCGTACCTGTGCCAGTGCCTGCCGCTTGCCTGGGCTAAAAAGGCCAAAGTAGCACACTTTGACGAAACCTCTGGGGAGCACATGCTGCAGAAACCGGGCGATGAACTTCTCAGCCACCAGTGTGCAGGTTTTCGTTTTCTTGGTGTCACCGACTCGGTAGCGGAAGGTCACCTCGTCGTTGGCAACACTGACGATCCGATTATTACTGAGCGCGACCCGAAAGATGTAGGGGGCCAGGTATTTCAGCGCCGCCTGGCCCCTGCCCACCGGCCGGCAGTCCACCACCCACGGTTTACTCCACGTCTTGCTCGGCACCGCCGTCTCCAACCCCAACTGCCGGAGGCCTGCCCGCACCTTGCCCCGAAACAGCTTGGCCAGCGGTTTGACATGGACCAGCACGCGCCCCTTCGCCGTGAGCCAAGTGGCTCCATCGGGCGCGAGCGCGCCGCCTGGCACCAGGTAGTGAATGTGCGGATGGTAACGCAGGTCGCGTGTCCAGGTTTGCAGCACACCCAGCATCCCAATCTGCCCACCGGGTGCCCCTTGGGCGAAGCGCGGATCGGCGGCCAGTTGCTGCAAGGCCGTCGCCGAACTGCGGAAGAGCAGCGCGTAGACGCGACGCTGGTGCTGACGAGCGATCGCGCGAAGCTCGGAGGGTAAGGTGAAGGTCACCAGAAAGTAAGGCACCGGCAAGCGCAGCTGTTGTTGCTGCGCGAGCCAGGTCTGGGTATGTCCCTGCTGACAGATTGGGCAATGGCGGTTGCGACACGAGTGATAGCTGTAGCGCGTGGTGGCACAGGCGGGACACGTGTAGACATGACCACCCAGCGCCTCGGTGCGACACTGCTCAATCGCCGCCATGACCGTCCGATGGTGCGCGGGGATGTGCGCGCCAAACTTCGCCCGGTAGGCTGGCCCATAGTGCCGGAAGATGTCGGCAACTGTGGGCATAGCACGTCCTCCACCAACTGGTTGATCACATCTGTCGTTAGTTCTTGGGTTTTCCTTGTCAGAGGGGTGTACAGCGCAGTCGTGGTGGGAGAGGTATGCCCCAACCAAGCTTGGATCACGCGCAGGTTGACCCCTGCTTCCAACAACTGGGTGGCCCAGGAGTGACGCAAGGTATGCACCGTCGCATGCTTCTGGATCCCGCTTTGGGCGACCGCAGCGCGAAACGCGCGGTAGACGGCATCGACTGCCATCGGCTCCGGTGCAGGCTGCTGGGTGGAGCGGGCGGGAAAGAGCCAGACGGGATGGCGATGCGTCCGCCAGTGGTCACGGAGGAGGGTTAAGGTGCGATGCGCCAGGGGGACGTAGCGATCTTTGCCGCCTTTGCCGCCCTGGATATGGAGCACCATGCGGGCGCTGTCGATCTGAGCGACTTGCAGGGAAGTCCCTTCCTGGAGGCGCAGGCCACACGCGTAGATTGTGGTGAGACAGACGCGATAGCGCGGCAGACGGAGACAGCCGAGCACACGTCGGACCTCCTCGCCACTCAAGACGACGGGGAGTTTCTCCTCCTTCGGCGGGCGAATGAAGTCCAAGGTCGGCCAGGCACGCTGCACCGTATGCTCATAGAAAAACTTGATGTCGCAGAGGGCGACGGTGGCCGTGCTGCGCGAGACCCGTTGGTCGTTGCGGAGAAAGAGGAAGTCGTGGCGCAGTTCCTCCGCAGTGATGAGGTCAGGGGATTTGCCGAGGTGTTGCGCGAAGCGCTTGACGGCTTGGACATACCGGCGCTGCGTGTTGGGCGACAAGCCACGCAGTTGCATGTCGTCGATCATCCGCTGGCGTAAGGGTGTCATGATGGTCCCTCCTGTCGTGGGGTGAGAAAGACCCCCGTTCGAGAGGAACGTCACATAACGATCCGAGGAGTGATAAGGATATGAGGCCTGAAGATGGCCAGCGAGCGAAGGGGCTTACCTGCGCGAAGCGCTTAGTTCATGAGAGGTTCTGCGAACCCGGCCATCGTCGAAGTGTGCTAGGCTTACTCTCGATAGGCGGCCAGCCTGGTCTAAAACTGCCGTCCAGTTGTATGCTGTGGTGGTGAGCCGCAGGCTCATGACTACCTGTAGAATAACTCCCGTAGGGCGGTTACCGATGAGATGATATTACCTATAGCGCCCACAATCGGGCCACTTGTAAGGTCTACTGGCCCTCGGAGGGCGAGAATGTGCTCAAGCTAGGGCATCTTGCTGGCGCCTCAGAGGTTTTCAACATGTCGTGATGCCCAGGGCACCGGTGGTCGATGAAAACTGGTGGTTCTTGCGCGGTTGATGGCCGGACCCCGATCTCACAGGTCGTCCATCAGGCGCGTACACTATCGTGCATCGTGTAGAGTGGACCGTGACTTCAAGACTGGACATTCATCTGCTTGGCGAGTTCTCGCTGCGCTACAGCGATACGGTCGTCACCAGCGTCGATACCCCGCGCCTGCAGGCGTTGCTGGCGTACCTTGTCGTGCATTGCCAGGCGCCGCAGCCCCGCCTCCAGCTCGCCGTTCTGCTCTGGCCCGACTCCGCCGAGGGTCAAGCGCGTACGAATCTCAGGAATCTCCTTCACCTCCTGCGCCGGGCACTCCCCGACGCCGACCGCTTCATTGCCTTCGGGGCGCAGGCGCTTCAGTGGCGTGATGACGCCCCCTGCACCCTGGACATCGCCGACTTCGAGGCTGCGCTGACCAGGGCCACGCAGGCGGAGCGAGACGGCGACGAGACAGCCCTCGGGCATGCCCTGAAGGCAGCAGTCGACCTCTATCGCGGCGACCTGCTGCCCGGCTGCTACGACGACTGGCTCCTGGCCGAGCGCGAGCGGCTGCGTCAGGCGTTCGTTCGGACCTTGGGAACATGCGTTGCACTCCTCGAGCGCCTGCGTGACTACCCCGCAGCGATCCAGGCCGCCGAGCACCTCCTGCGGCAGGATCCCCTCCACGAAACGACCTACCGCCACCTGATGCGTCTGCACGCCGTCGACGGCGACCGTGCCGGGGCACTGCGCAGCTACTATCGTTGCGCCACGATGTTGCAGCAGGAACTCGGCGTCGAGCCGAGTGCCGCGACACGCACGCTCTACGAACAGCTGGTGCAGGGAGACGGGCACATCGCTGCCTCGCGTTCAACTGGTTCCCCAGCGACGGTGCAGACCTTGGTCGGGCGTCAGGCGGAGTGGGCACGGCTCCAGGCCGCCTGGCACGCGGCGAGCAGCGGGCAACCGCAGTTGGTCCTCGTCGGCGGCGAAGCCGGGATCGGCAAGACGTGCCTCGCCGAGGAGCTGGTGGCGTGGGCCGGCCGGCAGGGCTTTGCGACGGCGACGGCGCGCTGCTACGCGGCCGCGGGAACCCTGGCCTATGCACCGGTTGCTGCCTGGCTCCGTGCCCGTCTCTTACCTCCACTACCGGCCGTCTGGCGGAGCGAACTGGCGCGGGTGCTGCCCGAGTTACTGGCGGAGCAACCGGACCTGCCGCCGCCTGCCCCACTGACCGAAGCTTGGCAGCGCCAGCGGCTGTTCGAAGCGCTGGCGCGCGGCCTGCTCGGCGGTCAACAGCCGCTGCTCGTGCTGATCGATGACCTGCAGTGGTGCGACCATGACACCCTGGAATGGTTGTCGTACGTCTTGCGCTTCGACCCACGGGCCCGGCTGCTGGTTATGGCCACGGTACGTGTGGAAGAAGTCGACGCCGGTCATCCCGTGCGGGCCCTAGTGGCGGACTTAGAGCGGGATGGCCGGGTGACCGAGCTCGAGCTGGACCCGCTGAGCGCGCCGGAGACCGCGATGCTCGCCACCAGCCTGGCCAAGCGCCCCATCGTGCCGGAAGACGCCGCGCGCCTCTACGCTGAAACCGAAGGCAACCCGCTGTTCGTCGTCGAGATGGTGCGGGCCGGCGAGTTGAGCCGGCCCGGCGCGGCCCGGAGGGAAGCGCACCTGCCGGCGACGGGTGCGGCTTCCTTACCACCGCTCATGCACGCGGTGATCGCACGACGGCTGCTGCAGCTGTCGTCTCAGGCGCAGGAGCTTGTCGGCGTCGCGGCGACGATCGGCCGGACCTTCACCTTCGACTTGCTCGCGCAGGCGAGGGGCAAGGACCAGTCCGCCGTCCTCCAGGAGCTGGACGAACTCTGGCACCGGCGCATCGTGCGCGAGCACGGCGCCGATGCGTATGACTTCAGCCACGACAAGATCCGTATCGTCGCGTACACCGCGTTGAGCGCCACGCGCCGCCGGCTGCTGCACCGGCGCGTGGCGCAGGCATACGAAACGGTAGCTGCCGAGCCCGACGCTGTTGCCGCGCAGATCGCTCTGCACTACGAGCAGGGTGGCTGCGCTGTGCAGGCCATTCCCGCCTATCGTCGTGCGGCGCAAGCAGCGCGGGCGATCTACGCCAATGCCGATGCCATCACGTACCTGAGGCACGGGTTGTCGCTGATCAAGACCCTGCCACGCACGGACCGGCAGGACGCGAACATCGTCCTAATCTCCGAGGAACTTGGCGATATGCTGGCAGTAACGGGGCAGCATGCGGCGGCGCGCGCGGCCTACCAGGCGGCGCTGGAGCGCGTTCCTGACGCTTTACCTGTCCATCAGGCGCGACTGTATGCCAAGTGCGCCAACACCTGGAAGGCACAACATCGCGTGGTGGAGGCACTGCACGATTTCGAGCATGCGCAGACCAGGCTCGGTCGCCCGATGGAACCGGGCGCAGCCTGGCAGGCTACATGGCTGGACGTGCACCTGGACCTGCTGAATCTATACTATTTCAGCGGCGAGATCGAGCAGCTCGCGGCGCTGACGCGCGAGGTCGAGCCGGTCGTGCGGCTGGCCGGTACCCCAGCGCAGCGCGCGATATTCTTCGGCTCTGTGTCGCAGATGGGCCTGCGTCATGATCGTTTTCTGATATCCGATGAGACGCTGCGCTATGCGCAGGCCCGCATGGCCGCTGCGCTCGAGACGGACGACCTGCGGGAGCACGGGTATGCGTGCATGCAGATCGGGTTCTGCTCCCTGTGGCGCGGCATGCTTGCGGAGGCCGGGCAAACGCTCGAGACAGGCCGCGCACTCGCGCACCAGATCGGAGATCGCGGTCTGGAGACGACCTGTCTCTCGTATCTCGCGCTGGCCGCACGCCGCAGGCGCGACGTGACCATGGTGCGGAGCTACGTCGCCCAGATCCTCCAAACCGCCGGCGATCAGGCCGCGACCTACACGGCGCTGGCGCAGGCCAACCTGGCCTGGATCGCATGGGGGGCGGGGGACCGCGCCGGCGCACGCCAGAAGGGCGAGACCGCGCTGCAGCAGTGGAGCGAAATGCCGAACACCTTCCCGTTCCAATGGACCGCGCTGTGGCCCTTGATTGCGGTCGCTCTGGAGCAGGAACGGCCGGCCGCAGCCGTGCGCTATGCACGCGCCCTGCTGGACCTAGCGCAACAACGCGTACCGGATATGCTGGTGGCAAGCATCGAGACGGCGCTCGAGCGTGCGGACCGGGGACGGCTGGAGGATGCACGTCTCCAACTTCTCCAGGCTACGGGGCTCGCCGAGACCCTGGCCTATCTGTAGCCACTCGCCTCACGCGCACCTGCTACGATTGCCCACACACAACGTTCCACGAAACGCTTACGAAACGCCTCACGCGCTACACTCGCTCCTGTCCGACGGCTGCAGCAGTTGGAATCACACCAGGAGCCGAGCAATGGATCGAAGTTCACCTGCGCCTACCTCGCAGCTCTTCCTGGTTCGCCTCTGGTTGGAGGGGGTCGGCGATGGGCAGCTGGAGTGGCGTGGCTAAGGTGCAGCATGTCACGAGCGGCGAAGCACGCTACTTCCGCGATTGGCCGGCACTGATCGCGCTGCTGCAAGCCATGCTGGCCGCAAGCGAGTCGGGCTCATAACGCGCCTGCTCGGGTCTGAGCGAGAGAGATGAGCGCGGCTGCCGGGTAGTGCCGGCAGCGCTACGGACAGCACAAGGAGGTGATGAGCGCCTCGACGAGCAACCTGACCGCCTAGCGACGTGACGTCCGTTCATCAAGGAGTATGGGAGAAACACTATGGACACCGCACGATGTGTTCGCTCACTACGCACCAGGTTGGGCCCGTATCTGCAGCGCGACGGGCGCGTCCCACCCTTCTTCATCGTCCTCATGGTGGCGGCGCTGGCAGGGGTGCTGCTCGTCCCGCGCGCGTTCGGCAAGCGCGGCCCCGCCCAAGTCTTCGAGTTGGTCTTTGTCACAAGTGCCTACTCGGTCATCCGGACGGCGGCACACACGCAAGTACCTGCCGACGCGCCGCCCTTCCATGGTGACGTCGTGTACTATGTCTTTGACGTGTATCCACCTGATGTAACGAGTGGCACCCCGATTGGCAAATACTTCATCACCGGCGTCGGCACCGCCAGGCCCGAGGAGTTTGGGACGGCCGGGAATCACGTTCTGACCTTTGGCCGGATCGAGTTGTTCGGACAGGGCAGTCTCGACGGAATCGCGACGGTCGCGTTCGGCAAGACGACCTACGCGTCGATCCTTGGGGGCACCGGCGTCTACGCCGACGCCAGTGGCCAGTGTATCGGCACACCCCATGGGCCAAACAATCAGACCCGCCTGACCTGCGACATCCGGTAACGCCTTCAAAGAGTATCACGGGCCGCGTCAGTACCGATGCGGCCCGCAGGTTCATCGCCGTCACCAACACCCCCATCCTGGGACCATGGTGCGCGGGCAGACGAATCCTAGCCGTGTACCTCGATCGCAGCGGAATGCCACAGAACGCGCCTCTGCGCGGCACTGCCGACTTTAATCCCCGTTCGTTCGTTGTGAGCTTCGCTAGGAGGTTCGTCTTCGCGACCTTCAAAACGAACAGCCACAGATCGCATAGGGAAATGTTGCTGGCGAGTTCCCAATCGGAGCCGTCACCTGCAAATCGCGGCTCTCGGACGTAGCTTGCGGGGTGGACGAGCGTAAGATTGGTGCAACCAGAGGGCACTTTATCTTGAATCGACCACCAGCGAGCTCTGATTTGGCCAATGAACGTGGGACTTCGGCGCTCATCACCTCGATCTCGCTGCTCCCTGGTCGCCAATCCTCACGAAAACGGGCCGGCGAAGGTCTCTGGGAGCGGTCGTCATGGCAACTTGGGCAGTTTTCGACAGAATCGGCGATCCGGCCCTCAGATTCGGACAATCTGTGCCCTCGCCAGAAGGACGCCTTTCGCGTCGGATCGGATGAAGTTGCCTCTGGTCGCACACAACTAGCGCTAGGGGATTCCAGTAGTAACGGAACACGTTTGGCGGTAAGAGGCGACCCTTGTTCACAGATCCGATTTCCTACCCATTTTGGGGCAGGAGACCCGCGTTGTTAGTAGTTCAAGCCAGGTTTTGGATGTGATATATCGATTTATCAGTAGGTCATAGGCAAGCCTTGTATTCTTTATATAAGCCTTTGCAATGCTCTATTTGGCCTTTGCGTCGATTAATGTCCGTTACTACTGGAACCCAGGCTAAACCGCTTAGCTTTCTGAACAAGGGATAGGAGGGCTACTGGGTTATGGCACAAGAGAGAAGCTGGTGAATATAACGATTAAGCGATGCGGTGAAATGTCAAGCGGCAATTTTCGCGAGTTCGAACCATTTTGGGCACAACCTCACCTGACCTAGCCCGGACCTCGGTCGCTAGGGAGAGGACTCAACCATATGACCTGGCGCAGCGTCAGGGTCGCGCAAGAGCTACTTGCTGGCTGGCCTCCGCACCTGGTAGGGTTGGTTTGTCGCCAGCAGTCGCACCACCAACCGTACCAACTTGCGGGCGGTCAACACCAGCGCTCGCTTATGTT
>JBBSGA010000284.1:0-8404 GCA_038254585.1 Chloroflexales bacterium | reverse complement strand
GATAGATGGCGCGGATGTCACTGCCACAGATCGACGACGCCTTCATCTTGACCAGCACCTGTCCATGGCCGGGTGCCGGCACGTCGAACTCCCGGATCTCTACGCGGCGCCCACCGGGCAGTAGCACACCTCGCATTTTCATAGCCTACCCACCTTGCTAAACTGCCCATAGGATACCCGATCTCCGAGACGACGGCCTGGCACAGCCAGACAGCTCGTTTCACAGCGTTACCGCACGATCTGCTTCACGCCGATGTCGAGGTTGTAGACTTGATTGCCGCCGGTGAAGCCTGTGTGGGTCAGCACGACGAGCCCGCCGATATCCAGAGCGAGATACGGCCACGAGTCGCCGGCCTCACTGCTAGGTCGATAGGCTGCGCTGCGCCGTCGCCCGGAACTGGCTCGCGTAGAGGTGCTGATAGAATCTCTGTTGGTCCAGCAGCTCCTCGTGCGTCCCACGCTCGACAATTTCACCCTGGTTGATGACCAGGATCTGGTCGGCATCACGGATGGTGCTCAGGCGGTGAGCAATGACGAAGCTGGTTCGCCCGCTCATCAAGCGCAGCATCGCTTCCTGGATGTGCTTCTCCGTGCGCGTGTCCACGCTGCTCGTGGCTTCATCCAGGATCAAGATGCTGGGGTTGGCAAGCATGGCCCGCGCGATCGCGAGCAGCTGGCGCTGGCCCTGGCTCAGGTTGCTGCCGCGCTCAGAGAGCGGCGTGTCGTAGCCCTGCGGCAGACGATGGATGAACTGGTCGGCGTTGGCCAGCCTGGCCGCGGCCATCGCCTCGTCGTCGGTCGCGTCGAGCCTGCCGTACCGGACGTTGTCCATAACGGTGCCTGCGAAGAGGTAGGTGTCCTGCAGCACGATCCCGAGCTGCCGGCGCAGATCGTCTTTCTTAATCCGCCGGATGTCCTGCCCGTCGACTGTGATCCGCCCGGCGTCTATGTCATAGAAGCGCGTCAGCAGGTTGACGATCGTCGTCTTGCCCGCGCCCGTCGGGCCGACCAGCGCCACGATCTGCCCGGGTTCGGCGTGCAAGCTGACGTGTTTCAGCACAGGAACGCCCTGGTCGTAGGCGAAGCTCACGTCGTCGAAGACCACGTCGCCGGTGATCTTCTGAAGTGGCACGGCATCTGGCGCGTCGATCTCAGGCGCTTCGTCGATGACCGCGAAGACCCGCTCCGCGCCCGCCACGGCTGCCTGGAGCGTGTTGTAGAGGTTGGCGATATCGTTCAGCGGACGTCCGAACTGGCGCGTGTAGTTGATGAAGCTCGCGATCGTGCCGACGGTCGCCAAACCCTGCACGGCCATCCACCCGCCGAGGCCCGCGACGATCGCCAAGCCCAGATTACTCACCCAGTTCATCATCGGCCCGACGAAGCCGGCAAAGATCTGCGCCCGCGTCGCAGCCTGCCGCACCTCGCGGTTGACGCCGTCGAACTGCCCGATCACCACCTGCTCGCGGTGGTACGCCTTGACCACCCGCTGGCCGGTGACGGTTTCCTCGATCAGTCCGTTGAGCTTGCCCAGCGCCGCCTGCTGCCGGCGAAAGCCCTCGCGGGTGCGCTGAGCCACCCACCGGTTGAGCACGAGCGTCAGCAGCGAGATCGTCACGATACTAACGATCGTCAGGCACGCGTTGATCAAGAGCATTGCGGCAGCGACGCCGACCGTGCTGAGGATGCCAGAGACAAGCTGGGTCAAGCTGTCGCTGAGGACCAGGTTGATAGTCTCGACGTCGTTCGTCAGGCGGCTCATCAGGTCGCCGTGCGCGCGCTGATCGAAGAACCGCAGCGAGAGCGTCTGCAGCTTGGCGAAAAGGTCGTTGCGGATGTCGCGTACGGTGCGCTGCGATGCGCCCGCCATGACGTAGCTCTGCAGCCACGTCAGGAGCGAGTTCGTGGCGTAGACCCCGAGCATCAGTAGACTGATGCGTGCCAGACCGGGCAGGTCGCCCGGAAGAATGTACCGATCGATCGCTCTGCCGAGCAGATACGGCCCAAGGAGATTCAGGACGACGGTGCCCGCCACCATCACGCCCGTGACGATCAGCGCCGCCTTCTGACGCCGCAGGTAACCCCACACCCGTAGGATCGTGCCGCGCGTGTCTTGGCACGCTCGACTTTGCCCATCGGCCGCGGGCCTGGGCCGCCGCGCCCAAATAGAGGGGGCAGCGTCTGCGCCGGCTGTTCCCGCGGCGCTCTATTCTCCGCCATGCGCTACCGCTCCGTTCTCCATCTGGGACTTATAGATTTCTCGATAGATCGAGCTCGACGCCAGCAGGTCGTCGTGCGTGCCTTCGGCCGCGATCCTGCCGTCGTCCAGCACCAGAATCTTGTCAGCTGTCAGCACGGTGCTGATGCGCTGGGCGACGACGAAGCGTGTCTGCGACCGGTCAAGCTCGGCCAGCGCTCCCTGGATTCGTCCCTCGGTCTCGACGTCGACGGCGCTCGTGCTGTCGTCGAGGATCAGGACGGCAGGGTCCGTCATCAGTGCCCGCGCGATGGCGATGCGCTGCTTCTGCCCGCCCGACAGGTTTACCCCGCGCTGGCCAACGACCGTGTCGTAGCCGTCGGGGAAGCGCATGATGAAGGCGTGGGCCTGCGCCATCTTGGCCGCGGCAATCACCTCGTCGTCGCCCGCCTCGGGCCGTCCGTAGCGGATGTTATCGCGAATCGTGCCGCTGAAGAGAATCGACTCCTGCAGAGCGACGCCGACCTGTCCGTGCAGCGCAGACTCGCCGATCGCTCGGACGTCGACGCCGTCGATCGTCACCCGCCCGCCGGTCACATCATAAAAGCGCGGGATGAGGTTGACCAGGCTTGATTTGCCGGCGCCAGTTGCGCCCAGCAGCGCGACCGTCTGTCCCGGCTCGGCCACGAAATTGAGCTGCTTCAGCACCGGATCGTGGTCGTCGCCGTTGTAGCTGAAGCTGACATGCTCGAAGGCGACCCGTCCTCGCGGCGCGAAGGCGGTGAGGGCACCCGGCCAGCTACGAATCTCGGGCTCGCTGTCGAGCACTTCTTGAATACGCTCGGCCGACGCTTCGGCGCGTGACACGCGTACGACCAGCATGCTGACCATCATCAGCGACATCAGCGTCTGCATGAGGTAGTTGATGAACGCGATCAGCTGCCCCACGTGCAGCCCACCGGACCGAACCTGAAGCCCACCGATCCAGATCGCCGCGACTACGCCGAGGTTGAGCGTCAACATCATAAAAGGCATGGTCACGGCGCTCGTCCGCACAGCGGCGACGTTCTGGTCCATGAGGCTGTCGTTGGTGCGGCCGAAGCGCTGCTTTTCGTGGGAGGCACGAGCAAATGCTTTGACCACGCGCACGCCTGCCAGATTCTCCTGCATCACGGTGTTAAGCGCGTCGAGCCGCCGCTGGACCTCGCTGAACATCGGGAAGGTCTTATTGATGATCCAGCTCAGCACGACCAACAGCACCGGAATCAGCCCCAGAAAGAGCAGGGCCAGCTGCGGGCTGGTGAGGATCGCCATAATCAGACTGCCCACCAGCAGCAGAGGAACCCGGACCATGATCCGCAGCAGGATCATGACCATCTCCTGGACCTGTGTAACATCATTGGTCAAGCGGGTGATCAGCTTGCCTGTCTCGAGCCGGTCCAGGTTGCCGAACGACAGGCTCTCGACTTTGCGGAAGAGGCTACCGCGCACGTCGGCTCCGAAGCTCTGCGCGGCCAGGACGGCAAAGACGGTACAGCCCATGCCGCCTACGAGGCCGGCCACGGCCAGCCCGACCATCCACAGCCCCGTATTGATCACAAGCGCTATATCATGACGGGCGATCCCCTGATCGACGATGCGCTGGATCAGCCGCGGCTGCATGAGGTCCATCGCGACCTCGAGCACCATCAGCAGCGGGGCGAGCACGGCCCAATGCCAGTACAGTTTGAGGAATGAAGCTAATCGGCGCGTCGCGCGCATGTTTGGGGTTTTCCCTTCGCTGAATGGTTGTAGAGATGCTATAGACAACGTCTCTACAACGCACCTGTCTTATCGCCCTGCCGGCAGCGCCCCTACCATTTCCATCGGCTCCTCGTCCCGGAACTGGCGCCGGTAGAGCTCGGCGTACGCGCCGCCCCGCTCGAGTAGCGATTGGTGCGTGCCGCGCTCGACGATCCGGCCGTGCTGCATGACCAGGACCTGGTCCGCGTCGCGAATCGTGGACAGGCGGTGCGCGATCACGAAGCTAGTGCGGCCACGTAGCAGTTTTTTCAACGCGCTCTGGATCAGCAGCTCGGTGCGGGTGTCGACGCTGCTGGTCGCCTCGTCCAGGATCAGGATCCGTGGATCGGCGAGGATCGCGCGCGCGATGCCCAGGAGCTGGCGCTGGCCCTGGCTGAGCGTCCCGCCCCGCTCACCGAGCTTCGTCTGGTACTTGTTCGGTAGGCGCATGATGAAGTCGTGCGCGTTGGCGGCCCGCGCCGCCGCCTCGATCTCCTCGTCGGTCGCATCCAGCCGGCCATAGCGGATGTTCTCGGCGACCGTTCCGGCGAAGAGAAAGCTATCCTGCAACACGATGCCCATCTGGGAGCGCAGGCTCATGCGGGTGACGTCCCGCACGTCGAAGCCGTCGATCGCAATGCTGCCCTCGCTCACTTCGTAGAAGCGCCCGATCAGGTTCACAAGCGTCGTCTTGCCTGCCCCGGTCGGTCCCACGATCGCGACCGTCTGCCCCGGCTCAGCAACCAGCGAGACGTCGTCGAGGACCATATCCGGGTTTGAGGACTGCTCGGTCGCGCTCTGGGCGTTGGCCGACGCCCGCCGTCCGTAGCTGAACGAGACGTGATCGAGCACGACGCGCCCCGCGACCCGCGCCAGCACCTGCGCTCCGGGCGCATCGACGATATCGGGCCGGGTGTCGACGAGGTCGAAGATGCGCTCCGCGGCCGCCAGCGAGGCCTGGGCCGTGGTATAGAAGGTCGACAGCTGCTGGATCGGGCGGAAGAACTGCTGGACGTACGTCAGAAAGGCGACGACCACGCCGACGGTTACCTGATTGTGGAGCGCGAGGTAGCCGCCGTAGCCGGCGACGATCGCCGTCGCCGCGGTTGAGAGCACGTCGATCACCGGGGTAAAGGCCGAGGTGACCATCGTGGCGCTGACGTTGGCATCCCGATTGGCCGCGTTGCGCTGCGCGAAGCGCTCCTGGTTCACCCCGGTGCGGTTGAAGGCCTGCGCGACCTTGACGCCCGCGATCTCTTCCTGCAGCTCCGAGGATACGTCGCCGATCGCCTCGCGGGTGCGCCGGAAAGCGTGCCGCGACAGTTTGGAGAAGACCCTGGTCGCCACCAGCATAATTGGGATGACCACGAAGCTCGCCAGCGCAAGCCGCGGCTCGAGCGCCAGCATCGCTATGACGATGCCCACGATGCCGAACAAGCTGCCGAGCACCTGCGCGAGCCCCTGGCTGAGGAGCTGATTCAGGACATCGGTATCGTTGACCAAGCGCGACATCAGGTCGCCCGCCGCGTGCTGGTCGAAAAAGCGCAGGCTCAGCCGCTGGATCGTTGCAAAGATATCGGTGCGTAGGCGCGCCAGCGTCCTCTGCCCGACGGCGCCCATCAAAATGAGCTGGAACCGAGATGCCACCCAGCCGGCGAGATACACGGCCAGCAACTGCATCATCGTCCGGTTCAGGCCGGGCCGATCGGCTTTGGCGATCGCGCCGTCGATAGCACGCCCGATCAGATATGGTCCTGCCGCCTGGGTGAACGCCCCGAGCAGTACAAGGCCGAGGACGACCAGCAGCTCTTTCCAAAATGGCCGCAGGTAGCCCGCCAGGCGGCGTAGGACGGCTCCACTCTGCGACGCGCCCCCCTCCTCGAGCTGGGCGGCCACGTGTATTCCGCGCATCATCATAATGCAGTACCTCGTTGCGGCCCGTCGCCGCGCGTAGAGACGTTACATATAACGTCTCTACCAGTCATCACATTCGTACTCACAATTTCGCTTCTCACGCCGCGCTTGCCGTGGCCAGTACGGGCTCGGCGATGCGATCCCCACCGAACTGGGAGTCGATAATCTCGCCGTAGAGCGCACTCTCGCGCAGAAGGTCGTCATGTGTGCCCTGTGCAGCAATCTTGCCGCCGTCGAGCAGCAGGATCAGGTCGGCGCTGCGGACGGTGCTGATGCGCTGGGCGATGACAAACGCGGTACGCCCGTGGCGCAGGACGTTCAACGCCTGCTGGATCTGGTATTCAGTCTCGGCGTCGACGGCTGAGGTGCTGTCGTCCAGGATCAGGATGCGCGGGTCGCGGAGCAGCGCGCGAGCGATCGCCATGCGCTGCTTCTGGCCCCCCGACAGGGTTACACCGCGCTCGCCGACGATCGTCACATAGCCATCCGGGAAGCCAGTGATGAAGTCATGCGCCTGTGCTGCCTTCGCCGCCGCCTCGACCTCTTCGCCGGTCGCGTCCGGCCGGCCGTAGGCAATGTTCTCGCGAATGGTGCCGCTGAAGAGAGTCGTGTCCTGCAGGACGATGCCGATCTGATCGCGCAGGCTCTCCACCGTAACCGTGCGCACGTCGTGTCCGTCGATCAGCACACGCCCTCCTGTTACATCGTAGAAGCGAGGGATCAGATTGATGATCGTGCTCTTGCCGCTCCCGGTCTGGCCCATAATGGCGACCGTCTGTCCCGGATCCGCGGTGAAAGAGACATGATCGAGCACCGGGCGCTCGCCTCCGGCGTAGCGGAACGACACATCCGCAAACGTGACCCGGCCACTGACAGCCGGCAGCACAACGGCATCCGGCCGATCGACGATTTCGCTTGCCGTATCGAGAATCTCGAAGATGCGCTCGGCGCTGACCATGGCGCGGGAGAGCTGCCCCGTGATCATACCCAGCATCATGATCGGCATGGTCAGGAGCGCCAGGTAGCTGTTGAAGGCTACGAGCTCGCCCAGACTCAGCGACCCGCCGATCACCTGGTAGCCGCCGAACCAGATCACCGCGAGGCTGCCGAGGTTGGCGATCATGAAGATGGTCGGGAAGCTCGACGCCTGGCCACGGATCGTCCTGATGTTCTGCTCGAGCAACTCCTCGTTGAGTTGGGTATAGCGTGCTGCCTCGTAGGGCTCCCGCGCGAAGGCCTGCACGACCCGGACGCCCACCAGGTTCTCCTGGAGCACGGCGTTGAGCGCGCTCAGCTTGGCCTGAACCTGCCGGAACATGGGCCGGACGACGCGGATGAAGCGGATGATCACAGCCGTCATGCTCGGAACGGTCACCAGGACGATCAGTGCGAGACGTCCGTTCATGCTGAAGAGTGCTACGAGGCTGCCGACCATGAGCACCGCGACGCTGACCATCTGGAGCAGCCCATTGCTGACGAAGTTGCGTAGCTGGTCCACATCGTTCGTGATCCGCGTCATGAGCTGGCCGGTCTGCGCCTGGTCGTGATAGGAGAAGCTCAGATTTTGCAGCTTTCCGAACAGGGCGTTGCGGATGTCGTAGGCGACGTGCTGGGCCCCCTTTTCCGACCAGTAGCCCTGTGTGAAATTGAAGATGCCGCGCATGGCCGCGACACCCACAAAGGCGAGCGTTGCCCATACCAGCGCGCCGCTGTCCTTCCCGCGAATGCCGCGGTCGATCACGATGCGCAGCACTTGAGGGCTGGTCAGGTTGGCGACGCTCACCAGCACCAAGCTCAGCAATGCCCCGACCGTCAGGAGCCAGTAGGGACGTACGTAAACCAATGCCCGCAGAAGTACCTTCATATCGTCCTCGCGATCCTTGTGCCGGTAGCAGCACGGCTACCGTGCACTGCGCACCGGCTCGCAGTCGGCATCCTCAGCCCACTTGCGCTCGAGCAGTGCATGCAGCGCGTGCAGGCCGTCGAAGAGCTTCTCCCGCTCCACGTCGCCAAGCTCGTCGATCAGCCGCGTAAGGGAGTCTTCCGCGTGCTGGTCCATCGCTGCCTGCGCGGCACGGCCGGCGTCCGTCAGCTGCAGGATCACCTGCCGGCGGTCCGCCGGATCGCTCTCGCGCGAGACCCAGCCGCGGCGAACGAGCACGTCGACCGAGCGCGACATCGTCGACGGCGTTACTCCGTGGCGGCCTGCTAACTCTCCGAGTGAGCGTGGCTCGTGCCTCAAGATCTTTAGCAGCCGGACCTGGTCCATCGTCAGCGGCTCGTGCTCGGGCGCCTTCGGCGGGCGCATCGCATCACGCAGACCGCGCTTCACGGCCGGCAGCGTCTCGAGCAGGAGCTTGGCGCACTCACGGCAGGGTCTCACGCCAGCGGTTCCCGGGGGTCATCTGAAGTGAGACTGCTTGTTCCACACGTCGTGAAAATGAGCTGTCTCCCATCCGGCAGCCGCGGCTTCGCTGCCGCCACCTGCCTGCACAACGCCGCTAGGTCGCG
>JBBSGA010000283.1:0-8477 GCA_038254585.1 Chloroflexales bacterium | reverse complement strand
GATAAGCACCTATGGTTAAGTGGGGAATACACGCTATTTTTCTGTGCATGTCTGCCTTCGAGTGGGGACCTACGAACCATACGGCGTTCATCCCAGCGATTTTAGATGCGATTGCCCTGGTAACACGATGCAACAATATGAAGTGCGGAAGTGGACCGGCTAGTATCGGCACATCACGTTGGCGTTGTGGGCGCACGCCTTCTTGACGGTGACACGAGCACAGGCAGTCGGCAGCGACGGCCAAAAAGGGAGGCGTCGCACCCGGCGCCGCCCCCCCGGCCGCCGGATGAGGCTCTAGTAGAGGAACATCGGCTTGCCCAGCAAATGCGATACGCGTGGGCGGTAGTGCTCACTATCGTAGAGCTCGCCGACGTCGACGCGCTTGAGACCCTGGCTCATCGTCTCGACCGGTACCGTCGTGTAGACGCCGTTCTGGAGCGCGACCATCTGGCCGCCGTGGCCCTTGATGAGCTGCTCCACGGCGAGATTGCCGTATGAGATCGCCACCATCCGGTCGAGCGAGTCGGGAGCACCTGCCCGCATGAGGTAGGCAATCTGCTGCTGGACGGTGTCGACGCCGGTGATCTCCTTAATCGCCCGGCCGGCGATCGCCCCGATGCCGCCGAGCTTCTTATGGCCGTAGGCATCCTCCTGGCCATACTCGATCACCTGGCCGCCGCTCATCGATGCACCTTCCGAGATTACCATGATGGCATAGTTCGATGGGTTCCGCCGCTTGTCCTCGACGAGCAGCTTGCCGAGGCGCTCCACGTCGAAAGGAACCTCGGAGATGATCGCCCGGTCTACATCGGCCAGGTAGGCCGAGATCAGCGCCGTCTCCCCCGAGTTCCGGCCGAAGAGCTCGACGATCGCGATACGCTCGTGCGACCCCGAGGGTGTCCGTAGAGCGTTGATAAACTCGACCGAGCGCGTCACAGCCGTCGAGAAGCCAATGCAGTAGTCCGTGCCGAAGACGTCGTTGTCCATTGTCTTTGGAATAGCAAGGACTCGCACGCCTTCCTCATGCATCCGCACGCCATAGGAGAGCGTGTCGTCGCCGCCGATCGGGATCAACGTGTCGATCCCGAGATGCTCGAGGACCTTCAGAACATGCCCCGTACAGTCGACGCTCTTCTGCCCCTCTTTGAAGGGGTACTGTGATGCCAGGAAGTCGGGCATCATAGTCGGCCGGACTTTGCCGGGGTTGGTGCGCGAGGTATGGAGGTGTGTGCCGCCGTAGCGATCGATCGTACGCACGTCGACCTTGGTGAGCGGCTGTACATGCTCGCTCTGACCTTGCTGATTGTCGATGTTGAAGTTGAGCAAGCCGCCCCATCCGCGGCGGATGCCGACGACCTTGTGGCCGGCATCGGTGGCGCGATTGACGACGGCTTTGATACAAGGGTTCAGCCCTGGTACGTCGCCGCCTCCGGTAAGAATCCCGATCCTCATGCGATATGTTCTCCGTTGGTATGGCGAAGGTGCTTGACCTTCATCTGAAGCCGGCGGCGCCCTTGCCACTCATCCGCTTCGAGTGTGTAGGCGATGTCGACCCGCGTAGGCCCGCTGAACTCCGGCAGGCGATCGCCGATGTTCCAGGCAACTGCCTCGCCAACGTGGCCGGCACCGTCGTGGACGCGCAATTTGAGGTGCTGCCGCTCCCTGCCCATGGCGCGCGCGTCCACGACGCGTAGATTGTGCGTCGCCCAGAGCGGCTCCGGATTGCCGTGCCCGAAGGGCTCCAGTAGCTCGACCTGCTCGACCAAAGTCTGGCTGTGCGCCGCGAGCGGGAGCTCCTGATCATACGTTAGGGTGGGCGTGAGCAAATCGTCGCTGAGATCGCGCAGCCCGATCGTCTGGAGACGGGCTTCGAGCTCCGGAAGGTTGCGCGGTGGGAGCGAGAAGCCGGCCGCCATGGCGTGGCCGCCGAACTTGGTAAAGAGATCGGCGCACTCGTTGAGCGCGTCGAAGATCGAAAAGCCCGCGATCGAGCGGGCCGAGCCGCGGCACATCGCCTCACCGCGCTCGAGGAGCAGTACCGGCCGTCCGAAAGCTTCCACCAGCTTTCCCGCGACGAGGCCGACGATGCCCGAGGGGAAGTCCTCGCCGTCGAGGACGATGATCCGGCTCTCGGCTTTGCCGCTCGAGATCGCCAGCTCAAGGGCGCGTCCCACGAGCTCGGCCGTCAGCCCCCGGCGCTGGAGGTTGTAGCTGTCAAGGTTGGCGGCCATGTCGCGCGCGATCGACAGATCGTCGCAGAGCAACAGCTCGTAGGCTCCGATCGCGTCGTCCAGCCGGCCGACGGCGTTGATCCGCGGCCCGAGCGCGAACCCGATCGTGCGGCAGTTGATCGGTCCCTTGAGCGCTGCCACCTCGATTAAAGCGCGCAGCCCCGGACGCTGCGTCTCGTTGAGCGCCCGCAGCCCGAATTTCACCAGCACGCGATTCTCGCCGTCGAGCGGAGCCACATCGGTAACGGTCCCGAGCGCCACGATGTCGAGCAGCTGGCGCGCTTTGATGGGTATGGACAGTCCGCCGCGGTGCAGCGCCTGGACGAGCTTGAAGGCGACCCCGACACCGGCGAGCATCTTATAGGGATATTCGCAGCCCGGGCGCTTCGGATTGACGACCGCATAGCCTTCCGGCAGCACTGGCGACGGCATATGGTGGTCGAGCACAATCACGTCCATCCCGAGCGCCTGTGCGCGCGCGACTGGCTCGACGTTCGAGATGCCGCAGTCGACCGTGATTAACAGCGTGACTTTGGATGCCAGCATCTCGACGGCCTCGACGTTCAAACCGTAGCCTTCTTCGAGTCGCTTGGGAATGTACGGCAGGACGTCGAGGCCGAGGCCAGCTAAGACCTGGTAGAGCAGTGCAACCCCGGTTACCCCGTCGGTGTCGAAGTCGCCGTAGACGGCCACGCGCTCCTGCTGCTCGACGGCCTGGCGGATTCGCGCCACGGCGCGGTCCATGTCACGCATCGAGAGCGGGTCATGCAGGTGGCTCCAGTCGACGTTGAGGAAGGTGTCGATCTGATCGGAGTCGGTGATGCCGCGCCCCCATAAGAGCTGCCCGATGATCGGGTGAAGGTCTGAGGGCAATTCCTGGAGAAACTCCCGCGGCGCTGCGGGGCGCTTGATCCAACGGGCTGGAGTTGGCATAGCCTCAGTAGCCAGTGGTCAGCTGCCGGCTGCCGGATCTGCCCCGGCGGCCAGAGGCTCACACACTATAGCAGCAACCGATCATTCCTCTGCATCATGCCGCGTGACGATCACCGCGCGGCGCTCTGTTCACGTACGGCGGCAATCAACGCCTCGGCTCGATCCGTGGCCACGCAGAGCCGCAGGGCGACGTCCACCCCAAAGTTCTGGTCCTCGACCGTCGCGCCGTGCGCCTCTAATAGGAGACGGACGGGCTCATACAGGCCGTAGGGCACGCGGAGCGTCAGCCGTTCCAGTGCGACCTTCTCGGCTCGCGGCAGATCGAAGAGCACGGCTTTAGCAGCGTCACCATACGCCCGAACCAGGCCGCCCATGCCCAGCAGTGTGCCGCCGAAGTAGCGCGTCACGACAACACACACATCCCCCAGGCCGCTGCCACGTACGACGGCCACCGCCGGCCTGCCTGCCGTGCCGCCCGGCTCCCCGTCATCGCTCATGCCCGCGGTAACGCTGGCACCGTAGCCGACGACGTAGGCGAAGACGTTATGCGAGGCGGACGCGAACTCGTCACGAACCTGCGAAATCAGGGCGCGCGCATCCTCCACGGTAGGCGTGTATCCGGCCGTGGCGATGAACCGCGAGTTCGAAACGCGGATCTCAACGCGCCGTTGCGCGGCCGGGATCGGGTACCTGGGGGTCACCATAGAGCCTGCCACGCGCCGTATTATACCCGAGGAGCGGGCAATGATACGTGATGCATCACGCATCACGTATCACACCCCTACCTGACGACGATGTTGACCAGCTTGCCGGGTACGATGACGACCTTCTGGACGGTCTTGCCGTCAAAGCTGGCCCGCACCCGCTCGCTCTTCAGCGCGCGGTCCTTGACCGCCTCCTCGTCCGCATCCGCGGCGACCACCACGTGGTCGCGGATCTTGCCGTTGACCTGGACGACCATCTCGACCTCGGCCTCCTCCAGCATCGCCGGGTCGTAGCCGGGCCAGGGCTGCTGGTGGACGCTGTATGGCCCGCCCAGTCGTGCCCACAACTCCTCGGCCAGGTGCGGCGCGAAAGGCGCCAGCAGCAGCGCCAGCGCGCAGCTGGCACCGTGCCAGGCGGCGCCGCCGGAGGTTCCCGCCTCGCGCATGCGCATCATCTCGTTGACCAGCTCCATCATCGCCGAGATCGCCGTGTTGAAGCTGAAGCGCTCCAGGTCGTCGCCGACGCGCTTGATCGTGCGGTGGGTCATGCGGCGCAGTGCGCTCTCGGCGGCAGCATCCGGCGCGCGGCTGCCCTCGCCGGTATCCGTGGCGACGGCCCAGGCACGATTCAGGAAGCGGGCGACGCCGTCGATGCCGCGCGAGTTCCACGGCCCGCCCTGCTCCCATGGCCCGATGAACATCAGGAAGCAGCGCAGCGTGTCGGCTCCGTAGCGCTCGATCAGCGGATCGGGATCGACGAAGTTGCCGCGCGACTTGGACATCTTCTCGTTATCGTCACCCAGGATGATGCCCTGGTTGAACAGGCGCAGCATCGGCTCGTCGAAGCTCACCAGCCCCAGGTCGCGCATCACCTTCGTCCAGAAGCGCGTGTACAGCAGGTGCATCACGGCATGCTCGGCCCCGCCGGTGTACTGGTCGACGGGCAGCCAGAAGGCCAGCGCCGGGTCGAAGGGACCGCGGTCGTAGTGCGGCGACAGATAGCGATACTGGTACCATGACGAGTCCACGAAGGTGTCCATCGTATCGGTGTCGCGCTCGGCCGGGCCGTCGCACTTCGGGCAGGTTGTATGGCGCCAGGTCGGATGCAGCTTCAGGGGCGACTCGCCCGTCGGCATGAAGTCGACGTCCTCGGGCAGCTCGATCGGCAGCTGGTCCTCGGGCACGGGCTGCGGCCCGCAGTTCGCGCAGTAGACGATCGGGATCGGCGTACCCCAGTAGCGCTGGCGGGAGATTAGCCAGTCGTGCAGGCGGTAGTTGACCGCGCGCTCGCCGCGGCCGGTCTGCTCCAGCCAGGCGATCGTGCGCTTCACGCTCTCGCGCGCCGGGGTGCCGGTGATCGGCCCCGAGTTGACCATCACGCCCTGGTCGGCGGCATACGCTTCCGTCATGGCCGCGGAGTCGGTGCTCATACCGGGTCCCTGTACGACGACCGTGATCGGCAGGCTGTATTTGCGTGCAAACTCGAAGTCGCGCTGGTCATGCGCCGGAACCGCCATAATCGCGCCGGTGCCGTAGCCCATCAGCACGTAGTCGGCGATCCAGATCGGGATGCGCTCGTCGTTGACCGGGTTGATCGCGTAGCCGCCGGTAAAGACCCCGGTCTTCTCCTTGTCGACGGCCTGGCGCTCGATCTCGGACTGGCGGCTGGCCTCGACCTTGTAGCGCTCCACAGCTTCCTTCTGGTCCGGCGTCGTGCTCTCGTCCACGATTGGATGCTCAGGCGCCAGCACCATGAAGGTGGCGCCCCACAGAGTGTCGGGCCGCGTCGTGAAGACGGGTATCTCGGTGCCCTTCTCCGTATGGAAGTGCACTTCGGCGCCCTCGCTGCGACCGATCCAGTTGCGCTGCATAATCTTGATGCGCTCGGGCCACTCCACACTGCTAAAGTCCAGCAACTCGTCGGCGTACTTGGTGATGCGGAAGAGCCACTGGTCCAGGTTCTTCTTGATCACGGGTGTGCCGCAGCGCTCACAGTGGCGATCGTCGCCCTTGACCTGCTCGCGTGCCAGGGTGGTATTGTCTTTCGGACACCAGTCGACCGGCGCGAACTGCTTGTAGGCCAGCCCATGCTTGTAGAACTGCAGGAAGAACCACTGGTTCCAGCGGTAGAACTCCGGATCGCAGGTGACGACCTCGTGACTCCAGTCGATCATCATGCCCAGCATCTTGAACTGCTGGCGGATGCGCTCGATATTCTGGTAGGTCGAGGTCTTCGGGTGGGTCTTGAACTTGATCGCCGCGTTCTCGGCCGGCAGCCCGAAGGCGTCGAAGCCCATCGGGAAGAAAACGTTGTAGCCGCGCATGCGCATATAGCGCGCCCGCGCATCGCTCGGGCCGAAGGCCCATATGTGTCCCGGATGCAGATATCCCGAGGGATATGGCAGCATCGTCAGAGCGTAGTGCTTGGGCCGGTCGCTCTCCGGCTGAAACCGGTATATGCCCGATACTTCCCACCGGGAACGCCAACGTGGCTCGATCTCGGCGGGGTTATATTTCTCTGCCATGGTTTCAGATCCTTCGTTAGCATCCCGCCGAATGCATTCGGCGTCCCGCAACGCTACACCACCACTCGCCCGCGCTCGGCGGCGCTGAGGAGGTCATCCGCGAGCGCCCCGAGCTCGTCACGCCCGACCAGCGAGTCGAGCCATCGCCCGGGGATTGCCTCGACGCCGTAGAGCGCCCCGGCGAGCGCGCCGGTAACCACCCCCTGTGTATCGGCGTCGCCGCCGAGATTGACGGCGGCGACGACCGCCTCCTCGAACGAATCGTTGCCAAGCAGCGCCCAGACGGCGATGCGGAGCGTATCGATCACATATCCGCTCGTGGGAAGCAGCCCACCCGCTATGTTGCCGCGGATTTTCTCCAGGACCTCGGCGACCTCCGCCGCCGACTTCGGGATGCGACGGATGCGGTAGGCCACATCTTTGATGGCGGCGGGAAACGGCATGCCGTGCAGGATGCGGGCGATCAGCAGGCTGACGGCCACGCTCGCGGTCCACGCCTGCGAGTCGAAATGGGTGATCAGTGCCTCATCCCGCGACGCGTCGATCAGGCGGCGCTCGTCGTCCGCATAGCGCAGGGCAATCGGCGCGCAGCGCATAATCGTGCCGTTGCCGGCCGACTTACCGCCGGTCTGCCGGTGCGCGCCGAGGGCCGCATTCGGCACGTTCAGCCCGGCGACCCAGCCCCGCAGCGCCAGGCGCGTAATGTTGCCGATGTCCGGCGGCTTGCTGTGCATCCACCGGACGTAGCGCCCGGCGACATCCGCGGCGTCGAAGCCGCCCATCGCCACGAGGCTCTCGGCGAGAGCACGAGCCATAGCCGTATCGTCGGTCGTCTCGCCCGGCCGCAGCTTGAGCCAGCCGCCGCCGATCATCTCGCGTACCGGCTTGCCGCGCTTGGCGATGATCTGCTCGGTCGTCATGAACTCGACGGGGCCGCCCAGGGCATCGCCGACGGCGAGACCGAGCAGGCATCCGCGGTAGCGCGATTGCATCCGAATGGCCTGGCTTTCCTCGCTGTGCATGCGTGCCCCCCCAACAAAAAACCCTTCATCCCACCAGGGACGAAGGGCAAAAGCCTCCGCGGTACCACCCTGAATTAGCCGGAGACGTAGCCCATCAGGCAGAGCGCTCCAGCCCACTCACAGATCGCTATAACGGGCGATCCCGACACCGGCTACGCAGAAGGCTCCTTCGCCGGCATGGCCCGCGGACGAGTTCGACATCGGCTATGGCCTTGCACCAGACGGCCATTCTCTGAGGTTGACGTCTACTACTTCCGCGCGTTGCTCTGGTTGGAAGTATAGCATGGCGGGTACATCTGTCGCAACCCGGGCTGGAAGCCGATTCTGCCGCAGTGATTGTGCCGGGCCGGCCCGCCTAGTATACTGCGAGACGTGCCGGAGCGCAGACGCTACCGGCCTGCGAGGCAAGGACTATGGGTACATCAGCAACGGCTGTCGAGAGGGGCCACGGAGAGCAAGCGCTCGATCCCGAGATCATCGAGTTGCTTCCTGAGCAGGGTACGTGGAGCGAGCAGGATTACCTCTGGCTGACGAATCGCACTAACCGGCTGGTCGAGTTCAGCGACGGCTACATCGAGGTGCTCCCTATGCCAACCGCAAAACATCAGGCCATCTCACTTTACTTGCTGTTTGCCTTGCATGCATTGATGCAGCGCACCGGTGGTAAGGTCTTTTATGCTCCACTCCGGCTGCACGTCCGACCCGGAAAATATCGCGAGCCGGATCTGCTGCTTCTACGCTCGGCGGACGACCCACGCCAGCGCGACGACGGCTGGGAGGGCGCGGATCTTGTCGTGGAGATAGTCAGCCGGGACGACCCTGACCGAGATTTGGTCACTAAGCGCGGGGAGTATGCTCAGGCCGGGATCCCTGAATACTGGATCGTCGATCCGCAGAACGAAACGATCACGGTGCTGCGGCTAGCGGACGCTAGCTATGTCGAGCACGGCGTCTTTGGCAGGGGGACGGAGGCCACCTCTGCCTCCTTCCCGGACTTCGCGGTGGGCGTCGACGCCCGGGTCGACCCCCCCACACCCCGAATACAAAAAACACAACAGGCCG
>JBBSGA010000282.1:0-8482 GCA_038254585.1 Chloroflexales bacterium | reverse complement strand
TTTGTCGCTGGCCGGGAATCGATAGACCTCACACTCCGGAAACCACCAGCGCAGCGGGTAGCGCTGCCGGACGAAGCCGTCGAGCTGCGCCTCGTTTGCAGCAAGGTTTTCCTGAAGTAAGAGGACTACCTGCACATCGTCGGTGATGTCGCCGAGCACCTGCCCGCCACTGCCTGCAGTGTGCCGATAGTTGCGAAGATACCATTGCCAGACCGTTTCATTATCGTACCGGATCGGCAGATCGAGCCCACTTCCATGCAGGAGTGACACGCGATAGAGATCGTGCATCACGCGCGGCACATCCGGCGAGGTTTGAACGAAGACCATTGGCTCTACCGGTACGTCGCCGTCGACAAACGACAGGCGTATGCTCGACCGGATTGTCAGCGGCACCAGGAGCAGCAGCAGCGCGCCGACTCCGGCCAAAAGACCTTGGCGAGCGCCTCCCAGCGCCGCGGCGCCGCTGACGAGCAGCACGAGCGCCAGGAAAATCAGCGCCGGCCAGAACCAGACCTGCGCAGCCTTCTGCGGGTCGGCCGTGGTGATGCCGAGTAGCAGGAGCGCAGGTACTATCAGGACGAGCGCCATGCCGGCGAGCACCCAGGTCAGACGCATGATGCCGTCGCGAGAGGCCCAGGCCAGCAGACGGCCCACGGCCCAGCCTGAAAGCAGCGCAAGCGGCACGACAATATGCACTGTCAGCCACGGCATCTTTTCGCCGGCCCAGCTATAGATAGCAAGGGCACTGATACTCCACCATGCGAGCAGGCCCGGAAGAAAGAGCGCCTCGTGCCTCATGCGACGAGTATGGCTCTGGAGCACCTGGCCCGTCGTATAGATGTTCCGGACGAGAGGGACACTCTTCCATGGCTCTGGCTCTGCCTCATCTCGATGGCCGTGCGCGTTGACGAGGCGACGCACGACGATGGCTACGCCGGCGAGGCCGCCTGCCAACAGTAGCGGCTCGTAGACTGCAAGCTGGAAGAGGTAATAGTGGGCCGGCTGCCCTCCACGACGCACGCCTTGCTGTCCGAGCCAGTAGAGGAAGGAGCCGAGCACGCCGGTCATCAGTCCAGTCGTGTTGGGCTGGCCGGGGCTGGAGATCACGGCCGTATAGAAAACCGCGTAGATCCCGACGACGATTAGGCTCGACCAAAGCCATTGGAGTCCTGGTACGCGGTCGACAGCACGCAGGAGACTTCCGGGCGCCGCGGCATCGGCCGCCCGGCGCCACATCGATTCCCCCGCTCCGTCGCGCCGGCCCCAGAGCAGCCAGCCAAGGATTACCGCGGTGGCAACCGTTAGCAACAGAAGCGTGAGTACGGCCGGATGCCGCAGCAGTGGTCCGACAACCGGTCCCAGCTTCGCGAAGTAGGCGCTCCAGTTGTTGTCAGGCTGATTACGCACGTCGAGCGCCTGCGCCTCGGACGGCAGTGGTATCGGTCCAATCGCGCCGATCGACGGCAGAACCTTCAGAGCGAGCCCAGCGAATACGCCGTAGCCCAACAGCACGGCAACCAGACGCCGTGACACGGCAGCTAGAAGCACGATCAGAAGGTAGCTGCCCAGGATGAGGACGAAAAGATAGAAGGTCTCCATTGTCGCGAGCATCAACCCAAGTGCGCCCGCGAAGAGGTAGTGCCACCCCGGCCGTTCGGTGCGAATATAGCGTACAAGGCCGATCACGGCGAGCAGCTCGAAGGTGACGGCGAAGATGTCATGGCGAATGAACCGCCCGACATAGAGGAAGACCGGCGAGATCAGCAGGTAGGCACTCGCGAGCAACGCGCCGCCGCGGCCCATTTCGCGGCGCAGGAGCACCGGCAGGAGGACTGCCACCATCCCAAAGAGTGCCGCCCCCAGGCGCGCGGTCGTGTCACTATCGCCAAAAAGGAAATAGATCAGGGCCGTGAAATAGTAGAGGAAGGGCCCATGCAGGAGCGGATCGTGCGTGTAGCCCTGACCCTGGTAGAGCCGCCAGGAATACTCGGCATGCAGCGTCTCGTCATGATGGAGCGCGCGGCCGCCGAGCAGGTACAGGTGGGCCAGTACGGAGAGAATGGCGACGAGCAGATATAGGCCCTGCTCGAGCGTAAGGAAGCGCCTCTCAGGCCGGACCGAGGATTGCGCAGCCAGATAGGTCGTTGCCATCGGTTGTAGTGTACAGTAAAATCACCGTCCAAGCGCGGACGGCGGCCGCTATTGTACCGCAACAAGCTGCGTGTTGCACACCCTGAATATGCTCCGACGTACTCCCTGGGTGGCCCTCTATTGGGCTTGAAATGTTCCGGCGATCTGGTCGAAGATCGGACGCACCTCCTTCCGCTGCTCGACGATCGTCGTAAACGTCAGCACGTACTGCTTCTGGTCTTTTACGACGATGTACTGCTCGAATGCGAGCGGCAGTGGCTCGCCGGATGCGTCGTTGATCTGGAGGCTCGACGATAGGCGTGCCGCATCTTCGCGGCCGATGTGCTTGAGCGTCTGCTGCAGATCGGTGAAGCCGTTGGCCTTGAGCTGCTGCGCGTTCGCCTGGGCGACCTCCTGAAGTGAGGCGCGCTGCCCCATTTGCTGCAGGCCAATCGAGAGATTAGTTGTGAAGTTCGGCAGCGTATCGTCGGGCGCGAGGTCAAAGGCCAGGATCTTGACACTTCCGCCGGAGACCGCTTTGCGAGCTTGGTCCGCGACATTCTGAAGCCGCGGATTCTGGCGGATCAGGTCGTCCAAGGCGCCTCTGAAATTGCCGTCATCTGCAGCCAGCACTTCCCAGCCCGGCGGTAGCGCAAAGGCCAGTCCCGCCTGTGTGACGGTCTGCCAGCCCGCCGGGAGCGCGACGGAGCTCACCGGCGGCGGAGTTGTGCCGCAGGCGACGGGAAGCAGCAGGCCAAGTGCCAGGAGCATGCGCAGAAAGAAAGCCGCTCGAAACATTCCACCTTCCCAGATAACAACAAACCCGTCTCCTCGTTCAGGAGGAGACGGGAACGTATTGTACGCGAGCACTTGGACTACCGGCGCCGCCCCCCGCCGAAGAGCAGGAACGCGTAGTAAAGCAGCAGGCTTACCGACTGGGCCGCGGCCGCCACGTAGGTCAGTGCAGCAGCGTTCAGCATCGAGCTGACGCCGTCCATCTCAGCCGTGGAGACGAGGCCGTTGTTCATCAGCATGACGCGCGCCCGCCTGGACGCGTTAAGCTCCACCGGCAGGGTCAGCAGCGTAAAGGCAACCGCGCCGCCGAAGAGCAGGAAGCCGAGCAGAGCGATATTCCAACCGAGCGGGCTACGTGCGAAGCCCCCGAGCAGCATGCCGATGAAGAACATCATCGGGCCGAGATTCGAGCCGATATGGGCGACGCCGACGATACCGGCGCGCGCCCGCATCCAGACGTAGCCCTGCTTATCCTGGACGGCATGGCCCAGCTCGTGCGCCACGACGGCCATTGCCGCGACCGACGGGACGGCAGTAGAGCCCTGCGACAGGTTGATCGACTTGTCGGAAGGGTTATAGAAGTCGGTCAGATCGCCCGGAATCTGGTTGACTGTGAGGTCCTCAAGGCCTTCGTTGCGCATCAGAGTCTGCGCCACGTCGAGCCCGCTGACGTTATGCATGTTGCGCACTTTGCTATAGCGCGCAAACGTCGATTTCACCTTGTATTGCGCCCACAGGGCGAAGAGCATCGCCGGCAAGGCAAAGACGAAGTACATCGGATCAAGAAAGAACATTTCCTATAGCCTCCTGACGCCCGCTAAGCGTCGCTCACCGAAGCGGCCCGCACGCGGGAGCTTCCTGTAGATATTACGCAGACCAGCCGCGGTTGGTTGCAGGCCGTTGGCGCGGCTGTCCGAGCGTGCCGCGCAGCAAGACCGCAACCAACATCCCTGCAACAAAGCCCCCGGCATGCGCGGCATATGCCACGCCGGTCGTCGTCTGGTAGGTACGCGCCAAGGCCCCGTAGGTAGCGAAAAACTGCTCGGCAGCCCACAGGCCGATCATCATCCAGGCCGGAACAACCGTAATGAAGTAGAAGATCAGCACCCGGATCGGGTTGCCGCCGAAAAAGATGATGTAAGCGCCAAGCACGCCTGAGATAGCACCGCTCGCTCCGACGCTCGGGATCCCCGACGTCCGGTTGAGCATGATATGCGTTGCGCTCGCCACCAGGCCTGTCAACAGGTAAAAGACAAGGTACCCCAGGTGCCCAAAGGCATCCTCGACGTTGTCGCCGAAGACCCAGAGAAAGACCATATTCCCGAGAATGTGAGCCCAGCCGCCATGAATAAACATCGACGTCAACAGCGTAGAAAGATGCTGGCGCGCCAGGATTTCCTGCGGCACGACGCCATGCTGATTGATGAACGCCTGGATCGCCGGGTCACTACCGAGCGACAGCTGGTAGAAAAAGACTGCGAAATTGATGGCGATCAACAGATAGTTGACCAGAGGCACAATATGGCCCGGGCGATTCTGGTCACCGATCGGAAACATTGCGTCACCTTATTCCTTGAGCGGAAGGCTCTAGCAATGCCTATGCCCACGAACGCTCCGCGAACACAAAGCGCGGCCCAGCGAGGCCGCGCGCCTTGCCGAGATATTCACCCTGTCTACCAGAGGATGATCGGTAGGCTGTTGGAAACGCTCTGCTGAGCCGCGGTCTTGAGCACCTGTAGCGCTTGGCGCGGGCCACCTACCGGGACATTGTTGCGCTGGAAGAGCTCTTCGAGCTCGGTCAGCTCGCGCAGGAGCGCGACCGATGAGCCGAAGGACACGGCGTTCTCGCTTTCAAGGCCGTCGCCGTTCTCATTCTCGTTCTCGTCCTCTTCGTCATACTCGACCCAGATCGGCTCGGCGAACTCAACAGGAAGGTAATAGCCGCCGTCGCCCTGGTGCTTGATCAGGTGTGGAAAGCGCGTCTGCGCTTCCTCGTCCCAGATATCCGCGAGGAGCTCGTCGACCTCCTCGCCGTCCGCGGAGGCACCGGCGAGAAGAGACTTGACGTCGTCGCCGCGCTCCAGATGAGCTGCAAGGCGCTGAAGCTGGTGGAGATCGTAGAAGCTCCCGATGCCACCCTCCCACACCTCGGTGCCGGGCTGGGTAAGGAGATCGATCTCGATGCCTTCCTCACGCAGAAGATCCTGTACGTCCTGCAGCCATTCGCGCTCATCCTCATATGTCTCGCGATCCTCGTCGGGACGGGTGGTTATCATCGAGCCAACCACGAGATCGAGCTCGGTCATAGACTCAGCCATGCCTGATCCTCCTCAACATGTGTCGCTCCATTATACGGCAGATCGGGCCCCGCAAGCCTGGCGTCAGTCGTCGTCGTGCGTAAAAATCGAGAGCACGGTGCTCACGACCGAGACGATCAGTGAACCGAGAAGAGCTGGTATGGGACCGGTGACGACGAACCCGAGGTTGAGCCGGTCCGCGATATATGAGGTCAGCCAGAGCAGGAAGGCATTGATGATGAAGGTGAAGAGCCCGAGCGTAGCCATGTTGATCAGGCAGGTCGTGAGCTTGAGGACCGGCCTCACGATCGCGTTGACCAGGCCGAAGATGACCGCGACGACCAACAGCCTCAAAAGAGCAGTCGGATCCGTGATCGTCCGCCCCTCGGTTCCGACGAGATCGACGCCCGGCACCACCGCGATCGCCACGAAGAGTGAGGCCGCGGTGGCGACGAGACGAACTAATAGTCCACCCATGCAAGGCTCCCATTTTCAGGCGCGGCAAGCAGCGCACGCCAAAGGCTAACAAAAAGGCGGTTCGAGGGCAAGTAAGGCTACATCTCGTTCCCTGGATCGGGGGTGCTATAATGCGCTCTGTCGTTCAGAGGCTGCCGGAATCGAATCTCGTGGGCGAGGCGTCTTATGCCCCCGTCCCCGTGGCACTGTTGTTGCGGCATCCGGGGAGCAGACAGACCTACGAGGAGCAACATTCGATGACGAATATAGCGCTTGACGCGACCCCGGCCGATAAAGGACTCGAGGGAATTATCGCGTCTAAGACCTCGATCAGCTATATCGATGGTCAAAATGGACGGCTCTTTTACCAGGGCATCGAGATCAACGAGCTGGCGGAACACTCGACCTTCGAGGAGACGGTCTACCTTCTCTGGCACGGCCAGCTTCCGAGCCGGCAGCAACTCCAAGAGCTGGAGACACAGCTCAAGGCACAGCGCCGCATTCAGCCCGAGCTGATCGATCTCATGCGCCGTCTGCCCAAGGATGCGTCGCCGATGGAGGTGCTGCGAACGTGCGTCTCGGCGCTCTCGGCCTTCGAGCCCGACAGCGACGATGTCTCCCACGAGGCGCTGGTCAAGCATGCCGGTCGCCTCACGGCGGCGGTGCCGACGCTCGTAGCCGCCTGGGGACGTGTACGGACGGGCGCGCAGGTACTCGAGCCTCGCGGCGACCTCGGCCATGCTGCCAACTTTTTGTATATGCTCTGCGGCGAGGCGCCGAGCGAGCGAGCGGCTAAGGTGCTCGACATTGCCTTGATCCTCCACGCCGATCACGGGCTGAACGCGTCGACCTTCGCGGCCCGCGTGACGGCGTCCACACTTGCCGATATGTACTCGGCGATTACCTCGGCGATTGGAACCCTCAAGGGTCCGCTTCATGGTGGCGCGAACGAGCAGGTGATGCGGATGCTGGAGAGTATCGGGTCCGAGGACGAGGTGCGTCCCTTCATCGAGCATGCCCTTGAGACCAAGCAGAAGATCCCTGGCTTTGGGCACCGGGTCTACCGAGCCGACGATCCCCGGGCGCTTCAGCTTCGCCGAATCTCGAAGGAAGTCGGCGAAGCAACCGGAGAGCCGCGCTGGTATCAGCTATCAGAGCGTATCGCGGCGATCATGGAGGAGAAGAAGCCGAATCTGCCGGTAAACGTCGACTTCTTCTCGGCCTCGACCTACCATACCCTCGGCATTCCCAAGGACGAGTTCACGCCGATCTTCGCGGTCAGCCGCGTGGCCGGCTGGACGGCTCATGTGATCGAGCAGGTAGATCATAACCGCCTGATCCGGCCCGATTCGCTCTACACGGGTCCGACGAATGTGAAGTACACGCCGATCGATCGGCGAAGCTGAAAACCGAGGCGATGCAGAGATGACAAGAGGCGCTGTGAGGCAGCATCTCTTGTCTTTTGCTACCACGCGGCGAAGGTCTACCGTGCGCAAGGATGTCTCGTGGAACGACACGTTTGCGCTCGCTTTGATCCCGCCTGTTACGTCCGGCCTGCTGCCCGATCTACGATTGGCGTTACGCCATGTCCCGCGCCGCTGGCCGCGACCGAGAGCTGTCCGGCGCGCCGGGTGAAGCCGCCCGCGAACGGCTGCTCGACCATGAACATCGGCGTGTCGAGATCGACGAAGGAGAAGCCTCCCTGGCCGGCCGCGAAGTGTGCGCTGACGGTCATGGCCAGGATACTCTCGACCATTCCGCCGATCATAAGCTGGATCCCGGCGGCTCTACAGATTGCGGCGATGTCGAGAGCCTCCACGATTCCGGCCTTCATAAGCTTGATGTTGATGCAGCTGACGGCGCCCTCGCGCGCCGCGCGTAGGGCGTCGGCCGCGGTCGTCACCGTTTCGTCGGCGGCAACTGGCACACCGCCCTCGCGGGCTACATGGCCTATACCATCCCAGTCATAGCGGGCGGTAGGCTGCTCGAAAAGCGCGATGGGAATCGCGCGGGAGCGGAGCTCTTGCAGGAGCTCCAGTGCAGCTGGAGCATCGTAGCCACAGTTTCCGTCGAGGATCAGCGGCAGGGTCGGAGCGGCCGCGTGCACCGCGGAGATCCGGGCCACATCGTCATCCCGGTCGCCGCCGATCTTCAGCTTGATCGTCCGGATACCGCGCTCGAGGATCGCCCGGGCCGAGTGGCCGGCATGTGCGGCGGAACCCGCGGTGATCGTCATATCCGTCTCAAGCTCGGTGCCACGGCCACCGAAAAAGCTCCACATCGGCAGGTCCACGCGGCGCAGCAGCGCATCGAGGATGGCCGTTTCCAGAGCGCAGCGTGCCGCTGCCTCCCGAAGATGGCGCTCTTTCATACCTGCGGCGAGTGCCCGCCAGCAGCGCGCATCTTCCCCGCGAATATCGCCGGCTAGCTCGCCGAGAGCCGCGAGACCCGATTCCTGCGTTTCGCCGGTGACCGCCGCAAAAGGGGATGCCTCGCCATATCCGACCACCCCGCCGGCCAGCGTCACCTCGACAAGAACGTTGTGCGCGATCGCCTGTGAGCCGGTGGCAATAGTGAAGGGCTCGACGAGCGGAATATCGAGCCGAGAGGAGCGTACTGCGACGATGGTCGTCGGAGAAGACACGTCTGGCACCATAGAGCGGGCCGCAAGAGTGCGACTGGCGACGCATTGTAGCATGCGAAGCTTGGCAGTAGATCTTCGGCCGGCATCATCTCGCCTCGTTCGGCGGCGTCAGGAGTGCCCCAACAGCTTATTGATGTCGGCGCTGATGACGTTGTCGGTT
>JBBSGA010000281.1:0-8505 GCA_038254585.1 Chloroflexales bacterium | reverse complement strand
ATTTTACGGGCGTTCGTTCTGGGAACGATCGCTGGCTTGCTCGTGGCGCCGCGGCCGGGCCGGGACACTCGTGACATGATCCGCGATCGATGGAACAATCTGATCGATAGTGCTCCCGGAATGAGCTTCGACGATACGGCCGGTGGCTCAGGCAGCCGGCAGGATCAAGCGAGCTGATCGGCTGCTGGTAGCCGGAGCACAGATACGGCATGATGGGGCAGCCACCGCCAGAGCGCGGTGGCTGCCAGCTTTAAGCCCGCGCGTATATCAGGTGGCTACCGGGTGCACAGCCTCGATCGCGTTTTACGCTCCAACCGCGGTGGATTGCCCACCGGCCGCGTGGTAGAGGAAGCCAAGCTGCCGGCTGCCTCTCGAATGCTTCGAGGAGGTGCTTCTCCAGCGCATGCATGTCGCCGACATACGTTGCGAGCGTTTCGATACGATCTCCCGTGAGATACTCCTTGCCTCCGGCGGGACGAAGGCATTATGACGATTGTGTTGGGCGAGCCCATACAGTCTGGAAGATCCACGTCAACGTAATCTACCCTCGCACTATCAAGAGCAACGTCGAGGAAAGCACAGAACCTGCCGTATAATCGCTTTCAGGCACAGAACCGGAGCCTCGCTGCCGCGGGGACAGCAGGACGTCACACTTCCTGGATCTTACTGATGGTACGTACAAATCGCTATAGCACCGTCGACGTATTCACGAGCGAAGCCTTCGGCGGCAACCAGCTGGCCGTGGTGTTGGACGTCGAGATGCGCGCGATCGTGGGCGAGCTCAGCGTCGCAGCCGTCGGCGATCCCTTTGGCACGCTGGCCCCGGTCTCCGTCTTCACGCCGGAACCCCAGACAGAGTGCGGAACGGTTCACAGCCGGATCTTTGCGCACTATACGATGGATAGATATCCGGACGATCCGGCGACGGGCGCCACGAGCGGTCCGCTCGGCGCGTACCTGGTGCGCTACGGCAGCGTATCACGCGTGGCCGCGGTTCGCATCGTCAGTGAGCAAAGGTTGGACCGGTTCATTGGAAGAGCAGAGGGAGTTAATATGAGCGGCGATAGTGCAGGGCCAATGCTAGACGAGATGGAGCACTTTCCGGTGCGCCTGGCGCGTCTGCTCGAGCGCCTCGACGATGCTCAGGCAGGCCGGCGGCCGGCGGCCGAGGAATGGTCGGCTGCCGAAGTCGTCGCCCATCTCCTCGACACGGATCGAGTGTACGGCGAGCGGATCGCGCGCATGCTCGACGAAGACAATCCGTTCTTTGCCGACTTCGACCAGGAGGCTGCGATCGACGCGCGTCATGGCCAGGCGCTGCCGCTGGCCGCAACCTTCGAGAGCTTCGCCCTTGAGCGCGCAGAGCTCGTGGCGCGCTTACGCCGTATAGAGGAGCGACAGTGGACCCGAACCGGGACCCACCCGGTGCGCGGCGTCGGGACCATCGTGGAGTATGTCCGCACGCTCTGGCGCCACGATCAAGCGCACGGTGAGCAGATCCGTGAGGCGGGAGGGCTCGCTCTGTGATCGTGGATCTCAGCCACCCCCTGCACGCAAGCATGCCGAGCTATCCTGGCATGCCGGAACCGCGCTTTGAGACCGTCTGGACACACGCGGAGAGCGCATCGCGCGGTATCTATGCGCCGGGAACGACATTTCAGGTCGCTCACTATCACCTCGGCGGAAATACCGGGACCTACGTCGACGCGCCGTTCCACCGCCATCCCAACGGTCCCGATCTCGGAGCGCTGCCGCTCGATCGCCTCGTCCATCTTCCCGCGATCGTGATCGCCACGCTCACAGACGGTCCGATCGAGGCGAACGCCTTCGGCGGCCGTGAATTGAGCGGCAAGGCCGTGCTGGTGCGTACCGACTGGGCCGATCACTGGGGAGGTTCCGACTATTTCCGCTCCGGCCCGTACCTGACCGCCGGCGCCTGCCGGGCGCTGGTCGACGCCGGGGTGACGCTGGTCGGGATCGACTGTGCCAATATCGACAACATGCAGAATCCGGAGCGGCCCGCGCACACGATCCTGCTCGCGGCGAGTATCCCGATCGTCGAGCATCTGCGCGGGCTGGACGAGTTGCCCCCGGGCGGCTTCCGCTTCCACGCGGCGCCTCCCGCAATCGCGCGCGGAACGTCCTTTACCGTGCGCGCTTATGCGGTCGTCGAATGAAGGTTATCCTCGATGATATTCGCGCCGCGGCCGATCGGCTGCGCCCGTTCATCCACGAGACGCCACTCGTCGCGTCGACCACGCTGAGCGACCTGTCGGGCTGTGAGTTGCGGCTCAAGGCCGAGTATCTCCAGCGCGCGGGCTCGTTCAAAATCCGCGGCGCGCTCAACAAGCTCCTGCTGCTGCAGCCCGACCAGCGCGAGCGCGGCGTCGTCGCCTTCTCGTCGGGCAATCATGCGCAAGGCGTGGCGCTTGGAGCGCGGCTGCTCGGCATCGCCGCGACGATCGTCATGCCGGCCGACGCGCCTCCGGCGAAGATCGCGGCGACGCGCGGCTATGGCGCGGAGGTTGTGCTCTACGACCGCCTCCGAGAGGACCGCGAGGTGATCGCCGCACATATCGCGCGCGAGCGCTGCCTGGAGCTTGTGCCGCCCTTCGACGATCCGGCGATCGTCGCCGGCCAGGGCACGATCGGGCTTGAGATCGTCGCCCAATGGCCGGAGGTCGAGGCCGTGCTCGTGCCGATCAGCGGTGGTGGGCTGATCTCGGGCATCGCCATCGCCGTGAAGTCGCTTCGGCCGGATATACGTGTGATCGGCGTCGAGCCGGAGACCGCGGACGACGCCCGGCAGTCGCTCCAGCGTGGCGAGATCGTGCGGATCGGCATCCCGGAAACCGTCGCGGATGGCCTGCGCACGCCGGCGGTGGGACGCTTGCCCTTCGCAATCATGCGCGAGTGGGTCGACGAGGTTGTGACGGTCGAGGAAGACGAGATCATGCGCGCCGTCGAGCTGATCCTCACGCGCTCGAAGCAGGTCGTAGAGCCGTCGGGCGCGGTGACGGTCGCAGCGGCGCTCCGGCAGCACCCCACTATCCTGGGGCGGCACGTCGTAGCAGTTACCAGTGGCGGTAACGTCGACTTCGACGTGCTGTGCCGCTGGCTTAACGCTCCCGGGCGACTACCGTCATGAACCCTACCCGCTCGCGCCATACCGCCGTGCCGGCGGGTCCATCTGTGCGCGAGGGCTTTCTGGCACTCGTTCCATTGTGGCTCGCAGCGGCGCCCTTCGGAGCACTGTACGCTGTGCAGGCGCGCCTGGCAGGGCTGTCGCTGCTGGAGACGCAGGCGATGTCGCTCTTCGTCTTCGCGGGCGCGTCCCAGTTCACCGCTGTGACGCTCTTGCTCGGCGGCGCAGGGCCATTGGCAGTTGTCGTCGCCACCTGGATCGTCAATCTGCGGCATATGCTGCTCGCGGCGTCGATCGCGCCCTACCTGCGTGGCACCGGCCTGCTCGGTCGGGCCGGCCTCGCGTTCCAGCTGACCGACGAATCGTACGCCCTTTCGATCGAGCGCTTTCGGACTGGCAGCGGAAGCGTCGCGTACCTGCTGGGCACGAACCTGAGCATGTACGTCTGCTGGCAGGCCAGCACCTACCTCGGCTCCGTAGCCGGAGGCGCACTGCCCGATCCGGCGCGCTACTGGCCGAAACACGTGAGCCGCGAGGGAATCCGGGTACGATGCCGTGGAGCGATCGATGATCGCCTTCATGATTGCCGGCATGGCCCTTGTAACCTACCTGACGCGCGCGCCTTTCCTTCTGCTGCTACGCGGCGAGCTGCCGCGATGGCTGAGCCGCTGGCTCCAGTTTGTACCGATCGCGGTCTTTACAGCGCTGGTCGTACCACCCTTTTTCGCTCCACAGGGACATTTCGAGCTTGGCCGGGGCTTGCCGATCGTGCTCTTCGCAGGTCTCGTGACGTGGCGAACAAAACAGGTGTTCTCGACGATCGGCGCCGGCCTGCTCGTCTTCCTGCTAATCCGGCTCTGGATCTGACGGCGAGGTGGTCATCTCACGGCTTCTGGCTCACGAGCGACGTGTGAGGTTCGATGAAACCAAAACAGCTTGGCGCGCTGCTACTGCTTGGCTCAATCTGGGGTGCATCCTTCCTTTTTATGAAACTTGCTGTGAGGAGCGACAGCGCCCCGTATAACTTTCCCCCAGCGACGCTCGCCGGCATCCGTATGGGCCTGGCCGCGATCGTTCTCTACGCTTTGCTCAAGCTGCGGCGCCTCAACTTTCCGTGGCACCGCTGGCGCCCACTTGCGGTCCTCGGCCTGATCAACGCTGCGCTGCCGTATTTCTTCTTTTCCTGGGGTGAGCAGCACATCAATAGCAACCTTGCCGCGATCTACAACGCGACGACGCCGCTCTGGAGCGTACTGCTGGCTTGGTTCTTCGTGCGTGAAGAGCGTCTCTCAGGGCTGCGTAACGCCGGCGTGGTGCTGGGCTTCGCCGGTGTGCTCTATCTCTTCAGTAGCAGCCTCGTAGGGCCGCGCGGTGCCGATCCGCTGGCGATCTGGGGCCAGCTTGTCTGCATCGCCGCGGGAATGAGCTACGCGTGCGGCAACATGTGGACCCGCCGCCGGCTGCGCGGGCTGGAGCCGATGGCGCTCTCGGCCGGCCAGTTGATCTTCGGCGCCTTCTGGGCCCTGCCGGTCAGCCTCTTCGTCGATCGCCCGTGGTCGATCGCGCCCTCGCTAGGCGCGATCGCAGCGCTCGCGACGCTTAGCCTGCTCGGCACCGGCGTAGCGATGCTGATCTTCTTCTGGCTCCTCGGCCATGTCGGCTCGACCCGCACGGCGCAGGTGACGTTTCTGCTCCCGATCTTCGGTCTGTTCTGGGGCAGCCTGATCGGCGAGCCGGTTACCCCGCGCATTGTGGGCAGCCTGATCCTAATTCTAATCGGCGTCGTGGTGGTGAATGGCGGCCTCGACCAGCTGGTCCGCCGCCGGCCCAAACCGGCGATCAGGGGGCAGCAGCCGGTCGCGGACGGTGGGAGCGGCGATGCGGGCGACCTTTAATCGCTGCTGGCATTGACCGCAAAATCCTCGTCTTTATAGAGCTGCGTCTGTGAACGAAAAGTACGTGTCGTACTGCATCCGCTCGCTGGCTTTTGTAATCGTGACCTCGCGCGCAGTCTCGGAGAGATGGGTGACGAGCGGAACGTCATACTCGCGGGCCAGGGCGACGGCCTGATGAAAGATCTCGTCTGTGCAGGTGTACGGCGCGTGCGGCGCAACCCCCGGTATGACGCGGCCGTGATCCTTCCATGCGTGAATGAAGGCGCGTGCGCGTTCGAGCCCGGCGTCATAGAAGTGCACATCCGGCGTTGGGAAGCGCATCACCGTCTGGCCGAAGATCGCGCGCAAGCCCGTTTCGTCGGCAGCTCGCGCGACCTGATCCTCGAAGTAGTACCTTCTACGAAGGTCGTCGTCCCGCCCCGGATCATCTCGGCGCACGAGAGGCGGGTGCCGGCGTAGGAGAAGCTGGCATCGGCAAAGTGGCTCTCGACGGGAAACATATAGCCGTAGAGCCAGACGTCAAGCTGTACGTCGGCTACCAGCCCCCGCAGCAGGCTCATTGGCGCGTGGGCGTGGGCGTTGATCAGCCCCGGCAGAATAACACAGCCGCCGCAATCGACAATTTCAGCCGCTTGAAAGCGTGCTCGTAGCGCGTCGGACGGGCCAACCGCGACGATCTCCTTACCCGCTATGGTCACGGCGCCGTCGAGGATCACCGATCCTGCGGCATCCATCGTCACGACGATACCTCCGGCGAGCAGGTAATCGACCGCTCGTGGTTCTTCTGCGCGCGTGGTCACGATCGGGACTCCTTACCAGATGACGTGGCATCCTCCGGCCATCCAGGCACATCGCCGACTTCCAGGACAACGTCTTCCGGCCCGGACTGTCCCGAATGCTGCAGGTAGAACTGCTGCCGGCTTAGCCCGGATCGATCGCGCATGTCGTAGAGCGCCTGGCGCGACATCTTGGGGTCGAAGGGCCATGGCTGGTTGTGCGCCCGAGCGACTCCGTGTGCGCCACTTAATGCGTCGAGAGCCTGCTGGCGATGGACCCACAGAAACGGCTCGGGGAAGGTTGCCGGGCCGAAGTAGGCGGCCTCGATCACTTCCTCCGGTTGGAGTTGTAGGGCGCCACCAACCGGCCGCGCCGCGAACAGGACCACGTGTACGCCGCCGAACCTGTCATTCGGGCGGGAGTAGACCCCGACCAGCCGGGTGAGCTCTACCTGGAGACCGGTCTCCTCGCGTGCCTCGCGTACCGCGGCCTGGGCGACCGATTCGCCCGGATCGACCGCTCCTCCCGGCAAACACCAGACCTCGAAGTCTTCCCGCTTCGTGAGCAAAATCCTGCCGTCGTCGACGATCGCTACCGACACTCCTAGTTGCGGCACGACTCTCCCTCGCTATTACATGATGTGGCAGCGCCCCAGCGTACGGCGCCGCCGATGATCGTCATTGCCACCTCTATATCTTTGATGTGCTCCGTTGCAACCTGGAGCGGATTCTCGCGCAAGACGGTGAGATCCGCGAGTTTGCCTACTTCGATCGTGCCCTTGTCGTCTTCTTCGAAGGCCAGCCGGGCGTTGTCGATGGTAAAGAGCTCGAGCGCGCGCCGGGCGTCGATGCGCTCGGCCGGATTGGAGTGGTTGACCGCGCAATGGATGCCGTAGAGCGGGCTCAGAGGCGTCACGGGACAGTCCGAGCCGCCGCCCACAGGAATACCGTGCTCGACAAAGGTACGGACCGCGTCGGCACGCCGGGCGCGCTCCGTGCCCAGGAAATGGGCGTTGGTCGCAATGCCGCCGAAGTAGCCGTCGAACGGCGGCTGGATCGCGACATAGAGACCGAGCATCCTTGTCGCCGCGAGCAGCGCCGCATCGTAAACCTCGAAGTGTTCGATGCGGTGCCGGTGATCGCGACGAGGCGCCGCGTCGAGGGCTCGTCGATAGGCTCCGAGAACCTGGGCCACGGCTGCATCGCCCACGCAATGGAGGGCAATCTGGAGCCCGGCGCCATGCGCGCGCTGGACGAAGGTGCCGATCGAGGCGTCGTCGAAGTACAAGCAGCCGCGGCTCTCCGGCGCGTCGGCATACGGCTCTTTGAGAGCGGCAGTGTGTGGCTCGAAGTCGCCGTCGACCCAGATGCAGCCGCCGATCCGTGGAAGTCCGAGCCGGGTCACGGCGTTCACGTCCGTCGTCTGATAGTAGACGACGACGCGCACCGGGAGGGCGGGCGTGAGCCCCAGCAGAGCCAGGACGGCCGGGTCGTCCGCTCGATCCTCACCTTCGAGCGCGTGTAAGGTTGTGATGCCGGCCCGCAAGGCTTTGTCCGCGGCGACGCCGAAGACGCGCTCCCAGCCGATCTGCGCCGCGAACTCCGCCGGCACGCGCCACGCGGCCCGCGTATTCGCCCGCCCGCGCAGGCGGCCGTCGGCGTCCAGCCCGTCGTCCCCCGCGGCCAGACCCAGGTGCCGCAGCATTGGCCCGTTTGCCACGGCGAAATGTCCTGTCGCCCCCTGAAGCAGCACAGGATTCCCGGGCGCTATCCGATCGAGCTCGAGCTGCCGTGGAGACGCCGCCGCTTCGAAGCCATGCCCGAAAACGATCTCGCCGGGCGCGGCCCTTGCAGCTCGCTCGTTAACCAGGTCGAGCACATCCTCGACGCTTTGGGCCGTCCG
Source organism: Chloroflexales bacterium (assembly GCA_038254585.1). Taxonomy (GTDB): domain Bacteria; phylum Chloroflexota; class Chloroflexia; order Chloroflexales; family Kallotenuaceae; genus JBBSGA01. The sequence continues at coordinate 786 of JBBSGA010000281.1, read as the reverse complement.
AAGATCGACCGCGAACGGGCGCACTCCCGTCCACGTGAAATGGACGTGGCTGTCGATGAAGCCCGGTACGACCGTCAGGCCGCCGAGATCGAGCACAGCACTTGGGCCGGCCTGCTCCTCGACTGAAGCTACATCTCCGACGGCGACGATCCGTCCACCGGAGATCGCGAGCGCCGGCACGATTGGCCGGCGCAGATCGAGTGTTATGACGTTAGCGTTTCGGATGAGGAGATCGGCCATACGCCTATTGTAACAGGGGCAAGGTCGAGCAAAACGAGCTATGGGGGATCGACATCGTCCTCGCGCGACCACACGGCTGGTTTCAACTGGAGCCAGAGTCAGTCCTGCTCCCTGTGGCCAGTTAGCTCTCCCTGCCTTCGGCGCCCATCTTGATCCAGCCTTTCTGAATCGCAAAGATCACGGCCATCGTACGATCGTTCACCTGCAGCTTCGAGAGGATCGAGGTAATATGATTCTTGACCGTCTGGCCGCTGATCGAGAGCTGGTTGGCGATCTCCTTGTTCGACATGCCACGCCCAATGCAGTCGAGGATTTCGATCTCGCGTGACGTTAGCGGCGCAAAGAGATGCTTGCCAAGGTCCTCGCCACCCAGCTCACGGAACTGGTTCAGCACGCGGGAAGCAACATGAGGTCTGCTCATGACGGTCTCGTTGATGAGATAGACCCCGCTGTTGACGTCGCGGATCATATCCAGCAGAGCCTCCGGCTGGACGGCCTTGGCCGAATAGGCCGAGGCTCCGACCTTGATCGCATTGAAGAGTTGCT
>JBBSGA010000280.1:0-8507 GCA_038254585.1 Chloroflexales bacterium | reverse complement strand
GCGAGGAAGTCGCAGCCGAGAGCTTGCACATCTACCGGCAGATGCGGCACGGCCTGGACCGCGTCGACGTAGACCAGCGCGCCGGCCCGGTGAGCCATCTCGACCACCCGCCGCACGTCGTTGATCGTCCCGACGGCGTTGCTCGCCAGACCCACGGCTACGAGCTTCGTCCGGCTGTTGAGCTTGCCTTCGAAATGGTCGTAGTCGAGCGTGCAATCTTCGACGTCGATATCGGCAAAGCGGACGACGACACCCCGCTCGTCGAGGGCCAGCCATGGCGCGATGTTGGCGTCGTGATCCAGCATCGTGCAGACGATCTCGTCCCCGGCCTGCAGCTCGGAGCCGATCGAGCGCGATATCGCAAAGGTGAGCGAGGTCATATTTTGCCCGAAGACGATCTCTTCGGGCCCCGCCGCGTTCAGTAGGTCGGCCATCGCCTCGTGAGCCGCGAGAACAACCTCGTCTGAGTGCCGTGACGTCGTGAAGGCGCCGTGGGTGTTGGCATTCGAGGTAAGCAGGTAGCGGCTCATCGCCTCGGGAACCGACCGTGGCACCTGCGTGCCACCGGGGTTGTCGAAGAAGACCTGCCGCCGTCCGTCGAAGTCCGCCTCCAGCGCCGGAAAGTGGCGGCGCTGCCCCGAGAGATCTAGCATGGTAAAGGTATCCCGGCCGAATTTGAGATCTGAACCTTCGTCGTGTGGTGGGCGACATGCCACGCCTTTCGCATCTTCCGCCGTCCTGTCTTCACCGTTTCGTGCGCATCGCGCCGGCCGCGAAGGCCAGCATCAGTGCCGCCGCGAGCATGAGCCAGCTCCCGATGCCGTCGAGGCGATGCAGTGAGAAACCCACCAGCGGCACGAGCGCGCAGAGCAGAAGGATCAGGCTGGCGGGTAAGCAGCGCCGCAGCACGATGATGAGCTTGACGAGGATCATCCCAACGCCGAAAAGAAGCTGCAGCGGAAGCTCGAGCAGCCAGCGCAGGATTGACCGTTGGCGAGGCCGGCGCATCCGATCTCCTTGCTCCCCAGGGCTACACGGCCGCCAGCCACAATCGGCAAGCCACTTCGTTGGAGATCAGCGAGTGCTACTATCAAGTGTAGCACAGGCGTCAACCCTTCTCAAACCATAACCGCCGGCCGGTACTCACCCCATGCACTCCGCAGCACTCCGCAGATCTCTCCCAGCGTCGCATGCGCGCGCAGCGCCTCGCGCATCGGATCGAGCAGGTTCGCGCTTCCCAGAGCCGCGCGGCGGACCGCGGCAAGAGCCACCTCTACCGCATCAGCATCCCGCTCCGCACGGATGCGCCGCAAGGAGTTCGCCTGCTCGCGTGCTACGGCTTCATTCGGAGAGAAGACTGGGATGGTCTGGCCCTCCTGCGCCACGAATTTGTTCACCCCGACGACGACCTGCGCTCCGCTCTCGATCGCCTGCTGGGTCTCGTAGGCGGCGTCGGCGATCTCCTGCTGGATCAGCCCGTCCGCGATCGCGCGCACGGCACCGCCCGCGGCCTCAACCCGCGCGAGGAGTACGTGTGCCTGCTGCTCGAGGTTGTCGGTGAGGGCCTCGACGAAGTACGAGCCGCCGAGCGGATCCGCGACGTCGACGATCCCCGACTCGTAGGCGATGATCTGCTGAGTCCGGAGCGCAAGCGTCGCCGCTTCGCCGGTTGGGAGTGATAATGCCTCGTCGTACCCATTCGTGTGCAGCGACTGCGTGCCCCCCAGCACTGCCGCCAGGGCCGCGATCGTCGTCCGCACGACGTTGTTGAGCGGCTGCTGGGAGGTCAGCGTCGACCCGGCCGTCTGCGTATGGAAGCGCAGCTGCAATGAGCGCTCATCCCGGGCGCCGAAGCGGTCGCGCATGATCGTGGCCCACATCCGGCGCGCCGCCCGGAACTTGGCGATCTCCTCGAAGAAGCTCGAGTGGCCGTTGAAGAAGAACGAGAGCCGCGGCGCGAAATCGTCGACCTTCAGCCCGGCCGCGACGGCGGCCTCGACGTACGCGATGCCATCCGCGAGGGTAAAGGCGAGCTCCTGTGCAGCCGTGGAGCCCGCCTCGCGGATGTGATAGCCCGAGATAGAGATCGTGTTCCACTGCGGAATATGCTGCCGGCAATAGGCAAAGGTATCCGTCACCAGCCGCATCGAAGGCTGCGGCGGAAAGATATAGGTGCCCCGCGCCGCGTACTCTTTCAGAATATCGTTCTGGATCGTGCCCGTCAACTCCGCCGGCTTGACGCCCTGCCGCTCGCCGACGATCTGGTACATCAGCAGCAGCAGCGACGCCGGAGCATTGATCGTCATCGAGGTCGAGACGCTCCCAAGCGGGATGCCCTCCAAGAGCATGGCCATGTCCTCGACGGTATCGATCGCCACGCCGACCTTGCCGACCTCGCCCTCGGCGCGCGGATCGTCGGAGTCGAGGCCGAGCTGGGTCGGGAGATCGAAGGCGACCGAGAGGCCCATCTGTCCCTGATCGAGCAGGTAGCGGAAGCGCTGGTTGGTCTCGCGCGCCGACGAGAAACCGGCGTACTGGCGCATCGTCCAGAGCCGCCCGCGATACATCGTGGGGTAGATGCCGCGGGTATACGGGAACTGGCCGGGATCGGGCTGGCGGCCGGCAGCATCCTCGGCGCGGTAGACCGGCTTGAGATCGCCCTGGGGCAGGGGAATACGCCGATCGGTGGCCTGGTCGCTCTTAGCCATCGCGGCGGTCTCCTGCTGTATGCGGGAGCTCGACGAGCTCGGTCAGAACTCCCAGCGTCGCCTTGGGATGCAGAAACGCAACGCACGTATCGTGGATTCCCGGCCGGCCATGCGCGTCGACGAGCCGGATGCCGCGTCCCTCGACTGTCCGCAGTGCGGCCTCCACGTCGTCCACCTCGTAGGCGATATGGTGGATGCCCTCCCCTCTCTCGCGCAGAAATCGCGCGAAAGCCGCCTCCTCAGAGGCTGGCGTGATCAACTCCAGCATGCTGTCGCCGATCGTGCACACGGCAACGGTCATGTGCCGCTCGGGAAGGCTGATGCGCTCCCATCCGGCAAGGCCGTAGGTCTCGCGATAAAAGGCGATCGCCCGGTCGAGGTCGCGAACGACAATGCCGATGTGATCGATGCGGCGGAGTAGTGGCAGCCTGGCTTCCATCATGCGTAAGCCATTCTAACCCATTTCCCCCGGCAGCCTCGCACTCGTTTTGACGCATAGCGCAGCTCGTTTTTGCTCGCTGTGCTGGTCTGGTCACCGTCCGCACCTGGAAGGGGCCGATTACTGGCGAGCGTGGGGCATGGTTGAGGATCTCGTTGGTGACCGGCCCGTCGATCTGATTGAGCTAGAAACGGTCCGCGAGTCACTGTTACGAGTGATCTAGCGAGAGCAGTTGGTTTGCCGGCTGTGGATCAACTTCGGGCTCCAGCCCATGAGCATAGGCCAACGGGATCATTATCCCCTAACGAGACACCAGCCTGCTCTGGGCATAGGGCAACGCCTTCGTCGCACTGATAGGCAGCCAGGGATTGCGTAACTCGCCAGCTCTTCAATCCTAGCAGCAGTATCTTCGGATACGTCGTCTGTAACGGGCGGCAAGTGCCGTGCAGTCTCTGGCGGCACTGGAATGGTGACATACGTTTCTATGGTCATAGGATGATCCTCAGAGCGCTGTATGTAGTCTACTCTACGTCGGCTGTGGTGCCGGATCGGCGGGCCGTCCGTTGCGCTTGAAGCTTCGCCCGCAATTCAGCGTACGGCCCAGACCGGGCCCGCTCACGGAAGTAGGTGATCAGTTCCGGTGCTGTCATGTCCTTCGTTTCCTCATAAAGTTCGGACTGCACATGCCGCTTGTAGGCGATGCAATCAAAAACTTTCGTCGTTATTTTCTCTGTCATCAGTTATCACCTCCTTGGGCGAGACAATCGTCAGAATGCCATATCCCTGCAGCAGATTGATTTGATTATATGCTTTCATCTTATCGAGCCGAACGATATGGCGGAAGTTCCATGAGACGATTGCATCGGCCCGCGCAACCGTTGCCGCTGCTAAAGGAATACTTACAATCGCGGGCCCACCACTGCAAGGTCGGCGGCAGCTTTGCCGAACTTCTCGAAGTTCTCGACGAAGCGCTCGGCCAGCCGTCGTGCCGCGCTTTCGTACGCGTCCTGGTCTGCCCACGTCTCACGCGGGTGCATGAGCTGGTCCGGCACTCCCTCGATGTGGACGGGAACGTGCAGGCCGAAGCGCTGATCCGTATAGGTCTCGGCCTTCGCGAGCCTGCCCTCGAGAGCGGCACAGATCATTGCGCGTGTGTAGCCGATTTTGATGCGAGAGCCTACGCCGAAGGGCCCGCCACTCCAGCCCGTGTTCAAGAGGTAGACCTGAGATTTGTGCTCATTAAGCTTGTCACGCAGCATTTGGGCATACGTAATCGCCGGCAGCGGCAGAAACGGCGCGCCGAAGCAAGCTTCGAAGGTAGCTAGCGGATCCTTGCCGAGTCCCACCTCGGTTCCTGCCAGCTTCGCCGTATAGCCCGAGAGAAAATGGTACATCGCTTGATCCGAGGTCAAGCGTGCGATGGGTGGCAGCACGCCGAAGGCATCCGCGGTTAGAAAGAAGATCACCCGCGGATGTCCACCTCTCCCGTCAGGGGTCGCGTTCGGTACAAAGTCCAGCGGATAGGCTACCCGTGTGTTCTCGGTAAGGGATGCATCATCATACAGGGGTGTGCGCGTCGCCGGGTCGACGATCACGTTCTCCATCACGGCCCCGAAACGGATCGCATCGTAGATCTGCGGCTCGTCTTCACGCCGAAGCCGGATACACTTCGCATAGCAGCCACCCTCGAAGTTGAAGACCCCCTCTGCACCCCAGCCATGCTCGTCGTCGCCGATCAGCCGGCGATCCAGATCGGAGGAGAGCGAGGTTTTGCCGGTGCCGGAGAGGCCGAAGAAGAGCGCGACGTCGCCCGCGTGGCCGACGTTCGCAGAGCAATGCATCGGCAGCACCCGCCGCGGCGGAAGCAGGAAGTTCATGACGGAGAAGATGGACTTCTTGATCTCCCCGGCGTATTCGGTACCGGCGATGAGTACCTCGTGATGCTCGAAATCGACGATCACCGCCGTCTCCGATTTGGTTCCATCTCGGAGCGGTACGGCGGAGAAATGGGGAGCCGAAATTACCGTAAACGCAGGGATATGCGTGGCAAGCTCCGCGGCGGTCGGGCGGATGAAAAGCTGCTTGGCGAAGAGGCTATGCCAGGCGTATTCCGTCCACACCTCGATCGACAGGCGTGTCGCCGGATCGGCGCCGGCATAGGTCGAGAGAGCGTAGATCTCCTGGCCCTGCAGGTGCTCCAGCACGCGAGCGCGGAGCGCATCGTACTGCTCCTGGTCGAAAGGCTGATTGATGCGTCCCCAGTCGACCAGACTGTCAGTCGCACTGTTACGGACGATGAACTTATCCGCGGCCGAGCGGCCCGTCCGCTTGCCCGTGGTTGCAACCAGGGCACCGTTGGCGGCAAGGTGACCCTCCCCTCTCCGAATAGCGTGCTCGACGAGCGCGGCCACCGGCAGGTTAGAGTAAACTTCCTTGGCACTGCCGAAGTCAAGGCTACGCGTACTCGGGTCTCCAATCTTCATCGCCATATCTGCTGCCTCCTTGCAGCCGGGATGAGGACGCGCATCGTCGGCACCGGTAGTTTCCCGGACCTGGAAGCGACCGTTCACGGCGTCCGCCTATCCCATACCCTAATCATATACACCGTAGGAGGCAACAGCAAGTAGTGTGCACGCCTGCTCCTGTACGAAAGGCCAGTCTAGGGTTGTCCTTTTTGCATCGTACTTCCTGCCCGACCGGGCAGTCCGCCGGCGTTGCTCGACCGCTATAGTATTGACAGCAGGATGCGCTGCCTGGCGCGCCGCGGGTGCGGCGTGGCCGATGTGGAAGGAAGCTAACTATGACTTCGACGATATCTCGAACTGCTTTGATTACCGGAGCATCTCGGGGCCTTGGCCTGGCCCTCGCCCGCGAGCTTGCCGCGCGGAACTGGACTTTGATCATCGATGGGCGAGGAAGCGCGGCACTCGAGGCTGCGCGCAGCGAGCTCGCAGCGCGGACGCGCGTGGTCGCCATGGCGGGCGACGTCACAGATCCGGTCCACCGTGAGGCGCTGGCACAAGCGGCGACGGAGCGCGGCGGGCTCGATCTCCTCGTCAACAATGCGAGTATCCTCGGCCCGAGCCCGCAGCCGGAGCTGCTCGACTACCCACTCGACGTTCTCGAGCGCGTCTATCGCACCAACGTCGTCGCACCGCTTGCCCTGCTGCAGGCGCTCCGGCCGGCTCTCAAGCCCGGCGCACGAATCATCAACGTTACGAGTGATGCCGCCGTCGAGGCCTACCCGGGTTGGGGCGGCTATGGGTCGAGCAAAGCTGCCCTTGAGCAGCTGTCGGCGATCCTCGCCGCGGAAAATCAGCAGTGGCGCCTCTACTGGGTCGATCCCGGCGACATGCGGACCCAGATGCACCAGGAGGCTTTTCCGGGGGAAGATATCAGCGACCGGCCGCTCCCCGAGGCCAGCATACCCGGTTTCATCGAGCTCATCGAGGGCAACCTTCCCGGCGGCCGCTATACCGCCCGAGCGCTTACCTCGGAGGTGCCGGCATGACCGTAGCAGTAGTCCCCTCGTTTGCCGTAAACCGCCTTTCCGGGCTCGAAGACAAGAGCTTCAGCGGGCTCGACTTTTTTCTGCCGCCTGAGCTCGAGGCGAGCGAGCCGCCCGAGGCACATGGCCTCGCACGGGACGAGGTACGCTTGATGGTCTCCTATCGCACGGACGACCGCATCGTCCACGCGAGGTTCCGCGATATCCCCGATTTCCTCGGGGCCGGCGACGTCGTCGTCATCAATACGAGCGGGACGCTCAACGCCGCGCTGAATGCGGCGCGCCAGGACGGTACGCGCCTCGAGCTCCACCTATCGACCCACCTTCCCGCCGACCTATGGATCGTCGAAGTTCGGCTGCCCTCGGGCACGGCGACGAAGCCCTTCGGCGACGCAACGCCAGGCGAGAGATTAAAGCTGCCGGGCGGGGCCAGCGCGATCCTGCACGTACCGTATCTATCCGACCGGACGTCCACGCTGGACGGCGGGCCGGTGCGGCTCTGGGTCGCGACGCTCCAGCTGCCGTCGCCGCTCAACGCGTACCTGAACGAGCACGGGTTTCCGATCCGCTATAGCTACGTCAAGCGCGGCTGGCCGTCCTCGTACTACCAGACCGTCTATGCCACCGAGATGGGCAGCGCCGAGATGCCGTCGGCCGGAAGGGCGTTCACGCCCGAGCTGCTGACGCGGCTCATCGCGCGAGGCGTACAGATCGCTCCGCTAATCCTGCACACCGGCGTTGCCAGCGTCGAAAATCATGAGCCGCCCTACGAAGAGTTCTACCGTGTGCCGCTCGAAACGGCCCGGGCTGTCAATGGAGCGCGGACCACCTCCAGACGCGTTATCGCGGTTGGCACCACCGTCGTGCGGGCGCTCGAAACGGCGACGGATGTCGAAGGCACGACCCATCCGGGGGAAGGCTGGACCCGCGAGATCATCACGCCGGAGCGCGGGGTGCGGGCGGTAACCGGGCTCCTGACCGGGCTACATGAGCCTCGGGCCAGCCATCTCGCAATGCTCGAGGCAATTGCTGGCTTGCAGCATCTCCAGGTCACCTACGCGTCAGCACTCCGGGAGCGCTACCTCTGGCACGAGTTTGGAGATCTCCACCTGATCTTGCCATAGCGCCCAAGCCTCGCCGAGCACGGTCACCTCGTTCCGACTCCTCCGATCGTGCACCAATGCTCGCACGTCACCCTCGTATAGATCGTGGGCTTCGCCAAGGCACGAGTAGACGGGACAACGCTATGAATCCGGCGACAACCAGCGGATCGAGCTCGACCGCGGGTAAGCGGCTAACGGGAGCCTCACGGCCTAGTTGCTTGGCGATCACGCCCCGGAGACATTCGTCTGCCGGGGCATGGCGCATTTCGAGGCTTCGCCTATGGCCTGGCGTCAGACGCCGGCCTTTTCCAGCTCCAGCGCGCAGGCGACTCGGCCGAGCTCGGCGTCGACTCGCGGCATCAGCTCGCTCCCACCTACCGTCGTGCCCGACCGGCCCAGATCCTCCAGCTCCCTGAAGAGATCAGAGAGGGGTAGGGCACCCAGGTTCGCACTACTCCCTTTGCCACTATGTGCCGCCCGGCGAAGACCGTCGGCGTCGCCGGCCGCGATGGCTTCGCGCACTGCCTGGCAGACATTCGGCGTATCGGTCAGAAAGAGATCGATTAGCTCGCCCAGCAGGTCGTCCGGCTCCCCCGCCTCCTGGAGCTCCCGCAAGCTTTCCCACACAGCCTCGTCCAGGGGAGCAGTGGCCGAAAGAGCGTCGTGGTTCTGTGGTTGGAAATTCATCGTGTGATCCTCTCGTATCAAGCATTCAAGAGCTATGCTGAGCCGACCTCGGTTAGCCGGCT
>JBBSGA010000279.1:0-8513 GCA_038254585.1 Chloroflexales bacterium | reverse complement strand
GCAGCTTCCAGGCGGCACGCAGTCCGGGCCACCACGCTTCGAGCCGATCATCACCGGGAAAGTCGTCGTCGCGGGGTTCGTGCTCGCGGCATGCTTCGCGGCCGCCTTTCTGCTCCTCGCCACATCGCTCAGCATACGTCCATGAGCGCGGACTGGGATCGCTTCACACGTCTCTACGACGACGACTACGGCGACTTCGCCGACGACCTGGAGCTGTACCTGCCGTTCGCGGAGCGCACCGGCGGCCCGATCCTTGAATCGATGTGTGGAACCGGGCGGGTGCTCCTGCCGCTGGCGCAGGCCGGCTTTCAGGTCGTCGGCGTCGATATTTCTGAAGCTATGATCGACCGCGCCCGCGCGAAAATCTCGGCAGCCGGCCTTGGGGCGCGTGCGCGGGCGGAGGTAGGCGATATCCGAGCGCTCCGCCTTGCCGAGCGCTTCATGCTCGCGCTCGTGCCGATGAACTCGTTCATGCATCTCTCGACCGGCCCAGAGCAGGCGAGCGCCCTGCGCGCGATCCGCGGACACCTCCGTCCCAGTGGACTGCTGATCCTCGATCTCTTCAATCCTGATCCGCGCGAGCTCATCGCAGACCAGAGTGTACTGGTTCACGCCAAGAGCTTTACGTCGAGCGAGGGGCGGGAGATACAGAAATGGGTCCTCCGGCGAACAGACTTCGCCGATCAGACCCATTACGTCGAATTCGTGTATGATGAAATTGGGCCCGATCGCATCGTGCGGCGGGACGTCTTGCCCTTCACGATGCGCTGGCTCTACCGCTTCGAGCTCGAATACCTGCTCAAGAGCGCAGGGTACGTCGTCGAAGCATGGTTCGGTTCCTACGAGCTAGATGATTATAGCAGCGACAGCGATCGTCTGATCGCCGTCGCGCGGCCGGACACGGACGCGTAAGGACGTCGCTGCCTAAACGGCTAAGATTAGTATGTATCAATCTCCTAGAGAGCTGCGGGGCGAGCGCCGCCGGAGATGGCTCTATCTCTTCTTTGCCTTCGGCATGATCGCCGCGGCCGTGATCTGCGCCGTACTCGGCTTCTTGATTATCACGCCTGGCACACTGCTGGTTCGACTAGGTCCTACCGCCAAGTTTAGCTCCGCCGGAGATCAGCCGGTAGATGTGGCGGTCAAGGAGCTCCAGGTTTCGCGCTTGATCCCGAATCGCCCGACGCTTTCCGACGACGTTATTTTTGTCGTGCGAGAAGGCGGCGATTTTCGTGCCTTTCTCGGCACAGACCCGTCCAGCGGATGTTTTCTTTCCTGGCGCGCCGCCGAACAGCTATTCAAGGATAGCTGCGCTCAGCATTCGTACGGCTTCACGGGGCGCAACACGGATCAGCTCACGACCGCGACGAGCAGGCCAGTCAATATGGTGGAGCTCCCGATAACCGTGAAAGGCGGGGTTCTTTTCGTCGAGGATCGCATCCTGCGCCGTGACATTCAGTGAGCTGCGGAGGAGCGAGCCGGGCGAGAGTTGGACTAGGCGGTACCCCGGTGCTAACTCGAGCTCCATGCAAACTACCCGTTCGGCTATAGCCAAGGCTGGTACAATGGGTGAATAACCCTGATAGACGTCCAGCCCCGGCGATCCCGCCCGCGGGCAGCTTGTCCCCCGTCGTCTATCATCTGGGAACGGAGGAGATTGCATGGTTTTCACTACGACCTCTGCGGTCCGGGAGGCGCTCGCCGGGCAGCAGTACATCGCCTCAGAAGATATTTCAACTGTGCTCTTTCTGGCCGAGAAGCTGGGCAAGCCCTTGCTCGCCGAGGGGCCTGCCGGGGTCGGGAAGACCGAGCTCGCAAAATCCTGGGCCGCCGCGGCCGGACGCGAGCTGATCCGCCTTCAGTGCTACGAAGGTCTCGACGAGACCAAGGCGCTCTACGAGTGGGAGTACGCCAAGCAGATGCTCTACACGCAGTTGCTGCGTGACCAGCTGCGTGAAACCCTGGCGGGAGCGACGAGTCTCTCCGAGGCAGCCGACCGGCTCGCGGCGGAAGAAGATGTTTTCTTTTCACGGCGCTTCTTGCTCCAGCGTCCCCTCCTGCGCGCAATCCTCGCAGAGGAGCCGGTAGTATTGCTGATCGACGAGATCGACCGGGCAGACTCTGAGTTCGAGGCCTTCCTGCTCGAGGTGCTCAGCGACTTCCAGGTCTCGGTACCGGAGCTTGGGACGCTCACAGCCAGGCAGCAGCCAACCGTGATCTTGACCTCCAATAACACGCGAGAGCTGAGCGAAGCGCTCAAGCGACGCTGCCTGTATCTCTTCGTCGACTACCCGAGCGAAGAAGAGGAGCTTCACATCGTCCAGCTCAAAGTACCGAACCTGGCGCCTCAACTGGCCCGACAGGCTGTCGAGCTCGTGCACCGGCTCCGAAACTTGGACCTGAAGAAGTCTCCCAGCGTCTCGGAGACCCTCGATTGGGCACGCGCGCTCTTGATGCTGAACGCGCGGTCGCTCGACCGCGAGACGCTCGACAATACTCTCACAGTTTTGCTCAAGCACGAGAGTGACGTACAGCGCGCCCGGCGTGCGATTCAGAGCGCGGGCGGCCGCGAGCATGGACGTTTCGGCCGGGGATAGGGCGCAGGGAAGCCGCGTCACTCGTTCCTCTAGCCTGAGAAAGGCGTATGTCATGGACGATCGGATCGTTGAATTCATTCAGGCACTTAGAGCCGCGGGGGTGCGGGTATCGCTGGCAGAGAGCCAAGACTCGATGCGGGCGATCGAGCAGCTAGGCATAATCGACCGTGAGCTCTTCAAGTCGGCGCTGCGCACAACCTTGGTCAAAGAGCATGCCGATTTCCCGACCTTCGACCAGCTTTTCCCGGTCTTCTTCCAAGTCGGGCCGCCGCCGATGCAGCAGCCGGGCGATAATGGGCTGAGCGATGAGCAGCAAGCGCAGCTGGACGAGGCGATGCAGCAGATGATGGAGCAGCTCGGCCAGCGGCTGCGCGACCTGCTCCAGCGGTTGATGGCCGGCGAAGGACTGACGCGCGAGGAGCTCGAGGCGATGGCGCAGCAGGCCGGTATGCGACGAGCACCGTCGGCATCGGCACAGATGCAGCGCTACATTGCGGGGCAGATGGAGCGGCAGCTAGGGCTGCAGCAGCTGCAGCAGCTGCTGGAACAGCTTGAGCAAGCGCTCAAAGAGCAGGGGATGGAGCAGCCGGGGCGTGAGCAGGCGCGTGAGCTCGCGGAAGGCAACGCCGAGGCGCTCCAACAACAGATCCAACAGTTCGTGGGGCAAAACCTCGCAAAGCAGATGGCCGAGGAGATGAAGCACGATCCGATTAAGGATCTGACCAACCGGCCGATCGATCAGCTCTCGCCGCGTGAGATCGACCAGCTGCGCGACGAGGTGCGGCGCATGGCCGCGCGGCTACGGACCCGCGCCGCCCTCCGCAATCGCCGCTTCCGGGCCACCACGCTCGACGCCAAGGCGACGGTCCGTCACTCCCAGCGGTATGGAGGCGTGCCGCTCGAGCTCAAATTCCGGCGCAAGCGGCTCAAGCCGAAGCTCGCCGTCATCTGCGATATCTCGACGTCGATGCGCCCACACGCCAGCTTCATGCTGACGCTGATGTACGAGCTTCAGGATATTATCGCTCGCACACGCTCGTTCGCCTTCATCGACGATATGCACGACATCACCGAGGACTTTACAGCGCAGCGGCCGCAGGTAGCGATCGCCGAAGTGCTCCAACGCATCCCTCCCGGTTACTACTCAACCGATCTGGGAGCGAGTCTTGCGACCTTTTGCCGCGATCATCTTGACGCCGTCGATCGGCGCACAACTGTGATCGTGCTCGGCGATGGCCGCAACAACTACAACGACCCACGTCTGGACTGCATCGTCACGCTCAAGCGCCACGCCCGGCGGGTGCTCTGGTTTACACCGGAGAACCAGGGCCAATGGGGGACCGGCGACAGCGACATGCACCGTTATGCACCTTTGATGGATCACGTGCATTATGTCTCGACGTTACGGCAGCTTGGGGAGGCGATCGACCGGCTACTGAGCAGCTAGCGGGCGGCAGGATCCTTAGCGGACGCGACGTTATGTGCCCGGCGCGTCGTCTCGGGAAGGCGATAGCCGAGGGTACAGCGCAGGGTATAGTCGATCGCACTTTCGAGACTGATGCGGTGGCCGATGGAGATGTAGATCGGCTTCAGGTTCGCTTTTGTCCGCAGCACCGCCCCGATCACCTCCCCAGCATCGAGCAGTGGCTGCCAGGTGCCGCGCTCGTTTGGCACGGGATCGAACTCTCCGATCAAGCGACTCTTCGCGACGCCGATCGACGGGATTCCGCTCGCCACCCCGAGATGACAGGCCAGGCCAAATCGGCGCGGATGAGCGTAGCCTGCCCCATCGCACAGCAGCAGGTCGGGCTTTGTCTGAAGCTGCGAGAGGGCCTCTAACACGGCAGGCGCCTCCCTGAATGAAAGCAGCCCGGGGATGTAGGGAAAGCTCGTCGGCCGGCGGCTGATCGTCGCCTCCTGAACGATCAGCTCGGGGAAGCGAAGCACCACGACCGCTGCACGCGTAATCGTTCCGTGTGCCTCGAAGCCGACGTCCAGGCCGGCGACCATGTGTACATCGCCGAAGGCATCCTCCGTGACAACCTGCCCGCGCAGCGCACGCTGGATCTCCCGCGCTTCGTCCGGCCTGACGTCCCACGGGTAGTCCAACGGTGCCTTATCCGCCACGTAGACACTCTTCATGCGTTTGCCGGTCACCCATTCCGGTACATCGCATAGTGGTCGATGTTCGCTTCTTGAAACATCTCTCCATGAATCTCGAAACCGTGCCTGCGGTAAAACTCGCAGAGATAAGCCTGAGCATGCATCTTGAGCCTCTTGAAGCCCAGCTCCTCGGCGCGGGCGATCATGAATTCGACGAGCTCGTGACCAAGACCACGCTCGCGCCAGCGTTTGCGCACGGCGATCCGCTCAAGCTTCGCGTACTCTCCGAAGAACCGGATTCGCCCCGCGGCAAATGGTTCCCCGCCATCTTCTCCGAGAACGTGTACTGCGCTGTAATCCAGCTCATCATGCTCAATCGCGTACGAGCATGTCTGCTCTTCGATAAAGACGATGCTGCGCACGCAAAATGCTTTTAGCAACTCATCCTGAGTAGTGACCACTTTAAACACCGATCCCTCCCTTGTCACGCCCGCCGTACGTAGGACGCCGCTCGCGCCAGTGTAGGACCGAGATCTCCGGCCGTCAATCCGGCGTGGCCGGGCGAGAAGATCACAATAAATATATGGTAGTTGACAAGCATTTGTTTGTGTATACAATACACAATAACAATTGAGGCGGGGCTCCATGCCCCGTTTCCTTTGGGAGCATATTAGTGTACATTCAACACTAAGTGAGGTGGGCTAATGGCGTCGGTACAGGCATTGGATGGGAGCCGGGCTATGGCCCGCGGCACGACGATCGACGAGGCGATCGAGCGAATCGGCTCAGGTCGCTTTCAGCGGCGGCTCCTGCTAGTCAACGGTTTGACGTGGGCAGCGGATGCGATGGAAGTGCTGATCATTGGCTTTTTGATCCCGCCGGTCATGGCCCAGTTCAAGATCGGTAGACCGCAGGCGGCGCTGATCGGCTCGGCAACCTTCGCGGGAATGTTCCTCGGCGCGTGGCTCTGGGGTCTGATCGCCGACCGCATCGGGCGTAGGTCGATCTTTCTCTCGACAGTTCTTCAGACTGCGCTCTTCGGCACGCTCGCAGCCTTCTCTCCCAACCTGACCATCCTCCTGATCCTGCGCTTCCTCACAGGCACGGCGATGGGAGGAACGCTGCCGGTGGACTACTCGATCATGGCGGAGTATCTTCCCACGAAGGATCGCGGCCGCTATCTGATCTACCTGGAAAGCTTCTGGGCACTCGGCACAATTGTGGCGGCGCTGCTGGCATGGGCGTTTATTCCGAACTTCACCTACGGATGGCGCCTGCTCGTCGGTGTATCGGCCCTCCTCGGATTGCTCGGCTACTGGATCCGTCGCTCCGTTCCCGAGTCGCCGCGCTACCTACTGGTGCATGGACGTGCGAACGAGGCGCGACAAGTGTTGCAGACGGTTGCCCGGATCAACGAGCGGGACGTAGAGATCGGCGAGCTGCAGGCAGATGCAGGCAAGGCCGGATCGGGCTCGATCTGGCAGCCGACGCTGCTGCGACGGACCTTGATGCTGTCCATCATGTGGTTTGGCCTATCGCTCGGCTATTACGGCATCTTTACATGGCTGCCGTCGATCTTCCTACAGAGCGGCTTCACCTTTATCGCGAAGTACACCTATCCGCTCCAGCTCCTGCTTGCGCTGGCGCAGGTCCCGGGCTATGTCCTGGCAGCATTTTTGATCGACCGCTGGGGACGCAAGCCGACGCTGGTGGCGTATCTCGCAGGCGGCACGCTTTTCTCGTTTGTCTTTGCCGCTGCGACGACGCCCGTGCTCTTCGTCGTGGCTTCGATGTTCCTATCGTTCATGCTGCTCGGCGCCTGGGGCGCGCTCTACGTCTTCACCCCCGAGCTCTTCCCGACGGAGGTGCGGGCGACCGGCGTCGGCTGGGCATCCGCGATGGCCCGTGTCGCCGGCATCGCCGCGCCCTTCATCGGCGCTCGGCTCTCAGGCAATAACCTGCCCGGTGCGCTGGCGGTCTATGCAGCCTTCTTCGTCTTAGCTCTGGTCGCGACGATCTTCGTCGGCCGTGACACCCGCAACGTGCGTTTAGCGGATCGTGCCGCGGAGTTCGCAACCTAAGCTGGCAGAGGGACCGGCCGAACAGCGGATGGTATAATTCTCGCGGCGGGAGGTACATCCTCCCGCCGCATGTGTGCAAGATATGCCTCGCTCTCAGCAGCGCCTCAAGCGAATACACAGAGCCCTCGAAGCCTGGTTCCGAACCTACGGACGCGACCTTCCGTGGCGCCGCACACGGGACCCATACCATATTCTCGTCTCGGAGGTTATGCTCCAGCAAACCCAGGTCGACCGAGTCCTTCCCAAGTATCACGCCTTCTTGGAGCGCTTTCCGGCACCGCGCGATCTCGCTTCGGCACCATCGGGCGACGTCATCCGTGCCTGGGCGGGGCTGGGCTATAACCGGCGAGCGCTCAACCTCCAGCGCACGGTCAGGACCGTGATCGAGCAGCATGATGGCCGGTTTCCGGAGACGCCCGAAGAGCTGCGCCACTTACCGGGCGTAGGACCGTATACGGCAGGCGCGATCGCCTGCTTCGCCTTCGAGCGCGATGTCGCCTTCATGGATACCAACATCCGGCGGGTCATCGGGCGGGTCTTCATCGGTCCTGACGACGGTCCAGCCTGGAGCGAGCGTGATCTGCTGAAGCTGGCCGAGGTGGCCGTGCCGCCCGGGCAGGGCTACCTCTGGAATCAGGCGGTCATGGAGCTTGGCGCCCTTATTTGTACGGCCGCACGTCCACGGTGTACCATTTGCCCGCTGCGATCCGAGTGTAAAGCCTACGCTGCGTGGCGCAAGGCGGATGAGACAATTTTTGAAGCACCGGCCAGCACTCCACCTAAAGCGCGAGCCATCGCCGAGCGGCAAGCGCCCTTTTCGACCACCAATCGCTTCTTTCGCGGGCGGCTCGTGGCCTTGCTCCGGGACCTACCGCCGGGTGTTGCGGCTCGGCTACGGGAGCTCGGGCCGCGGGTCAAGGAGAATTGGACAGACGACGAGATGCCCTGGCTGGAAAATCTAGCACGAACGCTGGCTGCCGAAGGGCTGCTCGTTCTGGACGATTCGGCCGGCGGGAGTGTCCTGGTCCGCCTGCCCTAAGTTTCGAGCTGGAGCTATATGACCATCCTTATCGTCGTTCGCCATGGACAGACCGAGTGGAACCGTAATGGGCGCTGGCAAGGCCACGCCGACGTGCCGCTATCAACCGAGGGGCGCGAGCAAGCGCGGCGATTGGCCGCCAGGCTCAAGAGCGAGGGCCGTACATACGACCACATCTACGCCAGCGATCTCGGACGTGCGTACGAGACGGCAGAGATCGTCGCCCGGGCGCTTGGTCTGGACGCTCATCCACTGGTCGAGCTGCGTGAGATCCATGTCGGAACGTGGAGCGGCCTGACGACAGATGAAATCCGCGCGCGCTTTCCGGAAGAATGGGCCATGTTTGAGGGTGGTACGGACTTCCGGCGCGGAGGCCACGGCGAAACGTTTGCTGGGTTCCGAGCGCGTATCGTGGAAGCGATCGAGCAACTCGTGGCAGCGCATCCCGATCAGCGATTGCTGGTGGCGACGCACGGCGGCGCCGTCCGCGCCCTGCTCCATCACGTTCGCGAGCTTACCGGCCCGGCCGAAGAGCCTCATATCGCTAACGCCTCACTTACGGAGATTGTCTTCGGCGATGGAGTGCCGCGCGTCGTGCGCGCCAACGACGTAGCGCATCTCGATCGTCCGATCGTACCCGATAGTATTGCGCCCGCGATAGGGCCATCGCAGGAGGTGTGAGCATGGCCTTTC
>JBBSGA010000278.1:0-8557 GCA_038254585.1 Chloroflexales bacterium | reverse complement strand
TCGCCGCTGTGGAACCAGCCGTCACGCATCGCGGCCGCCGTGGCATCCGGATCGTCGTAGTAGCCTTGCATGACCACGTTGCCGCGCACGACGATCTCGCCCAGCGTCTGCCCATCGTGCGGAACCTCGTGCCCCAGATCGTCGACGACCAGGAGCTCACCCGAGGTGATCAGCTCGACGCCCTGGCGCGCCTTGATCGTCGCCTGCTCGTGGGAAGAGCGACCCGCGTGCTCGGGCCGCGGCTCGCAGATCGTGATGAAGGGCGCCGTCTCGGTCAATCCGTAGACGTGTGTGATCTCCCAGCCGAACTCGCCTTCGACCCGCTCGATCGTCGCCGCCGCGGGAGGGGCACCTGCCGTCAGGACGCGCACCCCCGGGCGCACATCGCGACGCAGGTGCTCGGGGCAGTTGGCCAGGCCGATCAGCACCGTCGGCGCGGCGCAGAGCATGGTCACGTTCTCCGCGGCGGCCAGCTCGAAGACACGCCGCGGCTCGACCTTGCGGAGGCAGATGTGCGTGCCACCTACCGCGGTGACAATCCAGACGAAGGTCCAGCCGTTGGCATGGAACATCGGCAGCGTCCAGAGGTAGCGGTCGGCCGGGGTCATATGCACGTGGACGAGCGTGCCCACGACGTTCATGTAGGCGTTGCGGTGGGTGATCATCACGCCTTTCGGACGCGAGGTCGTGCCGCTGGTGTAGTTGATGGTCAGGAGGTCGTCCTCGTCGATCTCCGCGCGCACCGGAGCTGCCGACGCTCCTGCAATCAGCTCCTCGTAGCTGAGCCAGCCGTCGCGCGATCCTTCGAGGGCGACATAATGTTCCACCCGTGGCATCCGCTCCCTGATCCCGTCGACCGTCTCGAACTGGTCGGCATGCGCACAGACCACCCGCGCGCCGCTGTGGTCGACGATGTAGGCGAAATCGCCGGCGATCAGGCGGTAGTTGATCGGGACGAGCACGGCGCCGATCTGCGGGACGGCGTAGAACGCCTCGAGCTCGGCATGCGTGTTAGGCGCGATGTAGGCGACACGGTCGCCCCGGCCGATCCCGAGCTGCTGCAAGACTGCCGACCAGCGATCGCAGCGCCCGAAGAACTGCTCGTACGTCAGGCGCAGATCACCGTCGACGACCGCTTCGCGCTCGGGGTAGAGCCGGCGGGTACGGCGCATGAGCTCCAACGGCGTCAGTGGACTTTTCATGACGTCACCTCTTGTGGCGCTGGGGGCGTGAAGCGTCCGCAGCATAAGCGAAGGTGTGAGGCGCGGCCAAGCCTAGCAGGATGTGATGCGCCGGTCAAGTGCCGTTCCGGCTCGCTCAGGGCTGCGCCCACACCGCTGCCGCGAGGCGCAGTAACTCTTCGCGGCCTACGGGTCGACGATAGAGTGGTCTTGTCCCGGCGGCGACGGCAGGCGGATCGTCATGCAGACAGATCTGAACGAGCGTGTCCAGCGGTTAATCGGTAGGCCGGCCGGGTCGGGTAACGAGGCTGGCGCCTTAGTCCAGCTCGAGGGCGTTCGACGGTCGCTTGGGGAAGAGCGCCTTTAGCACCACTGAGGCATCGCCGTCAGCCCACGCGTCGGCGTAGGTTTCGACGAGCTCCTCGAGGCTGCGATAGCCGAAGATCAGCTGCAAGAAGACCGGCGGTGGGAAGGCCGCGCCCGGCCGCGGGCCGGAATGGGGGCGTATCGCACGCTCCCACGGCTCGATCGCCGCGATCCGGCCCTCTTCGAAGACCAGCCGCAGACCGTACCGGTAGCAATCGATCCGCACCTCGCCGCTGTAACTCGCCGCCGCCGAGGCCGCCAGCGAGCGCTCCAGCGCGGGCTGGACGTGCCCGAGGAAAGCCGGGACCTCCGGCACGCGCACATACCAGGCATACGGCCGCTCGACATGGTCGACCAGCTTCGGTCCAAGCACCTCGTAGAGCGGGTGCGCCGGGCCGAGGTTGAAGTTGAGGCGGCCGGCGGGGGCAGCCCGCGCGCGCAACCCGCGCAGGACCGGGCCAAGCACGCCGAAGAGCGAGACACCGTCGACGAGAGCTACCTGCTCGACTTCCAGCGCGCCATCGTGGCGCCGCGCGCTGTAGGCGATGTAGCCCCGGCGCTCGCCTGTCGCGTCGACGACGATGGCGGCTTCGCGCGTCCGCCCGGACTCCTTATCGGCCTCGAAGAGCGTCCAGCGCCAGTACGCCGCGGGCATCTCGGCCGTGACCAGCAGGCCCTGCCGGCTCCGCTCGTAGAGCGCCGTGATGAAGGGCACGTCGGACGGCGTCGCGTCGCGCAGGCGGAAGGCCTCGGCTTCGCCGTCGCCCGGCGGCGCGACAGCATCGCAGCGCACCAAGCGGCCGCGGTCGCGGGTGAGCGCGTACTCGTAGCCAAATTGCCGGTAGAAGTAAGGGATGCCGGTGATCGCCTGGACCAGCTGCCCCTCGGCGGCGCTGCGCCTGTGAAAGGCCTCGAAGAGCGCCCGCACCAGGCCGCGGCGGCGGTACGCGGGCACGCACGCGACCTGCTCGGGGCGCCCGATGCCGAAGGCAACGTCGTCGTAGCGCCACGTGGTCGGAATCAGCCACATCGTGGCGACAAGCCTTCCCGCGCGCGTGTCCTCGACCACGATGCCGTGCCGGGGACCGCTCAATGGGTGACGACCGCTCGCCAGATCGCGCGTCCGGGGGATCTGGCGCGGGTTCGGCGGGTCCTCGAGCGATGGACGGAAGATCGCGGCCGCCAGCGTGCCGGCGGGCTCCGCGTCCGCGGCGGTCGTCCAGCGCAGCACAAGTCCGTCGCCCAAGTCGCGCGGCTCTAAGCCGGCTCTGTCTGTGTCCAGCACGAACGCCATTATACTAGTAACTGCGAAGCGATCGCCGTTCATCGAAAAAGTGGGAAGGACAACGCCGAATGGAGCAGGTGCGGATAGCTATCGTCGGTCTTGGCATCGGACAGTCAGTCGCCAAAGGCTTTGCCGGCAGCTCTCGCGGCGTGGTCACCGCCTTGTGTGATCTGGTCGAAGAGCGGATGCACAACTTTGCCAAGGAGCAATCACTCCAGCCGGTCAAGTTTTACACCGACTACGTCGAGCTCTGTCGCGATCCCGAGATCGACGCCGTCTTCGTAGGCACGCCGAACCAGCTGCACGTGCCGGTCGCGCTGGAGGCGATCCGTAACGGCAAGCACGTGCTGGTGACCAAGCCGCTCGCCGACTCGCTGGCCGCCGCGCAGGAGGTGGTGACGGCGGCGGAAACTGCCGGCGTGGTCAACATGATGGCGATGGTCGCCCGGTATCACCCGAGCCCGCTCCAGATACGGCGACTGATCGCGGCCGGGGAGTTCGGCGAGGTCTACTATGCCCGCGCCCGGACGCTGCGCCGCGCGGGGATTCCGGGCTGGAATACCGGCTTCGTCACGGCGGGAGGCGGAGTCTTCCGCGATCTCGGCGTGCACGCGCTGGACGCGGTGTGGTGGATGATGGGCATGCCGCGGCCGGTCTCGGTGATCGGCGTAGCCGGTGCCAAGTTCGGCCCGCGCGGGCAGGGCTACTGGGATTACCGGCCGGCGCTGGCCGGTCTGGCCGAGCAGTTTGCCGTGGACGATTACGCCGGGGGCTTGATCCGCTTCGATACCGGCGCCGGGCTGCAGATCGAGACCTTCTGGGCTTCGCATCATCCGGACCAGCGCACGATCGAGCTCTTCGGCACGGATGCGGGCGCCGTCATGGAGCCGCTGACGATCTACCGCACGGTCGACGGGTTTGAGGTCGACAACAACGTCACCTTCGCCAAGGGCCCGACGCCGTGGGAGGTCATGAACGCGCACTTCCTCGACTGTATCATCGACGGCGTCCCCTGCGAGGCGCCCCTGCGCCACGGGATGATCGTCCAGGAGATGCTCGAAGCCGTGCTGGAGAGCGGCGCGACCGGCAAAGAGATCACCTTCGATCCGAAGCTCGTGGACGTGCATCGGACCACGTAGTTTCGAGATGTAGCCACTGGCTGGGCAGCTGTCCTTCAGTGCGGGGGTAACAGCGGGGCAGGCCCTGGTCAAGCAGCAGCTTCATGTGTCGCGGGAAGCTCTACCACGCGATCGTCGAGATAGCTTGCCGCGTAGAGCAAAGCCTGCCGGATGTCTTCGTCCTCCAGCTCGGGGTATTCGTGGCTCAGCTCGTCTCGATTCGGGTATGTTGCAACCAGCTCGACCACGCGGCGAACGGTTAGCCGCAGGTCTCGAACAGAAGGTTGTCCATTCATGCGGGCCGGGTTGCCGGTGATGCGATCAAAGTTCATTGAGTGTAGCCTCCTTTTGTGCCCTGCAGCATACCATCCTCGTTCACGGGCCGGCCTCGAAGACGTCGTCGCCGCAGTGGACGACGATCGTGCCCTCGACGACGTAGAAGCACTCGTCCTCGCCGCCGTGGACGTGCATCGGCGCGCCGCCGGTGGTGTGCGACTCGATTAGCGTCAGGCTGCCGCCGGTCGAGGTCCGCGCGGCCTTGAGGCTGGGTCCGCCGGCGGGGACGCGCGCGAAGCGGATCTCGACCTCGGTATCGTCCAGGTCGCGGCCGGCGTCACGATACGAGACGACGAGGCGGGCGCCCGGCTCCCACACGCGGATGCGGCCGCACTCGAAGCCCTCGCCGGTGGCCGCGTCGTAGACTTCGATCCAGCGACCGCCCACGCCGGGCTCGATGCGAATGCCGACGGCGCGGCCGGGGTCGTTCCAGTTGATCGGGCCGGGCCTCCACCACTGGCCGATCTCCCCGGTGAAGACCTCGAATGCCGTGAGCGGATCGAGCGCGACCTCGACGGTGGCAGTGACGACGGCAGAGGAGCTCATGGCTGCGCTCCTGTTCGAGTGCGCTCGGCATGCGCCTTGAAGGCTTCGAGCTGATCGGTCCAGAACGCCTGCACCTGGTCGAGCCATGCCTGGAGGGCGACGAAGGGCTCGGGACGCAGCCGGTAGACGCGTACACGCGCGTCGTGGCCGATGCCCTCGGCTGCGACTTCGACCAGGCCGCCGGCGCGCAGTACGCGCAGGTGCCGGCTCATGGCGGGACCGCTCATCGCGGCCGCGGCGGCGAGCTCGCCGGCACGGCGCGGACGCTCGCGGAGCAAGTCCACCACCTGCCGGCGAGTAGGGTCGGCCAGGGCGGCCAGCGTCCCATCGAGTTCATTCACCATTGAGTGAAATAATAACAGGTTAGTTATCGAGCTGCAAGACGGAATGCATTCCGTTTTCTCCGGGGCACACGCGGGTGATAGGATGAGAGGGCCATTCGCCAAGGAATATGTATGCGCTTAGCTCTGCTGTCCGATATCCACGGCAACCCGATCGCGCTCGACGCGGTCCTGGCGGACATTCAGGCGCAGGGAGGGGTCGACGCCTACTGGGTGCTGGGCGATTTTGCCGCGCTTGGCTACGATCCGGCGGGGGTCCTCGAACGGCTCGCCAGCCTTCCGCAGGCGCATTTTGTCCGGGGCAACACAGACCGTTTCGTGACGATGGGGGAGCGCCCGGAGCCTACCGTTGAGGACGTGCGCGACGACCCGCGCGCGCTGCCGCGGCTGCTCGAGGTTGCCCAGAGCTTCGCGTGGACGCAGGGCGCCGTAACGGCCACCGGATGGTTCGACTGGCTGGCACAGTTGCCGCTGGAGCAGCGTCTGGTGCTCCCGGACGGTACGCGCCTGCTGGGCGTCCACGCCGTGCCGGGTGCCGACGACGGCTACGGGATCTATCCGACGATGAGCGATACCGAGCTCCGGACTGCCCTCAAGGATTGCGCTGCCAACCTCGTCTGCGTCGGACATACCCACTGGCCGATGGAGCGCGCGATCGACGGAATCCGCGTCGTGAACCTCGGCAGCGTCAGCAATCCCATGGCGCCGGATTTGAGAGCGAGCTATGCTCTCCTCACCGCGGATGAATCGGGCTATGAGCTTCAGCCGCGGCGCGCGGAGTACGATCACGCGGCCGTGATCGCGGCGATCGCGCGCTCGCGCCATCCCGGCGCGGCCTATCTGCTGCACTTCCAGCGCGGCGCGGCTATCCCACGGTGGAAGAAGGAGCTGAATGAGGCGTGATGGAAGTCACGAGTTTCTTAGGTGTTGCCTTTGCCTTCAATCTCTCCGCAGAGATCGAGCGGGCGATGATTTCACAACGCACAAAAGAAGCGTTAGCCCGCAAACGAAGTGAAGGGAAGCGCCTCGGGCGACCCAAAGGCTCGCTGTCGAAAACCACCAAACTGACGGGCAAAGAAGGCGTGATCAAAGACCAATAGGTCTTGACTATGTGTATCAAATTTGGTACTATGCTGCATGTCTAACACAGAAAAGATACTCCCGGTTATTTTCTACCGAATGACCAGTGGCAGAGAGCCGGTGCGAGAATGGCTCAAGGAGCTTTCGCCTGTCGATAAGCGGGCGATCGGTGAGGATGTCAAGACCGTCGAGTATGGGTGGCCGGTTGGAATGCCTTTGTGTCGCAGTATGGGCGAAGGACTCTGGGAAGTTCGCAGCAACCTCCCGAACGGACGGACAGCCCGCATCCTTTTCTGCATCGCTGGCGGGTATATCGTGCTGCTGCATGGGTTCATCAAAAAGACCCAGAAGACGCCGGACAGCGACCTGGATTTGGCACGGCAACGGATGAAGGAACTCTGATCATGAGCAACAACCCACATTTTGGCTCCTCCTTTGATGATTTTCTGGCCGAGGAGCGCCTGTACGAGCAGGCGAATGCGACCGCGGTGAAGCGCGTCCTCGTTTGGCAGATTGAGCAACTCATGAAGGACCAGGATCTCTCCAAAGCGGCTATGGCGAAGCGGATGCATACGAGCCGCGCCGCACTGAATCGACTGCTTGATCCAGAGAACGAATCGGTGACGCTTCAGACCCTCCAGCGCGCGGCACAGAGTGTGGGCAAGCATCTCCGGTTGGAGTTGGTTGGCTGATGGCTTGTCGCAGCGGGCAGCCCGTGCGGAGTGCCTGCAGGCACCACATCCAGCCGCGAGGCAGTAGGGGTAACGTGCTGACGATCCGATCACCACGCATCTCAATGAGACCAAATGCACCGTTTCGGGGGGTTAAGCAAAACCTTCCTCACCGCGGATGAAGCGGGCTATGAGCCTCAGCCGCGGCGCGCGGAGTACGATCACGCGGCGGTGTTCGCGCGCTCGCGCCATCCCGGCGCGGCCTATCTGCTGCACTTCCAGCCCGGCGCGGCTATCTCACGGTGGAAGAAGGAGCTGGCCGATGAGTGATGGTCCAAGCCCATGCCGCCGAGCACGATCCGAGAGTACGGTGGTTATAGCCGTTTGGATGTGGGAAAGCGGCAAAAGCGGCATAGGCGGATCGCCATCAAATCAAGCCGTGCTCTTTGAGGCGCGCCTTAAGGGGCGATGGCCCGGCCTGTCCGCCGGAGTAACTGTCGCCCCAAATAGCGCTGCGGGTTGCATCGATCCCCGGCACCGTCTCCAGGAACGTGATGGCATCGCGATAGCCGCGCATTTGCACCCAT
The DNA here is from genome assembly GCA_038254585.1 of Chloroflexales bacterium. Taxonomy (GTDB): domain Bacteria; phylum Chloroflexota; class Chloroflexia; order Chloroflexales; family Kallotenuaceae; genus JBBSGA01. The sequence goes on along the minus strand of JBBSGA010000278.1, from coordinate 1,046 downwards.
GGATTGATTTGCTGGCGTGGCTCGCCCCCGCTCAGGCCAAAACCGCGGTGGTCATAGTGCAGGGCGGCAAACCCGGCATCATAGAGCGCCTCCGCATAGCGGTCGGCGACCATGGTGATCGTCGCCGATAGTCCGTGTGCCATCACAATGCCGGGACAATGGCGGGCGGCTCGTTCTCGGAAGTAGAGGCGTCCCCGCAAGGTAGCGCCTTCCGATGGCAACTCTATGATCCGAAACATGACCACCTCTCCTGGCAGGTGCCAGCATCATCGGTGACGACAATACGGCCTTCGACCTCGCCAAGCTGCAAAATCGCCGCGTCTTCCGTCGCCCCATACCCGATAGCGACGGCGTGAATTGTGTCGATGTCGGCCGCCGACCAGAGCTCAGCCATCGAGCGCGGCAACCCCTGATCAAGCAGCAGCTGCATGCGTCACATGCAGCTCGATCATACGATCGTCGAGGTAGCTCGCGGCGTAGAGCAAGGCCTGGCAGATGTCGTCGTCGGCCCGTTCAGCGTACTCGCGTCGCAGCTCCTCCCGATTCGGGTATGTGGCGACCCGCTCGACCACGCGCCGAACGGTTAGCCGCGCGTTACGAATAGAAGGCTGGCCGTTCATACGGGCTGGGTTGCTCGTGATGCGATCGAAATTCATGGCGTGTAGCCTCCTGTCCTATGGCCGTAGCACCAATACTTTTCGGATCAGGCCCGATCGTTGTAATGTCAATGACTGGCGCTACGACACATAGCTCTGCGATGCCCTATTCGTGTATGCGTGTCGACATGTCATATTCGTGGACGGCTTGTTCCTCCACCAGCGTCCATATGACTTGTTAAATGACCTCTGACCGGTCACGTCCGCGCGCCCATAAGTGGAGCGCGCAGAGATCACGAAGCCTTGCCCAGAGGGCGCCCGGAGGCCGGGACGGGGGTTCAACCGTCCAAATCAGGATTGGCAGGCTAGTAGGTAAGGTGCTCCGTCGATTGGCCGTGGAGTGCGCCGTGCCTCGGTCGACTGAACTGCGACCAGGCTCTGAACGACTCG
>JBBSGA010000277.1:0-8575 GCA_038254585.1 Chloroflexales bacterium | reverse complement strand
TGTCATGAGCCCCATTAACTGGTCAAGTAGAAATGAGAGGATCCGGGAGATTTGCCTGGGCTTCGAGCCAGGCTTTCTTGAACGCCAGCGGGGTCAGATACCCCAGCCGACTGTGCGGTCTCGCCATGGTGTAGTGCTGGCGGAAGGCGCTGAGGCGAACACTTGCCTCCGCCAACGAGTTGAACACATGCAGGTTCAGGCATTCGTCCCGAACCGTCCCATTAAAGCGCGCCTCCTTTCCATTTTGCCAAGGCTTCCCTGGCTCAATATACAGGGTCTCACTCCCGCAGTCAGCCAGCCACAGCTGCACCGCCCTTGCCACGAACTCGGCGCCGTTGTCGCTGCGAAGATGACCTGGCGCTCCATGCACAGCCACCAGTGCCGTCAGCACGCCGATCACTCGCTCCGCCGATGTGCTCAGCGCCACAGCTAATGCCAGTCCTTCGCGCGTGAACTCATCCATCACCGTCAAGATGTACAGCTTTCGCCCATCAGCCAAAGCGTCTTCGACAAAGTCGTAGGCCCAAATGTGACCGGGCTAGGCTGCCTGGAGCCTCGCTGGGCGCTCTCGACGCAGGCGTTTCCGCACCAGTCGAGGGACCTGAAGCCGATGCTTGCGCCACAAGCGCCGACCCCGTTTGTGGTTGACATGCTCGGTCTGATTGAGCAGAGCATCGATGCGGCGGTAGCCGTAGCGCGGGTTCTGGGCGGCCAGCCTCTGCATCTGGGTCACGGTCTGCGTATCGTCCCTTGGGTGAGCAGCATAGCGGAGGGTGGAGCGATGCAATTCGAGCAAGGCACAGGCACGGTGGACGGAGAGCCCGCCACTGACCGGGAAGTGCACAGCTTCTCGCTTGTCGCTCACACTCAGCCCTTTTTTTCCAAGAGCTCCTTGAGCAGGTCGATCTCAAGGACACGCTCGGCGAGCAGGCGCTTGAGGCGGCTGTTCTCTTTCTCAAGCTCCTTGAGACGCTGGAGCTCGGGCAAGGACATGCCGCCATAGGCAGTGCGCCAGCCGGGTGCCCGCGGGGCGAAGGTAGCCTCAGCGATGCCATGGTCGCGGCAGATGGCGGCAACGGTTTTCTCCCCCTTCTGAGCCTGGTCGAGGATCTTGATGATCTGCTCGGCGGTATACTGTCCGGACTTCATGTGGTCCTCCTTCTGGGAGGATCCTAACATTTCGATCTGGCCAGTTAATTGGGCTCACCACATCGATCATCCGTTGACGTAAAGGATGCATGAGAGTTCCTCCTGTCGCTCAAACAACCAACAGGAGGAGGTGTGTCAACTTGTGTGAAAGGCCGCCCTCAGATCTGGACAGGCGCGCCGACGAATGTCCCTTCGAGATTGCGCCTATACATCAGCCTGGTATGATGCGATGGCTGGCGCATCCGATGTCGTGAATGTCCTGTGTCCCCGAGACCGTATCCAAGATCGGCAGGATGCGCGGGTGCGCGTGTTCGCTGAGGCTGTGTAAGATCGACTCCCGGCATCCTGCCAGGGCGTACGAACAAGGTTGGTCCTGAACACGCATGTGGATCCGATGCAAGGCACAGGGAGGGAAATGATGGACGTGCTTGGAATTGATCTGGCCAAACTGACCTTTGACGCCACCCTGCTCACAACCGCAGGACCCCAGCACTACGCCTCCTTCCCGAACACCGTTGAGGGCTTCACTCAGCTCCAGGCTTGGCTCCTCCAGCACGACGTCACTGCCCTGCACGCCTGTATGGAAGCCACCAACATCTACTGGGAAGCCCTGGCCACCTGGTTGCATGCCCATGGGTATACCGTGAGCGTGGTCAACCCGGCCCGCATCAAAGGGTATGCTCAGGCGACCATGCAGCGCAACAAGACCGACAAGCTCGATAGTGCCGTCATCGCGTCCTTCTGCGCCAAACACCACCCGAGCGCCTGGGAGCCCGCCAGCGAGGCGCAGCGGCGCTTGCGCGCGCTGGTGCGGCATCGGGACGACCTGCTGCAAACGCAGTTGCAGCAGCAGAATCGGCTGCGGGATACGACGGACGAGCTGGTGCGCGCCTCGCTTGAGAGCCTGCTGAAGGCCATCACGACCGAACTGGCGGCGGTGGAGCGCTGCATCAAGGAGCATCTGACTGCCCAGGAGAGCCTGCGCACCAACCTGACTCTGCTGACCAGCATTGTCGGGATTGGGGCGGTCACCGCCGCCAAACTGCTCGCCGAGTTTGCCGACCTCGACCAATACGAGTCGGCCAAGGCCGCCGCTGCTGATGCCGGGCTGACCCCCAGCCACTATGAATCGGGCACGTCGGTCCGGCGCCGTCCCCGCATGTCGAAAATGGGCAAAGCGGGGATTCGCGCGGCGCTGTACTGGCCGGCAATCACGGCAATGACGCGATGTCCGGCCATCAAGGCCTTTGCCGACCGATTGGCGGCACGAGGCAAACCGAGGAAAGTGATCATTGGGGCGGTGATGCGCAAGCTGGTGCATATCTGCTATGGCGTGCTCAAGCATCAATCCCCCTATGACCCCACCAAGGCGTTTGGCCGCATCGCTCTGGCAACGTAATATCTTGGATACCAGAAACTAAAAGAGCAGTGGTTCGAACGAGACTACCTGCGCGAAGCGCTTCGTTCAATGTGGCTTCGGTTGCGCTCGCGCGGCGGTTGGGATTTCAAACCGAACGCTCCTTCCATGTGCTTGCATGGGATGCGGCCATCTGAACCCACTCAACCTCGCGCGAAGAAAACAAGCGTGCCATCGAGATCGAACAGAGAGAGCACAAATGGCTTCCTCTGGGAAGCCATCCTCGCACGCGAGCGGCTCACCAATGACTCTCTGAATACCGCTTTACAATACGAACTCGAAGTCGACCTCACTGCCTTTGTGAGACGTTCAGCGCTGGCAGCCGCGTACTGATGTGTCATCACGTCCTTACCGAATATTGGCTAGGCATGTGGTGACGCATGTCGGCAAATGTAAATCATCGTCTTGCTGCTATTGACGAGCGGGCTGAGATCCCAGTCACCATAGCGCTGCTCAACGACGAAGCCGTTGTAATGCAGCAGAGCTTCCATCTCCTGCGGGAAGATATAGCGTAGCGCCAGACGTGCCTCTCGCGCGAATAATTGCCCGGTGTCGTCGCGCCAACGCCGAACCGCCGTCTCATGGCGCACCTGCCGAATGTGATCGTAGTGTTCACTTCCCGAGACGTGGACCGTCCGCCCTTCGCCATCGTCGTATGTATACCACTCCTGTTCGGCCAGACTATCGCGCATCTGGTTCGGGCGAGGCACATGCGCATCGACGACGAAAGAGCCGCCCGGCGCGAGGTGCTCACGCGCGCGCGCGAGCATCGCCTCCTGGTCTCGCCGCTCAAGCAGGTGTTGGAACACACCCGTCGTCGCGAATATGAACGGGAACCGAGTCTCCAGGCGAAATGAACGCATATTGGCCTCGACCCAGTCGATCGCGAGCGCTCCCGCCTTGTGCTGTGCTCGCGCAAGCATTCCGGGAACAAGATCCAGCCCGGTGATGGCAAAGCCCTGTTCAGCGAGTGGGATCGTTACTCGGCCCGTGCCACACCCTAGCTCCAGGATCGGTCCTCCGAACTGCCGTGCCAGTGCCAGATACATTGGCCCTTCTGGCTCCCACTGCTCATTCTCGCGGTCATAGGTTGCTGGGTCGGCATAATCTTCCAGATTGGTATGATTGAGCATCAGTATTCTCCTCCTGATTGCCAGCGCTGGAGCGCCCGCGCCATGATGATGGCTGTAAGCCTCGACAACCAGCGGTCGCGGCCACGAGCCTGCTGGTCGACCTTGCACTCATAGGCATCCTTGACCGGCCAGAGGAGCCACGCGAGGCGCAGGGCACGCACACGCTCGGTGATGGTACCCCACGGAAGTACCTCGACGTAGGCGTGCTGCACCGCAATCTCGCCCGGACTTCCCGGCCAGCCGTCATCCGCATGCTGCGGCCAGCGCCCGTCCACCTGGTCGAGGTGACGAGCGTCGTCCAGCAGACGATTCAGCGAGAAGAAGGGCGAGCCGATGATCGCTTCGTCCCAATCATAGATCAGCCCAGTGCCGTCCGGCCGAAGAACAGAGTTGCCGATGCTCAGGTCGACGTGGTCGACCGTATCCGGCCACCGACCATCCTCCAACTCGGCCGTCCAGGTGGCGACAGACGATCGGAAGTGTTGGAGCCGCTGCAGGATGTCTGCAGGAAGGCGAAACTCTCGGAGCATGGCAGCACCATCCTCGGTCCAGACCGGGAGGTGCATCGTATGAATATCGTCGAGAATCTCGTCGAATAGCCCAGGAAGTGTGCGCAACTGCAACCGGGGGATGAGCGAGATCGTGACCAGCGGCGCTGCCGCGACTGCAACCTGGATCGATGCCAGGGTGCGCGCAACTGTGCTGAGCTGCTCGACTGTCGTGACTCTCGTGACAGGGTCTGTATCGAACGGCTGAAACAGCTCCCAGGTACTTCCCGGCTCTATAGCCCAGGCCAGCAGGCGCGGAATAGTACCGGCGGCATGGGCGTTGAGCAACGTATAGACATGCGGCCCGTGGACAAATGGCGAGGTGTAGCTCGCTTTGAAGACGACCTCGCCGGTGTGCTCAACTAGTAGGGGAGAATGTAACGGCAGATTGAGGCCGGCGGGCGCTACACTATGGACAGGATACCCCTGGACTGCAAAGCGCGCGCTGACACTCCAGACCTTCGTGTATAGGACTGTGGAAGGACCCTCTACGTCCGGTTGTCCGGGCAGAACGGAGGAGATCCAGGCGCGCACCGTTGCGGCGTCGACAAGATGATCGGGCCAACGATAGTCGCCGGCCTGAGCCTGATGGGTCATAGTACAACCTTCCATACATGCTACGGATGAACGACTCCAGCCTCATTGGTTTAGCCTGCATAGCGGCTGTGCTGGCTACTTCGCTCATCCGGACTCGTTCTGCCCCATCAGAGACCACGCTCTATGCGATGGGCGAGCAATACGACGTTACACAATTTTTCTACTTTATGCCAACCAAATACGGGGGAATGTACGTATTTCGTGAAGTCAAGCGTTCGGATGAGCGAAGTAGCCAGCACAGGCATCATGAACGCCCGTGCCATCGCGCGCCACTACGCCATGTTAGCCGGTCATGGGATGGTGGATGGCACGCGGATTCTCTCAGCGGAGCGCATCGACGTGATCCGTGCCCTGCAGACCGATGCGCCGGACGAGCTGAGTGGATTGCCGGTGCGGAGAGCGCTCGGGTATGTGCTCGCCGGCGAGGGAGGCATATGTGCGACCGGCGCCTTCGGACACGGGGGCTATGGGGGGTCATGGGGGTTTGCCGATCCCGAGCGCAAGCTGGGCTTTGGACTGACCAAGAATCTGATGAAGCCCTGGCTTGAGCCGGCGCAGAGCGCGGCGAACCTGGTCGCCGCAGCAATCAGACAGCACCTTGATGCGCGCATCTAGCTGGCTGAGGTCGATAGTGGACCCAGAAATTTGGGGCTCCCCCGTTGCGGGAACCCCTGGGCCGTGTCGTCGAGCACCAGCACCCAGTCGTGGTCGGAGCCGCTCGTCGGCGGCCGGAATTCCTGCAGTGCCCCCGTCGCGAACTCGCCTACGCGTATATAGCTGCCGCGACGTGGATCGTACCAGTGAGCCACGACGTGCGATCCGGATAGCTTGCTGAGATCGACCGTTACCGGGGCACCGGCAGCCGTGTAGATCAGGGCGTAGCTTCCATCCGTGGCGCGTGTCGCCTGGATATGGCCCGTGCTTGCGCCTGGGCCGGAGGCCAGCAGCGCCTGGTCGGGAATCCGCTCGAAAAGCGGCCGCGATTCGATCAGTCTTCGGGCATACTGCATTTGCGAGGCGCCCTGCAGCTGCAGCGCCTCCTCCCATGGCAGCCGGGCGCCAAAGCGATCCTCTTGGCCGGATCCTTGCCGTGCAGCGGCAAATCGCCATATGAGTTGGGCACCGACAGGCCGTCGAACTCGCTCAAGGCCACCGCCTGGATCACGGTGAAGCACTTAGCCGCCCGATCCTGGAGGTAGCGATCGGCCTCGGCTCGGTCGAGCCGCTGGAAGAGCGTCCACGCCGTATCGCCGAGGTAGAAGAACGGGCGACCTTCTTCCGTGGACAAGAACCGCTGATTTGGGCTGACACGAAGCATGAATCTTTAGCCCTCTGTTTGTAGCACGAGCCTAGACGCTCGGGAGAGCTCTAGCCGCCGACGTGAATCCTCGGACGCCGCTCGGGATCTTTTTCGGCCTGCCGAAGCACCTCGCGCGTCGTAGGAGCCGTATCGGCCTCGCCGAAGAGAATGTAGCGGAAGAGATAGACGACCGGGTTGCCCTCCGTCCAGCTGAAGTAGCAGTGCGGGAGCTTGCCGGTCGTGTCACGCAGATACAGCAGGAACGCGGCGATCGCGTTAGGCACCGTGGAGCTCTCGGCCTGCAGCACGCGGTACCCGTCGACTTCGACGCCGTGTACCTTGAGCACGTCTGCGAATTCCGACGCATCACAGACCTCGACCTCCAGGAAGAGCACCGGATCGTTCGCCGGAATGTGATTATCCTCACGCTGCTCTTGTTCTTTCAGCCTGTACTCTTCTGTGTCGCCGGCCTGACGCCGGTTCGCGATGATCCGGAACTCCCCGCGACTCGCCTCCCTGATGAATTGTTCTGCCGTGCTGTCGAGCTCTATACGCTCCACACGTAGCTCGGTCGAGCGCCATATGCGTGAGGTGAACGAGGTGACGATGATCGCCCCTATGAAGAAGGAGGCGATTTTGATTCCTTCGGGCCGCTCGAAAACGTTCACGATCGTGGTATAGGCGAAGACGACGCTGATCATGCTGAAGAACGTACCGGCGCGCCGCGACCCCGAGCGCCAGGTGGACAGCGCCACGGCGACTGCCGCCGAGGTCATCAGCACCAGTACGCCTGTAGCATAGGCTCCACCTTGTGCGTCGACGTTCGCCTTGAATAAGATCGTGACTGCGAAGGCGATCGCGGTGAAGACCAGCACCAGGGGTCGCACCGCCGCGGCCCAGTTCGGCGCCATGCCGTACCGAGGCAAGTAGCGCGGCACAATATTCAGCAAACCGGCCATCGCCGATGCGCCGGCGAACCAGAGGATCAATATCGTGCTCACATCGTAGACCGTGCCGAAGAGATCGCCAAAGAGCTGATGTGCCAGATAGGCCAGGGCGCGCCCGTTAGCTTTGCCGCCCGGCTCGAACTGCGCGTGAGGAATAAGTATGGTCGTTACGATACTGCTCGTAATCAGGAAGACGCTCATGATCAACGCGGCCGACGTCAACAGCTTGCGCGTGTTGCGGATGCGTCCTACAAGCTGGCTCTCGGCGCCCGCCTCGTCGCTCCTGACCAACGGCATCACGGCGACACCTGTCTCGAAGCCGGAGAGGCCAAGGGCCAGCCTTGGAAAGAGTAGCAGCGCGATGCCGATCATCACGAGCGGGTTGCTATGGCTCGCAAAAAGGGCGCTCGTCCAGCCGACAACCGCATGCGGATGCAAGAAAATGCTATAGATCCCTGCCCCCACTACGACGACATTCAGCAGCAGATAGATGCCGACGAGCCCTACCGCGATGCCGATCGCCTCCCTGAACCCTTTCAAGAAGATCCCTCCCAGTACTGTGACGAGGAGGAGGGTGATCACAACGTTGTGGCTGCGGAGGAGCGTAGGCGTGAAGGGATTCTCTGCGACGTGCGCCGTTGCGTCGGCAGCCGAGAGCGTGATCGTGATGATGAAGTCGGTGGCGACGAACCCGAGCAGACAGAGAACGAAGATCTTGCCTTTCCACCAGGAGAGCAGGTGCTCGAGCATCGCGATCGAGCCTTCTCCATGGGGGCTTTCGGCTGCGACTCGACTATAGATCGGGAGTGCCCCGGCGAGAGTTAGGAGCACCAAGATGAGCGTGGCAACCGGCGAGAGCAGCCCCGCCGCGAGCGCCGCGATGCCGGGCTGGTAGCCGAGCGTCGAGAAGTAATCCACGCCTGTCAGGCACATCACCTGCCACCACGCGTGCTGGTGCTCCTGGCTCTCCCGCTCGTGCGGGCCGGCCATCTCCTTTGGCTGGCCCTCAAGTAGCCAGCGCGCCAGCCGGCGGGCCGGACGCTTCTGGGTGACCGCTGTTTCAGCCATGCTTCCTACCAGAGGTTAGTCCGTCGCGCACGGGGATCGTGGTGGTTGGCCTGTGTGCGCCGTCTGCGCTTGAAACCAGAGAGGCAGGCGGCGCGGGCCACCTGCCTCCAGGGCGTGAAGACTATGTCCGACGGTTCAAACAAGAAACTGCTGGGAATGTTAGGAAGACGGACGCTTTCGCTGCTCCACTACTGGGTGCTGCGGCGGCGAGCCAAAACAGCCATCACCGCGGTAAACCCGGCGACGAGAAGCGCTGCGGCGCCCAGCACAAGCGGTAGAACATCTGGGCCGCCGGCTCCCGTATTGGGAAGAGCGCCCGGGGCGGATGTGGTCGCAGTGGCAGCCGCGGTGGTTGCCATCGTCGTGGCGGATGTGGTCGCAGCCGTCGTAGCCGCGGTGGTTGCCATCGTCGTGGC
>JBBSGA010000276.1:0-8576 GCA_038254585.1 Chloroflexales bacterium | reverse complement strand
TGGGATTGTCGTAGAGGGTCTGCGGTGTGCCGACCTGCTGAAGCAGGCCCTCGTTCATCACCGCGATCCGGGTGCCCATCGTCATCGCCTCGACCTGGTCGTGGGTGACGTAGACGACCGTCGTCTTGAGCCGCTGGTGAAGCTTGCTGATCTCCGACCGCGTCTGCACACGCAGCTTCGCGTCGAGGTTGGAGAGCGGCTCGTCCATCAGGAAGACCGCGGGATCACGCACGACGGCGCGTCCCAGCGCAACACGCTGGCGCTGGCCGCCGGAGAGCGCCTTCGGCTTGCGGTCCAGGTACTGGCTGATCCCCAGCATCTCAGCCGCTTCCTTCACGCGCTTGTCGATTTCGGCTTTCGGCGTTTTGCGCAGCTTGAGGCCGAAGGCCATGTTGTCGTAGACCGACATGTGCGGGTAGAGCGCGTAGCTCTGGAAGACCATCGCGATGTCGCGGTCTTTAGGGGCGACGTCATTTACGCGCCGGTCCCCGATGTAGATCGAGCCGTCGCTGATCTCTTCCAGACCGGCGAGCAGGCGCAGCGCCGTGGTCTTGCCACAGCCGGATGGGCCGACCAGCACCAGGAACTCCTGGTCGGCGATGTCGATGTTCATATCCTTCAGGATGTGAACGTTGCCGAAGTACTTCTCGACGTGGTCGAACTTGATACTCGCCATCTTCAACCCCTTCCAGCTAGATTGGGGAGCCGCTGTGCATGGCACCTACACGCTCCGCCGCCGATCGCCCCAGGCCTCCTCGTCCGCACGAGTGCCGGACGATCAATTGTGTTGGGAGCAGCACCGCCCGTTGGTGCTCCCGGCCCTCGATCACCGCGGCCAGCATGGCTGCCAGCTCGCGTCCAACCTCCACCGTGGGCTGCCGTACGGCGGTCAGCGGTGGAGCAACGTGTGCCGCCGATGGAGGATCGTCAAAGACGATCAGCGCCAGGTTCTCTCCCACGTGCATACCGGCGTCATGTGCGGCATGCAGGGTCCCGAAGGCCAGCGGCGCGGAGCCGGCCAGTATCGCCGTGGGCGGCTCCGGCAGCGCTAGGAGCTCGTTCGCGGCGACGTAGCCCTCGCCTTCGGTTAGGCCCCCTTCTACGATCAGCTCCTCGTCGAAGGCAATGCCTGCCTCTGCCAGCGCCACCCGGTAACCGGCGTCCTGCTCGGTGGCAAGCGCCAGTTCGAGCGGCGGGGTGATGAGGCCGATATGCTCGTGCCCGAGCACAATCAGGTGCGCGAGCGCCTCGATCGTCCCCGACTCAGCGTCGATCGCGACGAACGGGCTGTCGTCCCCCGGTCGACCGGCACACGCATAGGGGATGCCGAGGCGGCGTGCGACGGCCACGCGGTCATCCCGGTGCCGTACGTCGAGAATCACGACCCCCTCGATGCGACCTGAGCGATGGAGGTCCGCGTAGGTCGCGTCGTCGTCCTCCGTTCGCGCGGCCAGGAGCAGGTTGTAGCCGGCCGTCGCGGCTCCATCCGCGAGCCCACGCAGCAGCGCGCCGATCGGCTCGTCGGGAGCCGCCGTGGGCAGGACCAGCCCCAGCGTACGGCTGCCCCGGCGCTGCAGTGAGCGAGCAAGATGCGACGGCGCATAGTGCAGCGCAGCTGCCGCCGCGCGGACGCGCTGCCGCGTCGCGGCCGAGACCGATCCGGTCCCGTTCATAACGTAGGAGACTGTGGCCGGCTTGACCCCAGCTGCCTCTGCGACCTGCTTGATCGTCGCCATCACTCACGAAGCTTAAACGTTTAAGGTGCTGCAGCGACTATACACCCCTCGCGCGGGAACGTCAAGCGTGGATCGGGTAGACCTTCAAGGAAGCATCGCTCGGAGCCTGGGGACGCGCGTAACGACAGGTACGTCCAGCTTGGGCCAGGCTCGCCGGCGCCAGTCGATCAGCAGCGCATGCATCCCGTATGGTGCGGAAAGTACATCCGCTCGAATGCATCAACCCGGTCTGTGACAGGCTTCACAATTAACCCGAAAGTGTTAATGAATGGTGGAGGAGAGATTGAGTTTGAGAGGGTGGGGATGAAATTTCCGCACCATACGGGGTGAGGCCAAGCATTGCAGACGTCGCCGGCCAGCCCTGCCTCTCTGGTCTGGAGTCTGACGCATTCCGGGTCAGGAATACGTGCGCGAGCAGATGAGCGACGTCGTACCGGGTGGCATCCGTCTCAGCACGAAGCACAACGACCTGTGTTTCCCCTCGTTCTCCGCGTGCTATCAGTCCTCCTCGCTCTGCAGCGTCATCCGCGAGGAGACCGACATCACGCGGGAGCGCCTCCAGACACTGAACTCGCTAAGGCAAAGATTGGCAACCTTCTGATCGACTCGGCACACTGGGCAGCTCACTCCGGCAGCCACGCAGCAGCATGCGGCGCAACCGCCTGCTCCAGCCGAACCATCGCGTCGATCATCTGTGCCTGCACTGCCGACCAATCTGCACGCGGAAGGTCGCGCAGGCCCAGGCAGGCGACCCTCGTAACCAGAGCCGGTGAGGGGTGAGCATTGCCAGGGACAGCGAATGCCTGCACCCAGCGTAGCGCTTCACCAAAATCGGCTTCAATCGTGTCCCGTCGCTGAAGGAGATGCTCGAAGATCTCATCGGCATCGCTGCGGACAATCGTGAAAGCAATCGTCGCGTTGGGCTTGAGCCAGTCGAGCTGATAGCTGAACTGGAAGCCGACCAACTGATAAGAGATGAAATCGCGTTTCCTTGCTCGCCGGATCGAGAAGCCTGTGCGGCGATTCGATTGGGGCACCAGGGCCTCCCAGAATGCCATATACGCGTTCAGATCCTCTGGCATGCTGATGACTCGCTACCCCCTGCCCCCATCTCTCTCCTCAAACGGCGCATCACCTGCCTCGGGGTCGCCGTACCAGCTATAGGCCAGTCGACGCGCCGGGTCGCTGAAACGCACCGCTGCCGGATCGAAGTGGGCCGGATCGTAGCCCCGCGGCAGCCACGCCCTGGTGTCGTCGTCCAGTGTGCCAGCGACAATTTCGGCAAAGCCATCAACCCCGCCGCAGTCTTCGGGCGGGCATGCCCGAGCGCCGCCAGTACAACGTGGATAGCGAAGCTGGAAATCTCGGCGCAGCACGTCGACGAGTCGCACGGTGTGCTGCCAGTCGTCGCCAAAGTCGTATTCATACAGCGCGGTGTCGTTGCGCGCTGTGAACATGGACGCGATCTGGTGCGCCCAGCTCGGAGGGTCATCGCAGTCCTGACTTAGATTGTGGATGCCAAAGCGGCGCTCCTGCTTCGTCCGCGGATGGGGCATGGTAAAGCGGTGCAGGTGGAAGTCGAGCCAGCCCATCGCGTCCTGGATGGCGACGTGCAGATCCCAGAATGTATCGTCGCCCGGAACCTCGATCCCTCGCCAGACCAATGGGTCAGTCTTCTGCAGCTCGATCCGAAAGCGTAGCACAAGCGCCTGGGTTGGGATCACCAGCTCGCGTCCACCTTTGCGTAGCTGCGAGCGGCCGTCGGTCGTGGTCATCGCGGCTCCTTGATTCGTGCTCTTGAGACCCTTATCGTCAGGCAACCTGCTCACCCAGCACCTATGATCATGGTGTGGACGCCGTGGCAAAGATGACACAGATCCGTTGGGAGCATAGCGCGTTGCTTGCCACGCCGGGCGGTAAATCGACGACTACAGCGAGATAACGAGGACGCTGATCGCGGCCTATCCGGTGATTTCCTGGGTAATCTGAAGGCTTTGGCTCCTCGTCATCGTCTGGTCGAGACCTGACACGACCCTCGCTACCGCCAATGGTCTCGCCTGCTGAAACTCCTCGATCACGTTGATACGACCAGGTCGTCTCCTTCCCTCGGTGGCTCGCTGCCCCCTTCGCTTTCCAGGAAGCGCTGAAATGTTTCGATGTCCGCGTGGGCAGCTCGTTCCTTGAAATACTCAACGGTTCGTAAGACAGCCAGCTTTTCAGCGACTGCCACATTGATAAACTGGTTGATCGAGGTTCCCTCCTCTTCGGCTACCTTCTTCAATTCCTCCATGATTGAGGACTGAAGTCGAAGGGCATAATTCGTTTGGGGTTTCATGGTCGTATCCTCCTGAGAAAATCTCGTGGGTTCAGTGCCTCTATGCCGAAGCGCTGGACTGCTGGCGCGAAGTGGCGTGTGTTGAACGTGATGATGAACATGGCTTGACCATTGACGGCTGCTTCGAGAATCATCTCGTCATTCGGGTCTTTGAGTTGAGGCCTCCATGAGAAATGCGGTTCGATCGGCAGCAGAAGCGCGGCAAGCGCGTTGATAATGTTTTCGGCTCCATGTCTGGTCAGGTTGCCTGCAGCCAAATGCTCGGGGCGGGTGAGCACGGCCTCATACTCGATGAGCATGGGAACGGTAGCAACTGCGGTAAGCTGGCGGCGATCAAGATATCGGTATCCATCACAATTCTCATATCGTATATGATATGATGGTTGGGATCGAAAGTCAATATCGATCGTCTGTTTGCTCTCTGTTGCAGGCAAAACTGAATGGTCCGTGGAGTGACCAGGTAGCTGCTGAGTGTTGAGAATGTGACTTCGTCCGGTGCTTCCCCTAGTCGTCGTGGATAATTCAGCCATCCGTTTCTGCCTGCTCGACCAACGGAGCTTGCATGGCTGGAGACTTCTCCTCGCTGATTGCCGTGGTCGCGGTCTGTGCTCTCCGGGTGATGCTCCTGTGGTCTCGGCAGCGTCACCCGCAGGGTGACCGACCATCTGCCCCCGCTACCGTCAAGCGCTTGCTCAAACCGCGCACCCCCGACGATTGTCACGCCTGCCGTCGGCACAGGAACCTGCCGCACACCACAGCGGCACCGCCTCCAGCCGTTCGTCCCTGGCGGGAGCTCCAGAGCCGGCGTGGTGCTCCGAAACGCATCGCTACCGACGGCTTTGCTTGTCCGAATGCTACCGGTGCTTACTACCACGTCACCGACGCCCAGATTCACGCCCTGGTCGGCGCTGGCACGCACGGCAACCATGAGCGCATCCAGACCTTCCGCTGTCAAGCCTGCGGCACGACCTTCACGTCCCGCCGCGACACGCCGCGCTATCGGCTCAAAACGCCCGCGCCGCGCGTCGGTGAAGGGCTGACGGCGCTGGCGGAAGGTCTGGATATCGCGGCGGCGGAACGCGTCTTTGGCCATCGCCACGCGACGATCACCACCTGGCTCACCCGCGCTGGGGAGCACAGCGCGGCGCTGCAGCAGCACTGGTTCCGCCACCTCCAGCTCCCTGTCGTGGCTCCTTGCCGCATCCAACTGCAAATCACGTCCAGCATCTCGCTTATGTCAATCTATTTATGGCAGTGCCCCACCCTGTTGGCGTGATACCGTGGAGAATCCACGGCGGATGACACACGTAGCCACGACCCCCTGGCCTAGGCTCGCCGAGACCCAAGCTCAACGACACGCGCTGCAGCGCGCTCCCGAAGGATCACTTCTGTTCGCGAAGGCCGGCAGGTTCACGTACGCCGCCGGTAGGTGATCGCCAGATCGTCAGCCCAGTGAAGGTCGTCTCGGCACAGCTGCCAGCGACCCATGATCGTGTCGCCGCCATCGGCCACCGTGCCGGTGAATCGTTGCGAGAAACCAGGAGCATCCCGCCATACCCGCCACGCGGCAGCGTCGATGCTCACGTCATAAACGCGGAACACGCCGCGCGAGTCGAAGTAATGCATGCGCAATTGCGGCTTTTCAGCGGCCATCGGAGCGGCGCCGGTGGCGCTGTCGATGCGATCGCGCTCGGTGAACCCGATGATCGAGATGGCATCGGGAAAATCAGGATGATCGGTGCGCGCGCGCTGGATCAGGAACCATTCGCCTTCGAGCCAGTCGATGATCGCGGTGCCGTGCACGACGACGCCGGGAACTGCGGGATGGGTGGCCTGCGTGGTCCACGTACCCACGAGCCGGTTGAGTGGTTCTAACGTCGGGTCGGACGTCATCTTCATTCTAAACTCCTTGCTGCCTAACTGGCCCGAAACGAGAGTTCGTGTCACCAGCCGCACTGGGTTGAGACTCTCGCTCGCTAGATTTGTCTGATCCCCGAGGCACCTTAAGCTGGCCCTGAGAATCCAGCGCGTCGTCGAGCGCATTCCAAGAGGGCTTGACCGGCGCGCAGCATCAGTGCCGCGCTTAGGTAAAACGCCAGTTCGTAGGAGCACGGCAGGAACGCTTCCACCTCCTGCCGCCTTGCCCAGCAGCTGGTTACAGCGGCGCGCCGCCGAACCCGATCTCATTTCCATCGGGATCGCGGTACGTGATCTTGCGCACGCCGTTCGCGTAGGTTTCGCGCTCCACGGGGTTGAGTCCCCGATCGGCGATCTCCGCGACGAGCGCATCGAGGTCAGCGACGAAGAGCGTGTGCATGGCGTGGCCGGCGTGCTCCGGCCGCTGCACAACGTACACGTACCGATGTGCTGCAAGCTCCCACACCGCCTCGATGTCGTTGGGGAAGAATGTGGGCGGGGAGCCCAGTAGCCGTTCATACCACTCCCGCGCCGCCGCGTAGTCGGCGACGGGGATTCCCGCAAACAGATCGAGATTCGTGGTAGGAACCATGCGTCTTGCTCCTTTTTCTCCACAAACAAGGCATCTCAGACAGAGGGGTATGCTTTTCTGTCTATGTCCCAGAGTATAACAATCGCAGTTTGAAACGTGCATCACAGGCTCTAGGGGCCGTCGGCGTTCAGGTCAATGCGATCCACCCGCGCCGACAATTCCTCTTCTGCGGGTTGGACGTAGATCTTGGTGGCGTCCAACGGGTTACGTCAGGACTGAGTTTCAGCGGCAATACATCGGGACTGCTCTGGTATCCTTGTCGGCTCTGAACCGAACTCGTCAGGGAGTCCCAGATGACCTGTCCGCACTGCGCCGCCACGACCACAACCGAGTTGACGAAGCGCACTCAACTTGGCTATCGCACCTTCCGCTGCTCCACCTGTCGGCGCCAGTTCAACGAACGGACGGGTACGCCCTACAACTATCTTGAGTTTCCGACTGACATCGTGCTGCTGGTCGTCCTGTGGCGGTTGCGCTACAAGCTCAGCCTCCGGGACCTCGCCGAGATGTTCCTGGAACGCGGCTTTGCGTTCACACACGAAGCTGTGCGTGACTGGGAAGCCCGTTTCGCTCCCCTCATCACCGACCAGTTGCGCGCCAAGCGCAAGGGAAAGGCCGGCCGCGCGTGGCATGTCGACGAAACCTCGTAAGGTGCGGAAAGTACATCTGAGGCTCTGGAGAGCCTTTCCAACGCTCCGCATCTAATACGTTTTCGCCGGTGGTGTCGCCGCTCGGCATGATCCGTGCAAGTCAATTGGCATGCTGTTCTTTTTTCTCGCCCAAGCGTTCTCGCTCCTGCTCGACCTCATCTGGCTTGGTCGTCGAGGCGAGCATGACAAAGAGCTCGAAATCCTGCTCCTGCGGCAGCAACTGCGGATCCTCCAGCGCAAGCAGCGACGCCCGCCACGCATCTCCCGATGGCAGAAGCTCACCCTTCTCGTCCTCGCTGGAAAGCTGACCACGATGACGTCCTCTGCTCGCGCTCGACTTGCTCAGGTTGTTCTCCTGGTCAAACCGGAGACTCTGCTCAAATGGCACCGCGAACTCGTACGGCGAAAATGGACCGTCAAGAAGAACGCGCCGCTCGGCCGACCACCAATCAGTCCTGACGTCGAAACTCTCCTCCTGCGTCTCGCCAAAGAGAATCCGACGTGGGGCTACGGGAAACTCGAGGGCGAGTTGCTCAAACTGGGCGATGACATCGGACGCTCGACCATCCGCGCTGTGCTCAAGCGCCAGCACATTCCACCAGCCCCCGAACGAAGCAAGAACGGTAGCAGCTGGCAGACGTTTCTGGCGCACTACAAAGACCAGATGCTCGCCTGTGACTTCTTCACCGTCGAAACTGCCTGGTTGAAGACGGTGTATGTGCTATTTTTCATCGAGCTCGGCAGTCGGCGTGTCCATCTGGTTGGCTGTACTGCCAAGCCGACGAGTGCGTGGGTGACACAGCAAGCACGCCAGTTCAGTTGGGAGCTCCAGGACGGCAGAGTATCGGCACGCTTCTTGATCCACGATCGTGATACCAAGTTTCCAGCAGCTTTTGACCCTGTGTTCACGTCGGAGGACGTGACGATCATCCGGACGCCAGTGCGGGCGCCGAATGCGACTCCGTTTGCGGAGCGCTGGATCCGCTCGGTGCGCGAGGAGTGCCTGGACAAGATCTTGATCCTCGGCGAGCGGCATCTTCACCATGTGGTATCGGCGTATCTGGCCTATTACAATCATGCTCGACCGCATCGGGGGATTGATCAGCAATGCCCAGTGTCGTTCCAGCGAAGCACAGCGAGGGACGGACCAGTTGAGCGACGAGACGTCTTAGGCGGCGTGCTCCATGACTATTACCGGCATGCTGCATAGCTCTCCAAAGCCGCGGACAGACTTTTCGCACGGTACGGGCTGGGACCAGCCGATCCCAGATGCATCACTACTGTGGACCAAGTTCTTATTGTCCGCGAGGCTGTTGCTCGCTCCGGGCGTCAGGGATTGTTCCTCC
>JBBSGA010000275.1:0-8648 GCA_038254585.1 Chloroflexales bacterium | reverse complement strand
TGGCGTGCTCGGCGCCGTGCTCGGCGGTGTACTCGGCGGCGTGCTGGGTGGCGTGCTCGGCGCCGTACTCGGCGGTGTGCTGGGTGGCGTGCTCGGCGGTGTACTGGGTGGCGTGCTGGGTGGCGTGCTCGGCGGTGTACTGGGTGGCGTGCTTGGGCACGGTGTGCAGTTCGTGACTACGGAGGCGAGCAGCCTGGTACCGTAGCGCTCCTTTGACAAGTCTGTGATCACGCGACCTTGGAAGAGGTCGACCTGCGCACAGCCGCACGCTTGAGGTAGCGCAACGCGGAGGGTCACGGTCTGCCCCGGATCAACTGTAGCAACCGACGAGGCATAGTACTCCTGGTCCTGGATCCGCACGCCATGGGTGCGGTAAGAGGCAATGCCTACCTGGTAGGAGCATGAACTGGAATGGTTTGTCACCTGCCCCGTTATCTGCCCCTGTGCAACCGGCCCGAGGCGTCCGGTCAAAACGCCGGGTTTAGGAGTGGCCGGACATGGCGTTGGCGGCGTGCTGGGCGGAGTACTCGGCGCCGTGCTAGGTGGCGTGCTCGGCGCCGTGCTGGGTGGTGTACTCGGCGCCGTGCTAGGTGGCGTGCTCGGCGCCGTGCTGGGTGGTGTACTCGGCGCCGTGCTGGGTGGCGTACTGGGCGGAGTACTCGGAGCTGTACTGGGCGGTGTGCTCGGAGCTGTACTCGGCTCCGTGCTTGCCTGGAGTTGCGCCGGCATCGAGTGATGGGCCGAGCTGGCTTGGCTGTTTCCGCTGCTGGCCTGGGCAGCACGAGCAGCGGATAGGCCGGCCTGCCATACCACAACAAGTGCTACGATGATCGCGGGAAGGTACAACCAAGTGCGGATACGATTAAACATATTGTGTCCCTTCCGACTTACTCTACGATACGTGCCTACTTATACTTTTGTCCGAAGATCCGACCTCCTACAAGAGAGCTGTTCGACGTTGTCGTGCTTCCTCGCGGTGCGGATCAAGCCGTGGCGTTCCGGCCTTCCGGTACCATTTCTCGCCGACTCATTGATCGGCTGGTGTCTGCGACGTGTGTTGATATCTGACATGGCAGGCCACTGTACCTCGCTTCGCGGTGGCTGTGGCTGGCGACACCATACGGAGATCTGTCCTCCATTTCGCTAAGAAGAATGGTTACCGTGCCTCTCAGATCCAGCATCCTACGAGGAGATCGGGTTCGCGATGGCTCTCCGGGGCCAACGCGAACTCGGTACAACTCCTCGGACCCTCGCGCCGTCTCCTCCTGCCTACAGTGTTTGTCAGAAGTGGCCCATCCTCACCTATCAACAGCCAAGTGGACTGCGGTGTACGCATATTCCACAAGCAACCCGAAGGTTGCGGACGTCGCAGTCGTGCAACAGTATCATAACATCTTAATTCACCTAATGCTCCGATCAGTTTCGAAGAACAACGGCATCTTCCGTCTGGAAGCTTCGCGGTCCAGCTACGGCCTACGAGCGATGCACCTTTCGGGGCACGCGCCTTCCTCGACGGTCTAAATCCGAGCAATTCGCGAACCCGTCACCCTCGACACCCCATATTTAGAGCGGGACCATGGGAAGAATGGCACAAGCGGTCAAGAGGCAGAGGAGGTGAGTCGAATTACTCGGGAGTGCTCACATCGCTCGACCGGGACTGACAGGCCGCACACCTGCCGAAGATCGCGAGGTGATCCAGATTGACCTCGAAGCCGTAATGATCGCGCACATGATCGCTCAGGCACTCGATCACGTGATTATCGATCTCCTGAACCGTATCACAGCCCTGGCAGATTAGGTGGTGGTGATGAGGTGTTCCAGCATGCTCCCACAACAGGCGACCGCAGCCCGTATCGATCTTGCGGATCAAGCCAGTATCGTGGAGCCACTGGAGGTTACGGTAGATCGTGGCGACGTTGATCAGGGGATAGCGTGCGGCGACCTGCACATAAATCGCCTCGGCCGATAGATGCTCGGCGCTGTCCTTAATAACCTCGAGCGTCAAGAGACGCTGCGGCGTCAGGCGGAAGCCCTGGCGCCGCAGCGCGACAACATCGTCCTGGGGGTAGGACATCGACGCTTAGCCTTCTTCCTCGTCCTCGTCGTTGTTGCCGATATCCGGCTCGAGCTCTTCCAGACGCACTTCCTCTTCGTCGCCGGCGCCGCCACGGAAGAAATCATCCTCGACCTCGACGCCAACCTCCTCGTCGCCGAGCTCCTCGTCCTCGAGCAGGTCCTCGCCGTCGATCTCATAGCGCGACGGCAGGTCACGAACATAGGTACGGAAGTGCGCGATGTCACCGCCCAGCTTGCCAGGGAATGAGACCTTGGTGCGCAGGTCAGGCGTGACGAAGACTTCACGGATCAAGACTTTGATCTGGTGGCCGTCGAGGTTGGCGATCGCAGCCGCGTAGCGGTTGCCGCCAGCCATGAGCTCGATCAAGCGCTGGGCGAGCAGGGGCTCAAGCTGGCCGATGGTCCGGCCTTCGCTGTCGACTACCAGGACGCTCTTGTCGCCATCGTGATGCAGCTCAACCTGCTCACCGCTGACCAGCCGCAGCGCGATCTCCCTGCCGGGGACATTCGTCAAAGTTGTCAGTGCGGTCTTGCCGGTCTCGATCATGAAGAGCTGCGGATCGGCATAGTTGCGCTGCTCCTGCCGCAGGCCCTTGTCATCCATGTGCGCAAGCTCCTTGAGCCGGTTGATGTTCTTGCGCGCTATCACATTGGATGGATTCAGGCGCAGAGCGTTATTGTAGGCCTCCTGGGCACCGTCAAAACGTCCCAGCTCGAGCCACGCCTTGCCGATGCGGTTATAGCAGTCGGCATCCTCGCCGAGCTGAAGCAGCTGCTCGTTGGCACGGATCGCCTCTTCCCACTGGTTCGTCGTCGAAAACTGAACTGCCTGCTCGAAGAGTCGCTTCTTCAGGCGCATCCGTTCGTCTTGTCTGGTCAAAGGAAACTTCCTCCAAAATAATGACTACGAATAGCTATACGTTGATTATGGCCGGTCGACTATGCCGCGACAGGCTCCGTCACCAGATCGCCGCTCAGCGACCACGGACCTGTCTGGCCGACGTGAACCTCGACGAGCCGGCCAATCCAATCGCCGGGAGCCTCGAAATAGACCAGGCGGTTTTGAGGCGTCCGACCCCGCCACTTACCACGGACGTGGTCCTCGACCAGCACTTCAACGATCTTTCCAAGCCAGCGCTGGTTGTCGACGCGCTGGATTTCGGTCTGGGATCTGTCTAGCTCGACACGGCGGAGCTGCTTCTTCCAATAGGGAACCGCCTGTGAAGGATCGTTCTCCATATCGCCGGCACGGGTGCCGGGCCGCGGCGAGAAGGCCGCAATATGCACCTTGCCAAAATGGAGCTCGTTCACAAGATCCAGGGTCGTCGCGAAATGCTCATCGGTCTCCCCCGGATGACCGACGATGATGTCGGTGGTCATCGAGACGTCAGGCACAGCAGCGCGGATACGGCCGACCAGATCCTTGTAGCGCTCGACGGTATAGCCGCGCTTCATCATCCGCAGCACGTCGTTATGTCCTGCCTGAACCGGGAGGTTGATCTCCGGCATGCAGCGCGGCAGACGGGCCACCGTATCGATCAGCTTCTGCGCCATCCATGCCGGGTGCGACGTCAGGAAGCGCAGGCGCAGCAGGCCAGGGGTCTCATGGACGGCTTCCAGGAGATCCGCCAGATCCGGGCGGCCCGGCAGGTCATGGCCATACGAGTCGACGATCTGGCCCAGCAGAGTGATCTCGCGGGCACCGCGGGTGACAACGCGGCGGCATTCTTCGACAATCTCGTCAAGCGGGCGCGAGCGCTCCCGCCCACGCCGCAGCGGAATCACACAGTAGGAGCAGTTCATGTTGCAGCCGTGAATGATCGGTACATAGACGCTCACCGGCGGGCGATCATGGCTCGCGATCGGCAAAACCGGCTCGTCGAAGCCGTAGACCGGGTTAGGAACCAGGGCGACGACCTCGTCGACCGCCGAGGGCGAGACGAAGTGGTCGACCATCCCAAGCTGGCCTTTGAAGATCGACTGGTTGTTCGGGCCGACCATGCAGCCCCACAGGACGATCTTAGCCTCGGGCCGCTGCTCCTTCAGGTGAGCGAGCGAGCCAAGCTTGCCGACGATGCGCTCTTCGGCGCTGGCCCGCACCGAGCAGGAGTTCAGGACGATGAAGTCGGCCTCCTCGGCTTGCTCGGTCGGCGCATAGCCCACCGCCTGGAGCGCAGCTTCGAGGCGCTCCGAGTCGGAAACGTTCATCTGGCAGCCGACGGTCCAGACGTGATATTTATTCATGCGTATCTTCCCAACCACGGACGCCCACGCCGCAGCTCAGATATTGTAAACTCGCGCAACTTGGATTATACCAGAGGGACCGCGCGTAGCAAGGTCGGCACGGCAGGGCTTTTGCGTTCTGGTTAGACCTGCAGGAGAAGTTGCCGACGGGCCCATGGACGTTACACTGATACGCTGTCCCATTCAGACAAATGGAATGTGGTAAATAGCGTAGCAACCCTGGTGCTACGGTGTGCTACGCTGTTACGCGGTGGGCTACAGGAGCGCAGAATGCAAGAGCCGTTGCGTTCTAAGGAAACGTAGCCGCCACGCGATCAAAGGGCCAGGGCAAAGGTTCCGACATACAACCCTCCCTTCGCTTCGGTACATCATCATTGCACATCGAGGAAGGGACAAACTTACCTGATGAATACCTCTGGCTCAACCATTACCACCAAGATGTGGGATCGCGGAGCACTTCGAGGCCGCCTCCGTGGGGCCCGCGAATACCAGCTTCTCGTCGTCGCCAGGCGACCAGGTCTAATAATCGGCGGGCCCCTGTTATCTGCCGCAAGCGCTCAGCGGTCCTGTAGCGCCGCTACCCCCGGCAGTTCCTTGCCTTCGAGCAGCTCGAGCGAGGCGCCGCCGCCCGTCGAGATATGCGTCATGCGATCGGCCAGTCCCATCTGCTCGACCGCGGCTACCGAGTCGCCGCCTCCAATGATCGTCTGGGCATGCGAGTCGGCCAGCGCCTGTGCAATGGCGCGCGTCCCTTCCGCAAAAGGTGCCATCTCAAAGACGCCCATCGGACCATTCCAGATCACCGTCTTGGCGCTGCGAATCACCTCCGAGTACGCCTTGACCGTCTCAGGACCGATATCCAGGATGCGCCAGCCGGCGGGTACCGCGTCTACCTTGACGACCTTGCGATTGGCTCCTGCGTCGAAGGCGTCGGCAATTACTGCATCCACCGGTAGACGTAGCTGCGCGCCGCGCTGCTTCGCCTTCTCGATCAGCGACCGCGCGGTGTCGACGCTCTCTTTCTCCACGAGCGAGTCGCCCACATCATCGCCTTGGGCTACGAGGAAGGTGTTGGCCATTCCCCCCCCAATCAGCAAGGCGTCGACCTTGGCCAGCAGATTTTCGATGACGCCGATCTTGTCCGAGATCTTGGCCCCGCCGATCACTGTGACGAACGGATGCTCGGGGTGATCGATCGCGCCTCCAAGCGCGGAGAGCTCCTTCTCCATCAAAAAGCCGGCGACGGCGGGCAGCAGGCGCGCTATGCCCTCGGTCGAGGCGTGGGCGCGGTGAGCGGCGCCGAAGGCATCGTCGACGTAGAGATCGCCGAGCTTCGCGAGCTCGGCGGCCATCGCCGGATCGTTCTTTTCTTCACGCGGATCGAAGCGCGTGTTCTCGAGCAGTAGAACGTCGCCCGGCTTCAGTTCCTTGGCCGCCGCCTCGGCCTCCGGACCGGTCGTCTCGTTGATCTTCCGCACTGGCTGCCCAAGCAGCTCCTGGAGCCGGCGTGCAGCCGGGTCGAGGCGGAGAGCATCCGCCGGCCCTTTCTTGGGGCGCCCGAGATGCGACATTAGCACAACCGACGCGCCGTGGTCGAGCAGGTATTGGATCGTCGGCACAGCCGCACGGATGCGTGTGTCGTCGGTGATTGTCTGCTTATCGTCGAGCGGCACGTTGAAATCGACGCGCACAAGCGCGCGTTTGCCCTGCAGATCGACGTCGCGAATCGTTTTCTTATCCATACATTCCTCCTGAGCTTACCTGAGGGTCGCCTGGGTGACGCGGTCGCGTATCACATCCGCGATCAGCGCGTCGTGCCCAATATAGTCGCCCATCAAGAACCCGACCGCCGGGTGGCGGCCTTGTGCCTCCTCGAGCAGACCCGGCAGATCGTCGGCAACGTGATTCCCGGTATGGAGGAAATACGGTACGGCGATCACGCGCTCGGCGCCCTGCGCCACGCAGCGATCAATCGCCTCCGGGATGGAGGGCGCATTGCACTCCATAAACCCGACCTCCACGATCGGATACACCCCGCGCTGGCGCACCACCTCGACCACGGCGTACATATCTTCGTTGGCCACCGGGCGCGGACTCCCGTGCACCATGACGAGCAGTGCGTCCGTCACGCTGCCACCTTCTCTTGTGTCATGCGACAGGTGGGACTACCGTAGAGCGGGCAGCGCGGATCGGCCCGGCAAAACTGCCCGGCTGTTTCGAGTGTACGCCGCCATTCCGAGGGCGGTATCGCTCGCTCCGCACACGCGAGGAGCGCGTCGGCAAGACTAGGATGGAAGCGCAGCGCATCCGCGACGTCGACCTCGATCTCGGGATACCGGGCGCACATGGCCTTGATCTTACGCGGCAGGTCGACCTTGACGAACTTGCCCGCGACGAGAAAGTAGGGCGCGATCGTGATATGCCGCCCGCCCGCCGCTACACAGCGCTCGAAGGTCTCCTCGAAAGCCGGCTCCGAGTAGTTCAGATAGCCCACCTCGACGATGGGCGCATCTCCGCGCTCGCGCATGCGCTCTGCCAGCACGCGCAGCGTCTCTCCGGCGCCGCACAGCAGGCTGCCATGACTGAACAGGATAATTGCATCGGTCATGCGATCAATTATACGGCAGCGAGCGGCAGCCAAAGCCGGATATCTGATCCGGTCAACTAGGTCGACGCGCTCAACGCGCTTCAGCGCGTTTGGTGTAGCAGACGCCGATTTCAAGGTGGCTGGCCCCATCGGCATACCCGAGCCAGACCTACGGGCCTACAGACGGTGTCTCAAATCCGGCTACTGCAGGTCAGGCAGCGGCGTGGTGCCCTCGAGCACACCCTGTCCCGTCATGGTAAGCTCGAGCAGCGGGTACACTCCCTGATCGTTGCGAGCCAGCAGCCCGTGCTCGATCAGCCCTTCGATCAGCCGGTTCGTCGCCGTCTTGGTCCACGTTTGGAGGCGACCCCACTCGGCACAGCGGTCCGGTCCGATCGGGCTCTCGACCGATCCCGTCAGGATGCGCTGCAGCCCCGTCCTTCCCACTGCAAAGGGCAGGTCGCGCAGGGCACGTAGCGCCGCGTGTGCAGCCTCTCCTGCGTCGACGGGCCGCATCGCACACTTCATGGGCACGGCCGGGGCTCGTCCTGCCGTCCGGCTTCCCACGCGCTCGCCACGACAGACATCACAGGCGTTGCCGCAGGCAGCGAGCCGCTCGCCGAAATGAGCGGCCAATGCTCGGTGGCGGCAGCTCAAGCCCGTCGCGTAGGCCGCCATCGCCTCGACGCGTGCGTCCTGCCGCGTAGCATACTCCTGTAGCATCGCCTCGATGCGCGCGGGAGTATCAGACGGCGCCGGCAGGAGCTCGAGCAGAAGCTCTCGCGCGGCGCGCTCGACTCGCACCTGCCCCTGCGCACTCCAGCGCAGCAGATCGGCCTCGACCCGGTCGGGGCGACACCCCAGCTCCGCGGCGAGCACAATCGGATCGATCGGCACAGGCATCCGCGGCTTGAGCCCCGCGAGCTCCTGGAAGCGGCTCAGCTCCGCATCGCCCGCCTCCTCGAGCAGCGCCACTCGCAGAGTCCGGGCTAGATCGAAGTGGCGCACGACGAGCTCAGCCCGCTCGAGCATTCCGAGCGCGACGCGAAGACGTGTCTCGTCGAGCTCCGGTACGTCCCGCCCGAGATCCTCCGGCGATACCAGCACGTAGCCGTCGACTGCCCGCGCGCGCAGCGCCCGGTAGACCGCTCGCAGATGGTCGCGATCGAGCGCGTCTTGGCGCAGCCAGCTTGTGAGCTGTCCTTTGTCGGCTGCCGTGTAGAGCAGGACGCAGCGCGACGGTTTTCCGTCGCGGCCGGCCCGGCCTGCTTCCTGGTAGTAGGCCTCGACCGACTGGGGCAGGTTGTAGTGGATGATCGCTCGTATATCTGGCTTATCTACGCCCATACCGAAGGCCACCGTCGCGACGAGCACGCGCACCTCTCCGCGCATGAACTCATTTTGTGCTCGCTCCCGGTCGTCGACCTGCGCATGGTAGTGTCCCGCCGCGATGCCCTTGCGCCGCAGGAGGTGTGCCAGCTGCTCGCACCGGTCGCGGGAGCGGGCGTAGACCAGTATCGAACCGTCGATCGCGCGGCACTGCTCGATCAGCGCCGCGGTCTTCGCCTCCGCGTTGGCGACCTGCACGACCGAAAATAGGAGGTTTCGACGGAAAACCGAGGCTGCTACGAGCTCCATCTCGCCCAGCTGCTCGACAATCTCGGCACGCGTGTCAGGTGTGGCCGTCGCGGTCAGGGCCAGCACGGGCGGCCGGCCAAGCTCCTCGATCACGCGGCGGATG
>JBBSGA010000274.1:0-8659 GCA_038254585.1 Chloroflexales bacterium | reverse complement strand
CCGATGATCGGCTTGATCCCTGCCTTCTTGGCAGCGGTGTAGAACTCGATCGCCCCGTAGAGCACACCATGGTCGGTGAGCGCGAGGGCATCCATTTCGAGTTCGGCGGCACGCTCTGTCAGGCGTTTGATGTTGGAGAGACCGTCCAGGAGGCTGTACTCGGAGTGGGCGTGGAGATGGACAAAGTCACTCATGGCGATCCCTAAAATGTTTTACACCTGGAGCGCAACATGCGTGCGTTGCCTGCGTCGCTCGCCGTATCAGGAGAATCGTCGGACGCGACGGATGCCATCGACGTCTCATCCGGAGCGTTATGTACGATAGTAGGGTGTTAAGTCACCCGGATCTATGCCGGCATTATAACACACTGCCGGGGCCGGTTTCTCGTAGGTTGTCCACAAGGTGTAAGAAGTTATGGGGATAAGCCGGGGAAGATTGGGGATAACCTCTCACGACTTTGGGGATAACTCAGGCGTTCCAACGGCTGTTCCGCCTGCTGGAGGGCGCGGCCAGATGGGCCGCGTCCTCCGAATCTGTTGACAGGCGCAATTAATGCAAGTATCTTGGCACCGGACAGACCCTGGCCTGGATAGCGGGTCCCTGACGACGTGTAGCAGTGGACCTCCTAACTTGAGACGACTGGAAGAAAAGGAGCGGGTATGCGGCCCTTACGCGTCTCCGATGTCATGAACCCATCCGTTATCACGGTCTCCGATGAAGCTCCGCTGCGCGAGGCACTCGGCCTGATGCACACAAAGAAGGTCAGTGGGCTCGTCGTCGTGGATCACTCGGGCCACATGGTCGGGGTCATTTCGCAGACGGATCTGCTCCGTGCATGGCAAGAAGGCTCAGACTATATGGAGCTGCAGACTAGCCCTGTGAGCCGCTATATGACGCACGACGTGATCTCCTGTGCACCACATAAGTCGCTTGACTATGCCATGCAGATGTTGGACCGGCACCAGATCCACCGCCTGGTCGTCGTCGAGACGCGCGATGGCGGACGCTTCATCACCGACCGCATGAAGCCGGTCGGCATTCTCTCCCAGACAGACATCGTCCGCGCACTGATCGGCAAGGTCGGCGAGGCCGGAGCGAATGAAGCACTCGGGGCGGACGGCTGACTGGGCTTTGCGAAGGCTTCGCGATGTGGGTGGTGCGAA
Organism: Chloroflexales bacterium; assembly: GCA_038254585.1. Lineage (GTDB taxonomy): Bacteria > Chloroflexota > Chloroflexia > Chloroflexales > Kallotenuaceae > JBBSGA01. The sequence goes on along the minus strand of JBBSGA010000274.1, from coordinate 7,496 downwards.
AGGGTGATGCTCGGAATTAGTTTTCGCCGGTCGCTATCGATCGGCGAAACAAGCGTTAAACGAGAACCAGGGAAACTGGGCAAGGTGCGTTGCGACGGGCTGCGATGATCTTGCTGTGGCGGAGCGGGGCTGCGACGAAGCGGCGGCGGGCCGGCGATGAGCAAGATTGGCTGGATGATGCCGTAACGGTGCTGTGTTGATGTTTCCCTGGCTCGTGTCTAAGACATATGTAAGATACTCGGTCGCAGGCAGCTGAGATATGGCGCAATGGTCCTAGTCTGCCTGCCGACGAGGTCCTATGCTGCCGGCGGCTTTTGAGTGGATCGCGAACGGTGCGAGCGCGCCGTCATGCCACCAGCCGACGATGCTAACGTCACCATAGCGCACCTCGCCGCTCTGGTGCAGGTTGGCGGTCGCTTGCGCCGGGATAGGTCCGCGCAGCTTGATCTGCCGTGCGTCCGGAGCCGGCACGCCCCGATTAGAGACATGGTCGGCCAGGAGCGCCCCGCCCCCGGTCGAGAGAAGTGTGCCGGTGACCTCAAGCAAAGCATTATCGATCGAGCGCGGATTTTCGGCCAGATTCTTGAGCGTAGTCCGCTCGGACTGCAGCACGGCGGCCGTGTCGGCCGAGAATTGATAGGGAAAGCGTGCGCCGGAGCCATAGCCACCGGGAGGACTCAGCCGGCCACGCAGCTTCAGGTAGATCGGATTGCCGGTTGCCTTGGCGGCGACCGCGGCGGGCAGCGGCGCGGCTAACCAGAGCGAGCGCTGGGGCTCGATAGTCGGAGAAGTCAGCTGCTCCGCGCTGCCGTCGGCATCGATCGCCAGCACCCGACCCGATGCACCTCCTAATAGTGGTGCGATCAACGTGATCTTTGTTCCGCTCCATCGCTCGGGAGTTTCCATAAGTGCCGGCAGCGAGAGGAGGCCTATTTGCGCCTGCGCCACACGGGTAGGCGCAGGCGGGACTGACGGCCCACACGCTGCAAGAACGAAAACAGGGATGAGGACGTATAGTAGGCGCATAGCGCGTATCCTAACATACGGATCGCACGTCGATTTTCCGGTAGGTTTGTGGGATGGTGAAGATTCTAGGGCGAGAGGAGCCTAGCGTGGGTGGCAGGCTTCGAAACCGTGATGATAGGTTTTGACAGTCTTTTTCCCGGGGTTGAATACCTTCGGGTGCTATACTTCGCCCAAACTGACTGATTGTGCAGAATATCACATAAGGGTGCCGGGCGACTATGGGCTCGAAAAGTTCGCGCATCGCAGGTTTCTACCAGCTCGATCCCGCTGCGCGGCTTCGGGAGGTCGGGGCCTTTGACGGCCTGAATCCGGACGAGCTTGCCGCGCTGCGCGGAGGATACGGGGTGCTTTCAGTAGAGCGCGCCGATAAGATGATCGAGAACGTCGTCGGGACCTTTGAGTTGCCTTTAGGAATCGCGACGAACTTCCGTGTGAACGAGCGCGACGTGTTGATTCCGATGGTGGTCGAGGAGCCGTCGATTGTCGCCGGCGCATCGTTCGCGGCCAAACTGGTGCGTGAGGGCGGCGGCTTCCATACTTCGAGCACACGCTCGCTCATGATCGGCCAAGTTCAGCTCGTCAACGTGCCGGATGCTGCCGCGGCCCGCGATGCGATCGTGAAACACCGTGATGAGATCCTGGCGGTCGCCAACGCTCAAAGTAGTACCTTGGCCAAGCTGGGCGGTGGTGCCGAGGAGGTGGAAGTCCACGCCTTCGTCGAATCGCCGACCGGCCCCATGCTCGTCGTGCACCTGATCGTGGACTGCCTCGACGCGATGGGCGCGAATGCAGTCAACGGTATGGCGGAGGCAGTCGCGCCTTTGCTGGAGCGGGTCTCGGGCGGACGTGCATATCTTCGGATCCTCTCGAATCTAACCGACCGGCGGCTGGCAAGTGCCCGCGTCGTCGTGCCTCCTCGCGCGCTCGACCGCCCCGACATACGCGGAGAGGATGTTATCGAAGGTATCCTGCACGCCTATGCATTCGCGGCCGTCGATCCCTATCGTGCGACGACGCATAACAAAGGGATCCTCAACGGCATCGATCCCGTGCTCATCGCCACGGGCCAGGACTGGCGCGCGGTCGAGGCCGGTGCCCACGCCTACGCGGCGCGTAATGGCCGCTATACTTCGCTCACGACCTGGAGCCGCGACGACACGGGCAACCTCGTCGGAGTGCTCGAGATGCCGCTCGCGGTCGGCATCGTGGGCGGTGCGACCAAGGTGCACCCGGCAGCACAAGCCGCGCTCAAGCTGCTCGGCGTGAGCTCCGCGCGGGAGCTCGCGGAGATATGTGTTTGCGCAGGTCTCGCCTCCAACCTCGCCGCGATACGCGCACTTGCCACGGAGGGCATCCAGCAAGGACATATGGCCCTACATGCGCGCCAGGTGGCGATGAGCGCGGGCGCGAGCGGCGAGCTTGTGAATATCATCGCAGACCAGCTGGTCTGGGAGCGGAACGTCAAGGCCGCACGGGCGGCTGAGCTCCTCTCCGAGCTCGAGATGCAGATGCTGATCTAGGCGCGCGACCGGCGACGGCGCTTATCTTTGTCGAGGGCCGGGTTTCAGACCCGGCCCTCGAGCTCTTTTTATTTGCAGCAAAGCTGGGCTCAGCTATCAGCCTGTCGCACGTCAATTGCCCTTCGACGGAGGATTAGCCTCGCTACTGTATATACCAGTGAGCGACGTCCCAGAAATAGCGGGGCGAGGTAAGCCGAATATCTGCCCCCTCGGCATGTACCTTCGGGCTCAAAGCGGTTGGAATGCGGTCGGTCCAGAGGAAGAGATAGGGCAGCTCACGCAGGATGACGGCCTGCGATTGGGCGATGGCAGCCGCGCGCTGATCCGGGTCGTAGGTGGCTCGTGCACGCTTGGCCGCGGCTTCGTAGTCGGGATTGGAAAAGCCGCCGATGTTGCGTAGAGCCGCGCGCGTGTCGCCTGGCCCTTTCCAGATGCGATCGGCCCCAAAGATCGCGTAATCGTCCGCGTCATAAAACCGGTTCGTCGGGAAGCCCGCGCTATTGGGCGCGTTGACCCAGGAGCTGAGCAGTAGATCGAACTCATATGGTGGCGCGAGCTTGGAGAGAATGACGGTCCTGTAGTCCGCGGGCACGACCTGCAGCTTCATCCCGATCTGCTCGGCGTCCGCCGCGATCCGCTGAGCGGCAGCCACGCGACGTGGATCGTCGCCGCGAACGAAGATCTGTGCGGTAAGTGTAATGCCGTCGCGCGCGCGCACGGCCTTCCCCTCGCCCTGTTTCCACCCGGCGTCGTCGAGTAGCTGCCGTGCGCGGTTGAGATCCGGCTGTGTGGGCACGAGGCTCTTGGGGTATGCCCAGGCGGCGGGTGACAGGGATGTCGCGAGCGGCAGGCCGCGATCGCCGGTTACTTCATGCACAAGCGCAGGGACATCCACGGACAGTGCTAATGCCTGGCGTAGGCGGAGGTCGCCGAAGAGACGGCCCGAGCGAACGTTGAAGGCCAGAAAATAAGAGCCGTTCTCCGGATAGCCATCCCGCACGAGCGATCCGGCGAGATCTGCCGTCTCCGTCGCAGGGCTCGTGGCATTAAACTCGCCCTGGAGCAAGGTTCCGTCATTCAGCGCACCCGCTGCTCTTGCTGGAGCGGGCGCGACGACGAGCGCGACGCCGTCGAGATTCGGACGGCCGCGGAAATACTGCTCGTTGCGGATGAAGCTCAAGCCCCGCTCGCTCCGCTCGTTGAGCTTGAACGGGCCGCTTCCGATCGGCTCGTCCAGGAAATTGAAGGCGGCAAGCTGCTCGATTGGGCGCGTCTGCAGGCGATGGCGCGGCAGGATCGGCACGGCTAGGTCGGCCAGGAGCGGCGCATAGGCTTGCGTCAGCGAGAGCACAACCGTGCCGCTTACCGGAGAGCGGACCTGTGAGATGGTCGATTGGAGGTCGAAAAGCAGCGAGTTGGTAGCCGTCAGGGCACGCATATTATTGAGAGTCCAGACGACATCGTCGCTCGTGAGTGGCTTGCCATCATTCCAGGAGATGCCGCTGCGAAGCGTGAAGGTAATGAGTCCACCGTTGGGTGACACGTCCCATCGCTCGGCAAGATCGGGCTGCGGCTTGAGCGATTCGTCGAGCCGCACAAGCCCGTTGTAGAGCAGCTGTGCGACATATTCGTCACCTCGGTTGCGCAGATCCCACGGTGTGAAGGTGGTTATGGCTTCCGTGGCTCTAATCGTGAGCGTACCTCCCCGCGGCACCGATGGCGTAGGCGCGGCTGTTTCGGCGACGGTCGCCTCGACCGGGGCTGCCATGGCCGTGGCACTCGGCGTGGCCTGTGGAGCCGCCCGCGCTATGGCTACAGGTGAAGTTGTCGTCTCGACGGTAGACGCCGTGCCGGCCGGTTGACTTGAGCTCCCAAGGTCGCAGGCGGCGAGGAAGAGCAGTACAGCGCCGGTAAAAAGGATGCTGAGGACGAACGAGCGGCGGAGGGAGATCATCGACGTTCCTTATCTTGTGATGTGGTCAGACATCACACGTCCCAACAGCCCATTGTACACGGCTTCATGCGCAGCGGCGATGGAAGGCCACGTGAAATGCTGGAGGAGCGCGCGTCCGTTGGCGCCAAGCCGGGCGCGCAGAGGAGGGCCACTCGCCAGACGCTCGATGGCCGCGGAGAGCTCCGCGATCGCGCCGGGGGCCACCAGCAGAGCCTGCTCGCCGTCCTCCAGAGGCGGCTCCAGCGGCGCTTCGGGCCGTGTCGTAATCACAGGCAGCCCGTGGGCGAGCAGCGCCAGGAGGCTGCCACGCCGGTATGAAGCGCCGTCGAGGAAAGGGAGCGCACCGATATCGGCGGCAAGCAGGTGAGCCGAGACGGCCGGCGGATCGCAATAGCCGGTAAAGCGCACGCGATCGTCAAGCCCCAGCCGTCCAACGTCCGCGTATACTTCGGCGGCGTACGTACGATCGCGCCCGCTCTGCGCTTCGCCGCCCACGACGAGCAGCTGGATAAAAGCCGGCGTCGCGGCCAGCGCCTTTACCAATTCGCGCAGCCCTTTCGATGGGCTGGCGAGACCGAAGAAGGCGACGACGATTTCGCCGTCACAGATGCCCGCATTCCGGCGCCATGCCTCACGGCTGTAGCCTTCGGGCGGCCGCGGCAGGACGTTGGCGCCAATAGGAATAATAGTGGCCGGGATCGGCTGGTCGGCGAGAAAGAGGTTAGGATCGGCGTGCCCGTGGCCTGCAAGGCGCCGGTAGTCGGCGGCGTTGGTGACGATCACGGCGTCGGCGCCCTGGAGCAGACGGTGCGTGACGAAGCGGCGCAGGCTGCCGGCCTTGGGCAGGAGATACGGAAGGCGCAGGTCATGTGCTGTGACGACGATGCGCGGACGACCGGAACGGCGCCGGAGCACGAAGGGCAGCAGATTGATCGCCAGGCGCATGTGGTAGGCGCCCGTCTGGTACTGGATATGCACGACCTCGGGCCGGGTGACGGCGATGGTCCGCAGGAGCGGACCGATCGAGCGCCAGGACCAGTCGCCCGCCACCGAGATCCGCGGCGGATCCTCAAACACTTCCTCCGTCCGCTCCACCCCGGCGCGCTCGCTCGTGGCGACAACCACCGTGTGCCCACGCTCGATCAAGGCGCGGCTGAGCAGGCGCGTGTAGTCCCCGACACCGCCCGGGTCGGGCGGATACTCGGCACTCACCTGCATAACGCGGATTGGGCGCGCGTCTCGGTTCGTCACCAGTCGCGAGTAAGCAGCGATTCGGCGAGGGTGTGAAGCTGCCCGAGTGCCTCGGCGTCTACTGCCCGTACTGCGGACAGCGCAGACAACGCTCGATCGTGCTCCTGGGCTGCGAGCGCGGCGACATGCGCTCGGGCGCCGGTGGAGTCGAGAATTGCCAGGAGCGTTTCGACGTCGGCTTGCTCGACATGCTCCCGGCGGTAGATGCGCTCGATGGTGGCGCGGCCGGAGGCGCCGCTCCCGGCATAGGCGTGGACCATCGGCAGGCTCATCTTGTGCTGCAGAAGATCAGCCGCGTAAGGCTTGCCCGTACGCCGCGGATCGCCCCAGATATCGAGCTGGTCATCCTGCATCTGAAAGGCCATGCCCAGGGCCTCCCCGAAGTCGGACATAGCCTGTACCTGCTGAGGGTCATCTGCCGCGAGGCGAGCGCCGAGGCCGGTGGATGCCGCCAGCAGGGCAGCGGTTTTACCACGAATCATAGCCAGGTAGCGCGACTCGTCGATGTCGAAGCGACGCTCGCCGCTGATGTCCAGATGTTGGCCCTCACAGATGCGCAGGATCGTCTCCTCGAAGCCGCGCAGTACGGCAAGGACGGTCGAGGCTGTTACTCCCACGTCTGAAAGAGCGTGGATCGCGCGATGTGCGACGGCGAACATACCATCGCCAACGTTGATCCCGATCTCAAGTCCCCACAGCTTCCACACAGTTGGACGTCCCCGTCGCTGGTCGCTATGGTCTTCGATGTCGTCGTGGATCAGCGAGAAGTCATGCAGCAGCTGGATTCCGGCTGCCAGCGGGAGTGCGTGAGTGTCGGTGCCGCCGAGCGCACGGCATGCTAGGAGGACGAGCCGGGGCCGGATCAGCTTGCCGGCATCGGCCGGTGCCGGAGCAAGGCCCGGGTCACGCCAGCCAAGATGGTACTCCATCAGAGCATAATAATTGCACAGGATAGGATCGGCCGGCCGCGGCAGAGCGTCTTGCATTGCCGCGCGAATCTGCTCGGTTATGCCGTGTTGCATGCGATTCTCTTTTGCTCCTTCGCACCCCGGCCAATGCCGTCGACGACTCGCCCCAGCCCTGTAATCCTTCCGTCAGATTCAAATCTAGCGACTCCCACGAGTCACGAGTACACTGTAAATCGCAGAACAGGTATCTGGCTGACGGCGAAAGGAGTGTTCCTCTATGGGACAAGGACGCAAACCAGAGTTTCGTTTCAAGCCGGCCGAGGGCGGCCTTGTCAAAGTGCTTGGCCCGCTCGAGACCGAGATTATGCAAATCGTCTGGCGCGAAAAGTTTACCACAGTCAAGAAGGTCCACCGGGTGCTTCAGGACCAGCGTGACATCGCCTATACGACGGTGATGACGACGATGACGCGCCTGGCCGAGAAGGGTGTGCTCAATCGCCGTCGCGATGGCCTGGCCTACGTCTATGCGCCGGCGATCACCAAGCGCGACTTCGAGGCGATGATGGTGCGGCGCGTGCTCGACGGCTTGATGGACGATTATGAGGAAGAGACGATTACCTATATCCTCGACTACCTGGCCGAGCGCGATCCGAAGCGCTTCGAGCAGGTAACCAAGAAATTGCGTCCTACCGGCTAGCGACGCCGGAGATCCCTGTTCTGCGCAAAGAGTCGGGGGGGGGGGGGGGGGGGGGGGGGCGCGGCCGTGGTTGGGGGGGGTTTTTGTGTTGTGTTGTGTGTGGGTGGTGTTGTGTGTTTTTTTTGTTGGGGGTTGGTGTG
>JBBSGA010000273.1:0-8663 GCA_038254585.1 Chloroflexales bacterium | reverse complement strand
GTCTTGTTGCGTTCGGTCGGTAGAAGCACGCCCTCCAAGTAGCGTCGGAAGCTGTCGCGTTGCTTGCGCTTGGCGAAGCGCGAGTCGCAGTCCTGCGCGTAGGCTTCGCGTGGTTGAGGGGCCGGTGACACAGGCAGTCGGGTACGCATGGCTGTCCTCCACCTCCTGGTCTAGCACACCCCTATTCCCACGTCAACAAAGTACCGTTAGAGCTCGTCTGGTTCCTTCAATTCGTTGCGCTGCTTTAGTTCATCGTAGAACGTCAGCGGACCGGTGAGCGCGAGCAGGACGTCGGCGGTATTTCCTCCCGCTTGAGAATGCCACTGACAATCGCGTACGCGACGGTTACCTCGGGCGTCGTCACGTTGTAGCGCTTGAAGAGTTGCCGGGACGGACCGGTGTCATACTGATGCACCTGGTCGCTCAATTCCCCACTGCTGATTGCTCCAGCACGCCATGCCGCGAAACTCCGGTCTAGCTTCCGTAATTCGCGTTGCAACTCGCGCTCATACGCTTCCGCCAGGAGATCGCGGACCAGCCTCTCGATATGTTTCGGGTGCCCACGCATAGCCATCTACGGATTGCCTGCCTAACCTCGCGCCGGATGCAGCAGGGCTCCAGTCCTGGTCAGCATCAAGGGATTCTTCAAAGCGCCCTTGACTTACCAGGCCTCGACGTTCAACCCTGGCACTCGGCCGAAATGCCCTGTATCATGGGTCGCAACTGGCACACCGTGCTGGAGCGCCGCTGCAGCGATCCAGATGTCATTGATGGGGATCATCTGCCCCCGACGCTGCAGATCGGCATAGATGGCTCCGTAGCGCCGGGCTGTTTCGCGAGTGCAGTCCACTACATCACTGGCGGTGATCAGGTCTTCAATGTACCCAAACTGCTCGCTTGACCTGGTCGCGAGCTCTGCCCCGAGGTAGAGTTCACCCAGCACTATCGCGCTCACAACCGGCTGCACGCTAGTCAGCAGATTGATGATCTCCGCATCATGGCGGAAAGATGCGATCGCGATCGTCGTATCAATCATCACTCGGCGCAGCATTAGCCGTCTTGGGCCTCAATCCGCTCACAGGCGTCCGCAATGGCTCGTTCCATCTCGGCAGCCACCGCTGGATTGAGCGGTCCGCGCTTCTCTAAGAGGGCGACATACGGAGAAACTGCCGGCGGCTCTTCGTCCGGCTCGGCTGCTGTGGTTCTGATCGTCCTTGGTACACGCTCGGCACGCGTACCCGTCATTTGCTCGTCGTCAAGCGCTTGGCGTAGCCGGCGGCGCTCTTCGGCTGTCAGGTGTCCCAGCTCCCGCAGAATATGTTCATATGTGCTCGTGCTCATGCTCCCCCTATCAGCTCCTTCACGGACTCCTACGTCTTCCCATTGAGCGTGGTTGGGACGACAGGTGGCATCCATGATACCGCGTTAGTGATTGTTGTGCCGTGCTGTCGTGGCAACCGATGTCAACCACTCTTTGACGGATCACGTACACGAACGGATGACGCAAGTAGCCGGCACAGGGTGCCCATCTCAAGGAACACTGGACCGGCGCGACCACCTGGTCGCCCGAGCTCGCGATTGACTCTCCGCTCATGCCCATCGCCGGCGAGGCGCATCTCGCCGCGCTGATCCTCACGGGCGCCTGCAACTATCGGCCGGTCGCCGGACCCGACGGTCGCCGCTACGCCTTCGCCACCTACGTCTCGACCGAGCTGGCCGACATCGAGCCCGACGAGGAGCAGCGCAAAAAGCGCGTCACGCGCGTCCAGCAGCAGCAGGACAAGGCCGTGCTGCATGTGCTCGACCTCACCACGGGTGAGAGCGTCACGTATCAGCGGGACGCGGTCTACACCTTTCTGCAGCCCTGGCTGCCGCTCCTGGCCAACCAGGTGCTCGCCACCTACCAGCCGCTCTATCGCCTGGACCCGGAAGACTGGGAGATCGACGTCGTCATGCGCATCGGCCAGGACAAACAGCTTCCAGGGGCGCCCTTCCCCCTTTCACGTGTAGGCTTTTTGGGGTGGCAATGAACGCGTGTCAAGCGTTTCTGAGGCGGGTCAGTCATCTGCTACGCTGGTGGTTACCAGACCAAACCAGCGAAGGAGCAGCCCATGACCCGCCTCACCAGATTATCACGATGGCACACCACCCTGTCAACCTCTCTTCCGCACCTCTCTCAGCCCCAACGCACCGTGCTCGCCTGCTACAGCGTCGGCATCATCCTCGCGCACGCCTGCGGCCTCACCACCGTCGCCACCATCTTGGCCTATTTGCTCTCCCGTTCCGAGCACACCACCCGTGAGCAACGCCGCGACTGGTACCGTGATGCGCCCCACACAAGTGGCGCCAAACGCGGTCGCAAACGCCGCTCCCTCGACGTCTCCTCCTGTTTTGCTCCGCTCCTCCGCTGGATCGTCGCCTGGACCGACCCCTCCTGTAAGCAGATTGCTTTGGCTATGGATGCTTCTACCCTTGGGCAGCGCTTCACCACCCTCTCTATCTGTGTCGTCATCCGCGGCTGTGCCATCCCGGTCGCCTGGAACGTTGTGGAAGCGACGCGCGCTGGAGCCTGGCGACCCCACTGGATCGCGCTCGTCGAGGCGCTTGATGGCGCCATCCCCGCCGACTGGACGGTCATCGTTGCTGCCGATCGCGGCTTATACGCCCGCTGGCTGTTCACGACCATTCAGGCGCGCGGCTGGCATCCCTTGCTGGGCATCAATCGTCAGGGGCAGGACTGCCCGCAAGGAGCCTCGACCTTCCGGCCGCTGAAGGAGGTGGTGGAACGGGTCGGAGAACGTTGGGCAGGGAAGGTGACCTGTTTCGCGACCAAGGAGCGACACTTGGTGTGTACCTTGCTGGCGCGCTGGGACAGCGGGTATCGCGAGCCGTGGCTGGTCGTGACCGATTTGCCCGCGCATGCAGCGGATGTCGCTTGGTACGGATTGCGCGCCTGGATCGAATGGGGGTACAAGGACAGCAAACGCGGAGGGTGTGCCCAAAGGGCGCCCGGCAGGCGACGAAGATGACGAGTCCAGCACGCGCAGAGCGGCTGTGGCTGGTGTTGGCGGTAGCGACGTTGTGGGTGGTGAGCGTGGGGTGCGAGGCGGAGGAGGCGCTGCCGGTGCCAGTGCTGGAGGCACTGCCGGAGGGGCATGTAGCCCGACGGTGGGCGAGGAGTGGAGGGATGGGACGAGAGATGAGTTGTTTTCGGCGGGGACGATTGGTGCTGGTGGCGGCGCTGTGTCGTGGGCAGGCGGTGCCACTCGGACGGCTGGTGCCGGAGCCGTGGCCGAAAAGTCTTGACACGCGGATGTGGCGTCCGCGTGTCAGAATACCCCTTTCTAAAGCCGCGTAGCAAAAAGCCTACACGTGAAAGCGCCCTTCCCCGGCCTGGCGGTCCCGCAGCAGCATCGCGTCTACGCGATGTGGCGCAGCCTCAACCGCTGCGGCCGCACGGCGATCCAGGGCGAGCCCGGGACCGGGAAAACGCGGATGCACATCGCGCTGATGGCGCTCTTCGCGTTCGTGTGGCACGCGCGCGATGGCGTGTTGGCCCAACCGGGCCGAAAGCTGCCGTTCTGGGTCAAACGCCTTCGGCGTGCCTGGAAGGCCAACCGCCGCACCATCGGTGACGCGCCGCGGGCGCTGCCGCTGATGGTCGTCACGCCGATGCGCGTGGTGCCCGTCTGGGAAAAGGAGATCGCGGCGGCCTGGCCCGAGGCCGAGGTCATCGTCATCGACGACCAGCATGACGTCGCGCGCTGGATGCAGCGCTGCGCCCAGAGCTTCGCGCCGGCGGTGATCGCGATCTTCTCCCAGTCCAAGACCCGCGCCTTCGGGCGGGCCTGGCAGCCCGCTGTGATCGAGAAGACCCACACGGTGCAGGTACCGGACCTCGACGCGCCGGGCGAGCCCGTCTCCGACGGGAACCGCGTCATCGGCATCCGGGGGCCCGACGGTCGCACCGTGATGCGCACCGAGCGGATCAGCCACTTCCACTGTCCCGACGGTGGCACACTGCAGGAGGCTGAACCCGGCAGCCTGCGGCGCACGCAGCGGCGGCGCGAGCCGGCCGAGGAACCCGCGGACGCCGACGACCGGCGCGAGCCGATCACCAGCCTGACCTGGTTCGTCGATAAGCGGCGCGCCTGTGACCACTGTGGCGCCGCGCTCTGGACGGACGCGCGGCTGAAGACGACCGAGGCGCGCTTTCCGCAGCTTCCGTTCGCGGCCTGGTCCCGCGCGGCCCGCGTCGCGGCCAACGCCGGCGGCGAGGTGCCGGTCGTGCGCGGACAGCCGCAGGTGCGCCTCGTCGACGCCGCTGGTCAGCGTGGCTCCCACCCGCCCGATAGCTTCTCACCGTACGCGTACCTGTATCGCTGCTACCCGGGCTGCGTCGCCTTTGTCGAGATCGACGAAAGTCACAATGCGCGCACCAAGACGACCGACATCGGCCATGCCGTCCATCTGGCCCAGCGCAGCGCCCAGACCTACGGTTACGGCTCGGGCACCCAGTATGGCGGCACCCTGACGGACTTCTTCGCCTACTGGTACCGCTATCACCCCGGCTTCTGGCAGCGGCTCGGCCTCGGCTGGGAGGATGCGGAGCAGGCCATGCGCCGCTACGGCGTGATCCAGACCCTCACCCGCGAGCACGAGTCCACGGCACGGCGGGGCAGTGGCCAGACGGACGTCACGATCACCACCATTCCCGCGCCCGGCATCTCGGCGCGCCTGCTGCCCTACCTCCTGGCCGAGCTGATCTTCATCGACGTGCTCGACGTCGGCGCCTACATGCCACCGCGCGTCGAGGTGCCCGTCGTCGTGGATCTGCGCCAGGCAGAGCTCCAGGCGGCGGTCGAGACGGCCGCCGCCGCCGCGTGTGACGCCGAAGCGCGGCTGGCCCATGCCGACCACCTGCACACTGTCCTGGTCGCAGAGAACAATCCCGCACCGGATGCGCTCGTAGCCGCGCAGTGCGGCCTGGACGCGGCGAAGGAGGCGCAGTGCCATGCCGCGGCCGAGCTCCGCCGGGTGCAGCAGTGGGCCGCCGAGCGCGATCTCCACGCCCACTACCGTCAGATCGAGTCCGCGCTCGAGACGCTGTCGACGAAGCGCATCGCGGCCGCGACCCTCGCCAAGGGGACGCTGCCGGGCTGGTGGGCCGTGCTGCCCTTCAGCGCCGATCCGCGCTTTACGGTCACATCAACCAAGCGGGGTGATTGGGGCGATGTCCAGCGGAGTGAGAAGATCTTCGAAGCGCCGGTGCTGAGCGCCGACCACCGCTATCCGCTGGAGCGGGAGCTGCTGCGGATCGTGCGCCAGGAGGTGGCCGAAGCCCGGCCGATGCTCATTTATGTCGAGCAGAACGACCTGCGCTCGACGGCGCGCCGCCTCGAGCATGTGCTCGCCGAGTTCCATCCCTGGACCCTGCCGAACCGTGTGGACCCGGAGGACCGCGAGGACGCGATCATTGGCGCGGTGGCTCGTGGGAGGCAGGTGCTGATTGTGCCCTACCGCCGGGTGCTCGAAGGGCTCAACCTGCAGTGCTGCCGCACGATCGTCTGGTACGAGCTCGCCCTCAACCTCTTCATGCTGGACCAGGCCTCGCGTCGCTGTTGGCGACTGGGGCAGCCCTACGAGGTGCGGCTCTACTTCCTGGCCTACCGCGACACCACGGCCCACCGCAAGCTGGTGACCCTGGGCACCAGGAGTGTCGCGGCCGCGCTCTTCGCGGGCGGCACACCCGACGGGGAGCTGGCACGCACGGCAGGCGCCGACCGGACGACGCTGGCCAGGCTGAGCTAGGGGCTGGAGGGCAGCGGCGAGATCGATCTGGCCGCGGCGTTCAAGCGGCGCGGCGACGAGCTCGCCGTCCGGCTCAAGCGGGGGCGGGAGTTCCTCGGCGTGGTCGACACGCTGGCGGCCCGGCTCCAGGCCAGGATGGCGGATCCGCCGGTAACACCGGGACGTATGGCCCGCGTAGCACCAGCGTCGCCTGCCAACTCGGATCTGCCGTACCCACTTCTGTCCCTGACCGAGCTCGTGCTGGAAGCGGTAGCGGCCGGCCGGACGACGCCGGAACGGGTTCCCGTCGCAGGACCACCAACGCCGATTCAGCAACTGGCCATTGCGTTTGGTGATCCGCAGGCAGTCGGTCCCCAGCTCCGGCGCCAGCGCAAACAGCGCCGCGCTATCACGGCCAGCCAGTTGCCACTCTTCTAGGGTTTGTCCCACCACACGCTGGCACGCATCCCCGACGTCGTCCCTGTTCGTTCACTTGTGTGAGGCTGCACCGGAACCAGCCGGCCGCAGCCTCGCGCGCGATCCTGGAGCTGCCATGAGCACCACAACGCCTGCCCGGCGTGGACGGTCGGGCACCTTTACCGGCCCGGAGACGCCCTTCCACCTGCTCTATAACAAGAAGGAGGCTGAGCTCAGCCAGGGCGCCCTGACGCGCCATCAGCCGATCGACGCGGCCAGTCGCAGCCGCTGGAATCCCCACCCCGAGGCCACCCTCGGTCTCGGCTATGCCCAGGCGGTGCTCGCCATCCTGCACGGCATCGTCGCCACGATCACGTGCAGCGCCGATGCTCGCTCTGGCCGGGTGGTCATGCAGAGCACGCGCGGATGGCCGACCTACAAGCTTCAGCTGGGACGACGATGGCACGCGGGTGCGCCTGGGCGGCTTCGCCAACGGGCCGACCTACCAGGCGGCCGCGGTGGAGCTGGCCCACCTCGTGGTCCGGCAACGCATGACGGGGGCCAGCGACCAAACCGCCGAGCTCGTCGCGCGATGGTATGCGCTCGTCGCGGCGATGGACGCGGCGTATCCGCGGCTGAGCTGGGAGACCGGCTGGGACCAGGCCAGCCTCGCGGCCGCCTGCACGCATCCGCTGGTGCAGCCTGCGATCCTCGGCGTCTGCGATGCCCTCGCCATGGCCATGCGTTTCGTCCTGCCAGGGCTGGCTGACCGGACCGTGGAGGTCGTCGCCGCCGACGAGCTGCCGGGCGGCACCGAATGCAGCCTGCCGGGAACGGTGCTGATCCAGCCGTCTCCTGACACGGGAGGCGAGCCAGCGGCTCCCCCGGTGCCAGCCGCTCCATCGATGACTCCGCCCAGTGATGGCCCTGAGCCGCCAGCTGAGACTTCACCTGCCGCCGGGGGCGCACCTATGGCCGCATCTGCGGGTTCAATGGCTGCCGCACCCGCCGCTCCGCCACCGCATCGTTCAGGCTCGGTGACGCCGGAGCGGGACGCGCACCCAACGCCCGCGCCATCCGCCACATCGAGCGCGCCTGCGGCGCCACCCGGGGCCAGTGCCGTCCCCACTGCGGCGCCGGCGCCGCACATGCCGGTCCCGCGTATCTTCGGACCGTATATCGAGCGCATCCGGCAGGCCCTCGAGCGGTCCCACAGCCTGTTCCTGTCCGGACCGACCGCCACCGGCAAAACCTTCCAGGCGACCGAGGTCGCGCACCAGCTCGGCCTGGGCGTCGAGCTCATCGTCTTCGACCCCGGCACGGATGCGCGCGATCTCTTCGGAAGCTATGCCCGCGGCAATCTCGCGGCGGCTCATCGTCCCTCCCACCGGCGTGGCCTGCCGCACAAGCGCAGGAGCAGCCAGCCACCACGATTCGACCACCACGCTGGATCCAGGCGCTCGAGGACGACCTGGCGGCAACCAAGCAGGCACTGGCCGAGCTGCGCCGCGCGGTGGCCGGGCACGCGCCGCCGACATCCGGTCCCGGCGCTGGCGGCGACTGGCTGCCGGTCGACGGCCCCGTGACGCGCTGGGCGCGGCGGGCCATCGCCGGCGAGCACGTGCTGCTGCTGTTGGACGAGCTGCCGCGCGGCCACAAAAGCTGCACCGCCGCGATCATGCGGGTGCTCAACGTCTACGACCGGCGCACTGTCGCGGCGCAAGGGCTCCCGGTTCCGGCCGACGCGGCCGCCGGCGATGGCTTCCACATCATCGACGTCTGGATGACCCGCGAGCGCCTGGTCGTGCCCGCCGCGCGTGTCAAGATCATTGCGACCGGTAATCTCGGCGAGGGCTACGAGGGCCTCGACCTGACCGATCCGGCCTTCCGCCGCCGCTGGGGTGGCTGGCTGCATCTCGCGAGCTACCCGCCCGAGATCCAGGCGCAGATCCTCGGCGACCGGCTCGATCTGCCGCCATCCGGGCGCCTCATCGCTGCGATGCGCGCCGTCGCCAAGGGGGTCGAGCAGTATCAGCGCGACGAGGAGCGGCTCCTCACCACCCTCGATCTCGCCACCCTCATCACGTGGGGCGGCGCGGTCATCCACGCCGTCGAGCGCCGGGGCCGGCCCGTCAGCGCGGCCTTTGTCGATGCAGCCCTCGACGTCTGGCTGGAGCGCGTGTGCCCAACGAAGGATGCCGAGCTCGCTCCCGATGTCGTCGCCCAGCTCCTCCGCGTCCTGCGCGAAGCGGCGCCGTCAGCGCTGCGCTAGCACGCGCCGGAAGTGTCGCTGCCTCCCGCGAATCACATTTAGACCGGCGCACCCAAGCGTGGGTGCTCCCTCTATCCGTGGTGGACAATTCAGGTCACCGCTCTGATCGGTTGACTGCCTCCACCTCTTGATTCATCCTTGCTCTCCTACCTCAGTCGTCCTACGGATTGGAGCGAGGAGGCCT
>JBBSGA010000272.1:0-8685 GCA_038254585.1 Chloroflexales bacterium | reverse complement strand
GACTTTCTGCGTGCCATGATGCTCCCTTACACCCCTGAACCGACATGAGCCATTTAACAATTAATAGCAGGCATGGTTTTTTAGAACGATGCCGTCCACGAATGACACACGAATACTCGAATGTCCGTGGTAGAACAACAGATACCACCAGTAGACAACGCCTATTTCTCTCCCGCGAGATGCATAAGTGCTTTCAGTGTAATCTATTCGTGTATTCGTGTCATATTCGTGGACGGCTTATTCCTCCACCAGCGTCCATACGAATTGTTAAATGACCTCTCAGCGCTGCATTCGTTGCAACGGCCGGCTGCAGCCGGTCGCCAAGGAGGCCATCGCCGACCGGCTGGCGCCCAAGACGCGGCAATACTATGACGAATTTCAGACCTGCGAGGAATGCGGCCAGATCTACTGGAAGGGGTCACACTATGAGCCGCTGCAGCAGTTCATCGAGCGTGTGCTCGAACGTAACTCCGCCGGCTGACAGGGGCGGAAGGGTACCTGGCGGGTGACGGACGACGCCCGGTGCGCACCGCTCGGCGGCTACTCCTCGCTCTCTGCAGGAAGCCGGCGGGCCGTCTTGACCACGGCGCGCCGTCGCTTGGTCTCAAGCCGTCGCCGCTTCGACGCAAAGGTCGGTGCCGTCTCGCGCCGGAGTCGAGGCGCGTGCGATGCCGAGCGAATCAGCTCGGCCAGCCGGTCGAGAGCGTCCTGGCGGTTCCGCTCCTGGGTGCGGAACCGCCAGGCCTTGATCGCAAGCACGCCATCCTTTCCCATCCGCCGTCCTGCCAATCTCATCAGACGCTCGCGCAGATCTGGAGGCAGCGAGGGCGAGTGGGCGACGTCGAACCTGAGCTGGACGGCGGTAGCGACCTTATTGACGTTCTGACCACCCGCGCCCGAGGAGCGGATGAAGCTGAGCTCAACCTCGGCTTCGTCAATCGCAAGTGTTGGCGTGATCTGAATCATCGGTCGAAGAAGTATAGCGTGACTACGGCCTCCGCCGGCTGTCCCGAATACGACAAGCTCTGTCTGCATACGATCCTCTCGCATGCAGCCGCGCGCCGTTCGGAGGGCCCACTTGCATGCTCATGTTAACATGTTCGATAGGCTTGCCGGTGAAGGCGCCGGGCTGTAGGCTATGGCCAGAAAGGGAATCTATGCACGATGTCGACCTAAAAGAACCGAGTTGCGCTCCAAGTTGACATGGGAAAGGATGCGATATACACTGAAGTGCGATTTTCGCTGGCCCGCAACTCGATAAGTAAAGAGGTGAGCATGCAAAACTCTCGTCCTGATGCGCTCGCTTTGACGACAGGGCGTAGGCGCTGGATGGTCCTTTCACAACCTCAGCCGGCGCCGGTGCCCTACCAGGAGCCCTGGAGCAGTTCAATGTCGAGCGCGCAGGATCCCCCCGAACTCGCGGTTAACCTCGTCAGTCAGATTTCCCAGACATTCCACACTGTATGAGCGCGTTGGACGCTGCTCAGCAAGGAGGCACACGTGGAAGACAAAAAGAAACTTAGCCGGCGCGACTTCCTACGCCTGTCGGCGATCGGCGCGGCAAGCGCGATGGTCGTCGCATGCGGCGGCCAAGCCGGGACACAGCAGGCAGGCGGCACGGCGGCACCGGCGGGCGGCGCGGGCACCGGTGCGACGACCGCCGCGGGCGGCGCGGGCACCAGCGCCACGACCGCGGCCGGCACACTGGGCGGCGCGCCCGGAACACCGGCTCCCAGCGAGGCTGCCGGTGGTATCGGCGCGACCCAAATGACCGGCGCCGGCGGAACAGCCGAGGCGCTCAAGGCACCTGGCAAGTACCAGGAATCTCCGCTGCTTACCGATATGGTCAAGGCCGGCAAGCTCCCGCCGGTCGAGCAGCGGCTGCCCAAGAACCCCTACGTCGTCCCCCATAAATGGGTGCAGCCCGGCAAGTACGGCGGCGACATGAAGTTCAGCAACAGCTGGGGCGGCAACGGCGTCTCAAACATCGTCCTGGAAACCATGTACGGGCACTCGCCCATGCGCTGGCTCAAGGATGGCCTCGAGATCGGGCCGGGCTGGGTCGAGACCTGGGAAAAGAATGCCGACGCCAGCCAGTGGACCTTCCATATCCGGGAAGGCATCAAATGGTCCGACGGCCAGCCGTTTACCAGCGACGACGTCATGTACTGGTGGAACGACATGGTCCTCAACAAGGACTACACCGCCGAAGCTGTGCCTCCCGACGAAGGGAAGTCGGGCAAAGGCACCCTGGCACAGTTCAAGGCGGTCGACGCCAATACCCTGCAGATTATCTTCGACGCGCCTTCGCCGCTCATGGCCGACCGGATGGCGATGTGGGTCAACGCCGGCAACGGCCCACGATGGGTGGCGCCCAAGCACTATCTGAAGCAGTTCCATCCCAAGTACAACTCCAGCGCCAAGGACTACAAGAACCACGACCAGAAGATGGATATGCGGCTCAACCCGGACGTCCCGGTGTTGACCGGATGGAAGCTCAAGGAGTACAAGGAAGGGACCGCCTCTGTTTGGGAGCGCAACCCGTACTACTGGGCGGTGGACAAGCAGGGCAACCAGCTGCCGTACATCGACACGATCCACGTCACCGGCTACCAGGATAAAGAGGTCGAGAAGGTCAACTACCTTGCCGGCAAGGTCGACTTCGGCCATCACTGGCTGATGAAGCTGACCGACGTGCAGGCGGCCAAGCAGGCCGAGGCCAACGGCAAATTCAAAATCCGCTACAGGGACAGCGGCTCTGGCAGCCGCAGTACGGCCTTCTTCTTCAGCTACGACTACCAGCCGGAGGCGATGCGCAAGCTGATCCGCGAGCCGAAGTTCCGCCAGGCGATGTCGATCGCGATCAACCGTCCGCAGATCCAGAAGGACTTCTACTTCAACACGGGCGAGCAGACGACTGGCACCATGAGCCCCAAGGCGATCGAGTACAACATCAACGACACGGGCAAGGCGGCCTACAAGAGCTGGCGCGACCTCGCGGTCAAGTATGACCCGGAGGGAGCCAAGAAGATGCTGGACGAGATCGGCGTCAAGGCCGGCGCCGGCGGCGTGCGCACCATGCCCGACGGCGGCAAGCTGACCGTCGAGCTGATCTATGACTCGGCTACCGACAAGGGCGTCATCGCCACCAACGAGCGGCTCGCGGCCGACTGGAAGGCGATCGGCATCGACGCCAAGCTCGTGCCCGTGCCCTCGTCGGGCCGTGGCGACAAGTGGCGCGCCGGCCAGCTGATGAGCAATGCCGACTGGGGCATCGGCGACGGCCCCAACCACCTGGTCTACCCGCAGTGGGTCGTGCCGCTGGAGCAGACGCGCTGGGCGCCGCTCGAAGGCACATGGGCTACATTCCGCGGTACGCCGAAGGAGAAAGAAGAAACGGACGTCGATCCCTACAAGCGGCATCCACCCCGGGCGAACGCCGACCCGGGTGGTCCGGTTGACAAGCTGTGGAAGATCTACGACCAGACCAAGGTCGAGCCGGACTTCATGAAGCGGACGCAGCTGGTGTGGGAGCTGATCAAGATCCACGTCCAGTACGGTCCGTTCGTCCAGGGCACGGTAGCCAACTACCCGAACCCGATCATGGTCAAAAACGGCCTGATGAACGTGCCGCAGCCCGAAGACCTGGCGCTGCATGGATTCACCGATCCGTGGATCCATCCGACGCCCGCGGTGTACGACCCTGAGAGCTGGTTCTGGAATAACCTGGCGTAAGCCTGTCGCGGAACCCGGCCGGGGAGGATGGCTGCTGGCCGTCCTCCCCGGCCAACCAGTAGCCTGGGCCGTACCGCCGGCCACATCGGCGACGGAACGATGTTGGTCCTGTATTGCGCGTGGCATGCGTGCTGCTGAGTGTATCAGCACTGTTTGGCTGACGCGTGGGGTGACAAGAGATGCTTAACTTCATCATTCGGCGCTTGCTCTACATGGTCGTGACGCTCTTCTTTATCTCGATCATCAGCTTCATCCTGATCCAGCTGCCCCCGGGATCGTACCTCGACGTCGAGCTCCAGCGGCTACGCCAGACCGGCGGTGACATTTCGCAGGAGCAGATCACCTCGCTCGTGGCACGGTATGGGCTCAACGATCCCCTGCCCGTGAAGTACTGGAAATGGATCTCCGGTGTGGTACACGGCGACTTTGGCGACTCGTTCGAGTTCCGAGTGCCGGTCAGCCAGCTGATCTGGGGCCGTCTGGGGTTCTCATTCATCCTGGCCACCACGTCGATCATCTTCTCGTGGCTGGTCTCGATCCCGTTGGGGGTCTACTCGGCCACACACCGCTATACGATCCCGGACTATCTGATCACCTTGCTGCAGTTCGTCGGCGTTGCCATCCCCGAGTTCCTGATCGCGCTGGTTTTGATGGTGGTTTCGTCGACCTATTTCCACGCCGACGTCGGCGGGCTCTTCTCGCAGCAATATGCCGACGCGCCGTGGAGTGGAGCTAAGCTGGTCGACTTCCTGCAGCACCTGTGGATTCCGATCATCGTGATCTCCGCCGGGAGCACGGCCTGGCTCACCCGCGTTATGCGCGCCAACCTGCTCGACGTGCTCAACGCGCAGTACGTCCAAACCGCGCGTGCCAAGGGCCTGAAAGAAGGCGTTGTGATCTGGAAGCACGCGGTCAAGAACGCGCTCCATCCGCTGATCATGGCGGCGGGCGGTATCTTGCCGGCGCTGATCTCCGGCGAAGTGATCACGTCGATCGTGCTCAATCTTCCGACGACCGGGCCGCTCTTTATCAACGCGCTGATCAAGCAGGACATGTACCTGGCGATCGCATTCCTGCTGATGCTCTCGATGATGCTGGTCGTCGGCAACTTGCTGGCCGACCTCGCGCTGGCGTGGGTCGACCCGCGCATCCGGCTAGACTAGGGAAAGGAGACGGTCATGGCGGCACCACGCCTGGTCCAACAGGTTGGAGCGCGGGAGGCCAAAGCGAAAGAGGCGAAGAGCGATACCTCGCAGATTTCGCAGTGGACCCTGATGCGCCGGCGGTTTATGCAAAGCAAGCTCTCGGTCTTCGGCCTGATCGCGCTCGTGGTCATGTATTTGATGGCGGTCTTCGCTCCTTTTCTCTCGCCGTACCACTATGACGAGCTCGATTCCAACTATCAGTGGTCGGCCCCAAGCTCGATCACCTTCGCGAATGGGCGACCTGCTATCTGCGGCGTGACCCAAGCGCTGAATGAAAAGACCTTTTCGTGGACCTATACGACCGACTGCAGCAAGGCGGTGCCGATCCGCTTCTTCGCGCAGGGCTTCCCCTATAAGATCCTCGGCCTGATCCCGAGCACGACGCATCTCTTCGGCGTGGACGCGCCTGCCAAGATCTACATCTGGGGGGCGGACAGCCAGGGGCGCGACCTCTACGGTCGCGTGCTCCAGGGCGCGCGCGTCTCGCTGAGCGTCGGGCTGGTTGGCGTGGGACTCGCCACGATTTTCGGCTCCGTCCTCGGCACGGCCTCGGGCTACTTCGGGGGCGCAATCGACAACATTATGCAGCGCACGATCGAGCTGATCTCGTCGGTTCCGACGCTGCCGCTCTGGGCGGCGATCGCCGCCGCACTGCCGCATGATGTTTCCGTGGTCAAGCGCTTCTTCTACATCACGCTGGTGCTGTCGCTCTTCCAGTGGACCGGTCTGGCGCGCCAGGTGCGCGGAAAAGTGCTGGGCTATCGCAGCGCGGACTACACGTCGGCTGCACGTCTGGCGGGCTCATCACATCTGCGCATCATCTTGACGCACATGCTACCGAACGCCGTCAGCCACATCATCGTGGTGGCCGCGCTGGCGGTGCCGGGCGCGATCCTCGGCGAGACGGCGCTGAGCTTTCTCGGCCTCGGCATGCTGCCGCCCGCCGTCAGCTGGGGGGTCCTCCTGCGGGACGCCCAGCAGGTACAGGTGGTCACAACCTACCCCTGGCTGATGATCCCCGGCGCCGCGGTCATTCTGGCGGTGCTCTTCTACCAGCTCCTGGGCGATGGTCTCCGTGACGCGGCGGATCCGTACGGCTAAGCGAAGCGAGGAGGTCTGGTCGATGAAAGTCGTCGAAACTGATGCGCACCGGCGTGCCAGCATGCCGGCGGCAAACGACATCCTGATCCAGGTCGAGGATCTGCAGGTGCATTTCCATACGTCGCTGGGCATCGTCCGCGCGCTCAACGGCGTGAGCTTCGACATCCCGCGCGGCCGTGTGCTCGGCATCGTCGGGGAAAGCGGCTGCGGCAAGAGCATCACCGGCCTGTCGATCATGCAGCTGGTGCCACCGCCCGGCAAGGTCGAGAGCGGCCGGGTTCTCTTCCGCGAGAGCGGCGAGGAGGCGATCGACGTTCTGAAGCTGGGACGGCACAGCGACCAGATGCGCAGCATCCGCGGCAACAGCATCGGCATGATCTTCCAGGAGCCGATGACGTCGCTCAACCCGCTCTTCACGGTCGGCCAGCAGATCGAGGAAGCCGTGCTGCTGCACCAGACGCAGAACCACGAGGAGGCGCGCAAACGGGCGGTCGACATCCTCGACAAAGTCGGTATGCCCAACCCGGAGCGTATCGCCGACAGCTATCCCCACCAGCTGAGCGGCGGTATGCGCCAGCGCGCGATGATCGCCATGGCGCTTTCGTGCACGCCGACGCTGCTGATCGCCGATGAGCCGACGACGGCGCTCGACGTTACGACCGAGGCCCAGATCCTGGAGCTGATGCGCGATCTGCAGGAAGAGATCGGCACCTCGATCATGTTCATCACCCACAACATGGGCGTGGTCGCGCAGATGTGCGACGAGGTCGCCGTGATGTATCTGGGCAGGGTCGTCGAGAGCGCGTCGGTGGACGACATCTTCTACGATCCAAAGCATCCCTACACAGTCTCGCTCTTGCGCTCGATCCCGCGCCTCGGGACCAAGCGGGGCAGCCGGCTGGAAGTGATCAAAGGGACTGTCCCCGATCCCTATACCACCGTCACCGGCTGCCCGTTTCACCCGCGCTGCCCGAGCTTCATGCCAGGCATCTGTGATATGCTGGTGCCGGTGGAAACCGTGGTCGACGGCAATCCGAACCACACGGTGCGCTGCCACCTCTACCCGGGGAGCACGGTCTTCGGCGCGTTTGGATCGAGCGGTGGGATCGCCAAGGGCGATCCGCAAGGGCTGAGCACGACCGGCGTTCCGCCTGTCGCAAGCGAGCCGATCATGATGCCGGGCAGTGGCGGCGGCACGATCGAGCCTCCGAACGAGCCGAACCAGACCAGCGGGGATGCCGACGACCCCATGTCCAGGGCAGCTCGCGATGCGAGCCGCGACCGATAAGGATCCGTCCGGCAGTGGGAGGGCCGGCGATTGGTGCCGGCCCGATCGAGAAGGCAGCCCCCTCGCGGCACCACCAGTGCCTCCGACCACAGCTAAGGAAGCGCTATGAGCACAGACGAAACGACCGGCGATATTCTGCTTGAGGTCAAGGGCCTGAAGAAGCATTTCCCTATTACAGGCGGGTTTTTCAGGCGAGTAGTCGGGCAGGTCAAGGCCGTCGACGGCGTCGATTTTTTCATTCGGAAGGGCGAAACGCTCGGACTCGTGGGCGAGAGCGGCTGCGGCAAAAGCACCACGGGCCGGACGATCGTGCGTCTGTACGAGCCGACCGCCGGGGAGGTCATCTTCGACGACCCGGACATGGGCAAGGTGCACATCGAGAAGCTGGACCAAAAAGAGCTCTCTGGTGTGCGCACCAACATGCAGATGATCTTCCAGGACCCGTTCTCGTCGCTCGATCCGCGTATGACGGTGGGGCGGATCGTCGGCGAGCCACTGGTGATCAACGGCGTTGCCAGCGGGCGCAAGCTTCGCGATCGCGTCGCCGAGCTCCTGACGATCGTCGGGCTCCGCCCGGAGTATATGACCCGCTATCCGCATGCCTTCAGCGGCGGCCAGCGCCAGCGCCTCGGCATAGCCCGCGCCCTGGCGCTCAACCCGAAGCTGATCATCTGCGATGAGCCTGTATCCGCGTTGGACGTGTCGGTCCAGGCGCAGGTGCTCAACCTGCTCGAAGATCTCCAGAATCAGTTCGACCTGACGTATCTCTTCGTCGCGCACGATCTGAGCGTGGTGGAGCATATCTCCGACCGGGTCGCAGTGATGTACGTGGGCTATCTGGTCGAGATGGCCTCTACGGACGAGCTCTACTACAACCCGAAGATGCCGTATACCGAGGCATTGCTCGCGGCGATCCCCAAGCCAGATCCGCGCAAGCGGACGCGGCCCATGAAGCTGCCGGGCGATGTGCCAAGCCCGGCAAATCCTCCCTCCGGGTGCTATTTCCACCCGCGATGCCCATACGCGCAGGAGATCTGCTCCAACGAACGGCCGGCACTGCGCCTCGTAGCTCCCGATCACTGGGCGGCCTGCCATTTCGCCGAGGAGCTCAAGCTGCAGGGCGTTCCGCATCTCGCCGAGATACCGGTCGCAGTCCCGCATACAGAGGCCGCCGGTGCATTCCAGGCGCCAGGCGCAGCGGCTCGCGAGTCGATGGCGGCACAGCAGAGCCAGACGGCATCGACAGCACGCTCCAAGTAGGGTGCAGCCTCCTCCTGTCCGATGGCGAGACGCAGAGCACTCCGTGCTCTGCGTCTCAGTCTGTTCGCCGTGGCAAACGCCGAAGATGGCGGCACG
>JBBSGA010000271.1:0-8690 GCA_038254585.1 Chloroflexales bacterium | reverse complement strand
GTGCAGGAACTCTCTGCCCAGATCGGCTGCCTGACCACGCACGTGGCCTGGCTCAAACAAACATCTGGCCTCGACCTTGACCAGACCTGAGCGCCTCGCCCTCGTCGAGGGGGGATGGGGAGGTCACACTCACTGACCAAACCGACCTGCTGAGCCTCAGCCGGCGCAGTCTGTACAAGGGCGTATACGCAAACCTATAACCACAGGAGGGTCGCGGCGATGACCCACATAGGCTGATGGTACGCCGCCCGTTTTCCATAGCGCGCGGGCGGATCTGGCCTCGGTGCGCCGGTGCGCAAGATCCACAGGATGCCATTGACGATCGGCCGATCGTCCTTACGTGGGCGACCACCCGTGCTCCCCGTCGCGGGGCGTTGCGGCGGGAGCACGGGCTGCAGACGTGCCCACTGTGCATCACTTAAGTCTCTGCTATGCAGAGTAGTAGTATACTGAAAGGCATGCGTATACGCCCTAGCTGCTGGTGGTGTTCCAAAAGCCGGTCGTCGTCCCAGGCGCCTTGGCTATGGACTCGATGCGCATCAACCCAGTGCCTTCTGATAGACGCTCCTCCGCTGCACGGTCGTAAAGCCAAGCCGGCGGTACACCTCCGCCGCGCGCGGATTATTCGCGTTCACGTGCAGCCGAGCTCGATCGAGCCCCTGCTCGCGGAAGAGCTGGAGGACACGGCAGACGAGCGCGGCCCCCACGTGCTCGCCGCGCCATTCGGGGACGCTTCCGACCTGGACGATCCAGCCACTGCGTTGTGCGGCCGGGGTCTTGGGAGCGTCGACCGCGGCCACGATGAATCCGGCCGGACGCTCGCCGGCGAGGGCGACGAACGAAGCAAGCGGGCTGAAATCCTCGTCATCGCCGATCCACGCAGCCCATTGCCCCTGGCTCCATCCTGGAAAGCCCGGCCGCTCGCGGAACGCCGCCGTGTAGGCGGCGTAGAAAGCGGGTACGATCTCGTCGGACCAGGTCGCGAGCGCCAGGCCGGGCGGAAGGGCGACGGCCGGGATCGTCTGCCCGAGATTGTGCTGCATCAGGTCCTCGGCGAAGGCAAACTGGAAGCCATGCCGCGTGTAGAGCCGGGCAGCGTCATCCGTAACGCCCGTCGAGTCGACGCGCAGCACCGCCGGCCGGACGGCGGGCCTGGCCGCCAGGATCTCCTGGGCGCGGTGCTCCGACCACCCGAAGATCGCACTGCCCAATCCTCTGCGCCGGTGGTCCGGATGCGTCCGGCCGTCGAGCACGAGACGCAACTCGTGCGGGGTCTCGTCGCAGGCGACGGCGCCAAAGGCGGCTATTGCGCCGCCGGCATCCCAAACAGCCATAGTGCCGGCATCGCCGGCGTCCCCGGCCTCGCAGCGCTCCGCCCAGCGGAAGATTGGGCCGGTCGAGCCGCGCCCGTCCACCTGCTCGCACGCCGCCGCCATCGCCCGCAGCGCCCCGGCATCTTCCGGTCGTAGAGCGCGCTCGCTATAGAATGGCACGAGGGGCATGGCCGGCTCAAGCTTCGAGCTGAGCGAAGAGATCGACCGCACGGCCGGTGGCGATGCTCCGGGCGACGGCCTCGGTGAACTCCATGTATTTCACGCCGTCCTCGAAGGTCGTGTGGCTGACGGCTTCCTGCCCGCGAATGGCGTTGACGAACTCCTCTTCTACCCGCCACCGCCCCGCCTGCTCGGCCGGAATCGACAGCTCCTGCAGCTCGGTCGCGCCGCGCTGCCCGCCGTGGAGCTTGTGCGCCGCGAAGCGGAGCGTGCCCTCGCTTCCGAAGAGCTCTGCCGCTGGCGGCCCTGCCAGTCCCGTCACGCTCGACACCTGCAGGTGCGCCTGCGCGCCGCACGCCAGGTCCGCCACGACGTCGACATGCTCGGGCACCCGCACCGCACGCATTCGGCCGCCGGCATCCCTGCGCATCGTGGCGAAGGTCTTGCCCATCGCGACGACGCGCGTGGCCTCGCCCACCCACCGCAGCAGCGCCTCGTACCAGATCCCCAGGCTAAGCACGTTGACGCCGCTGAGGTCCGCGTCCTGCCGCCAGTGCAGCGGGGCGTCGCGGTCGAGGAAGCTGTTCCCATCGCGTACCGTCACCGCCAGAAGTTCGCCGAGATAGCCCTCCGCGATAAGCTGCCGGATCGTGGCGTCTACCGGCAGGGTAAACGGCGAGGGCACCAGCTGCGCGACCAGATGCGCCCGCGACCAGGCCGCGTCGCGCATCGCACGTGCCTCCGCGGCATTCGTCGCCATACGCGCCTCGCAGAGCACGTGCTTGCCGGCGGCCAGCGCCGCCAGGGTGACCCGGCAGTGAAGATAGGGCCAGGTCCCGATAACGATCGCGTTCGTGTCGGGAGCGGCCACGAGCTCCTGCCAGCTGTCATAGACGTTGGGAATGCCGTGCGCTCGCGCTACGCGCTCGGATGACGCACGGCTGCGATTGCATACGCTGGCGATCTCCACGCCCTCGATCGCCTGCAGTCTCGGGATGTGCCGTGAGGTAGTGTTTGCTCCTGCCCCCACGATGCCGACTCGAATGGAGTGCTTATTCATAGTCTTGGCCCTCTTACCAGCGTTTGGCTGTCTTACCGTGATAACGGCGGGAGGCCTGGCCGGTTCCTCCATCCGCGCGCCCTCTGGACTATACTGATGATGCGTATGCGCCGCCTCGCCGAGCGGCGTGGAGGGAGTAACAGATGAGTATCTCGCCCTGGGAAGAGCGCTACCGCGAGCAGAATGTCGAGACGATGCCCTGGTATTACCCGGACCTCGACCCTGACCTCGCCCAGGCGCTCGACGATCTGCAGATCCGTGACGGAGCCATCCTGGACCTCGGAACTGGGCCGGGAACACAGGCGATTGCATTGGCCCAGCGCGGCTTCGACGTCACCGCCAGCGATATCTCGGAGACCGCAATCGCCAGCCTGCCGCGGCGGGCCGACGAGCTCGGCCTGAGCATCGAAGCGCGCCAGGACAACATCCTGGAAAGCCGCCTCGACCGGAGCTTCGACCTGGTTTTCGATCGCGGCTGTTTTCATGTGCTGCCGCCGGACGAGCGGCCGATCTACGTTCGCACGCTCAATCGCCTCCTGCGCGACCAAGGCACCTACTTTCTGAAGTGCTTCAGTCATCGCGAGACCGGCGATGGCCCCTTTCGCTTCACCCCCGAGGAGATCGAGGCCACCTTCAGCTCGCACTTCGCGGTCACCTCGATCCGCGATACCGTCTACCAGGGCACCCGTGTGCCGCAGCCGCAGGCGCTTTTCTGCGTGATGCGCAAGCATGCTACATCGTCCGCAGCGGATCGCCGGCCGGGACGTGCGTGACCGCGAGCTCCGGCAGCCGCTGCCGGAGCCACTCCGCCAGCCATTTCATCCCGGCCTCTTCGCTGTTGGCATGGCCCAGAACGACCAGCGCCCGCTGCTGCCCGGCGGCCGCGGCATCACGGACGTATTCGCAGGTCTCCCACTCGTTGATCTCCCCGCAGATCAGGACGTCGAGCTCTTCCCGGCGCATCGTGCCGATCTGGGCGCGCCCCCCGGGTGCCCCCACGCGCAGGCCAACCCGGCGGCAGATCGTCTCGGGATCGCCTGTCACGCGCACCGTTGGAATCTGCAGCTGCGTCTTGACCTCGTCGACTAGCTCGCGCAGCGGCGTCGGCGGGAGCGTGCACAGATCAGGCCTGCCGTCGGCGGCGTACTGCTCCCACCCGAGCGCCTTCAGGACGCCCGTGGCGATCCCATCCGGCCGGTGGCGATGCCAGCCGTCATGAAACCGCCAGATGACCACGTGGTGGTGGTCGATCAGGTCCCGTTTCACCTTGTAGACCGGGTCGTCCTGCAGCCAGTCGGTCGCATCTTGGTGATTGTAGAAGGTCGGCTCATGTGTAATAACCAGATTCGCCCCGAGCTCGACGGCCCGCCGGATAACGGCGGAAGTTGCCAGAAATGTTGTCACGATGCCTGTAATGGCCTGCCCGGGATCGCCGGCCTTGATCGTGTCGACCGTCTCATCGCCGGGGTTCGGCGGCATCGCGGCGACGATCGTATCGATAACGGCCTGTATAGACTGCCCAATCTCTGTCACTCGATAGCTCCTTGTGAAGCATGGATTATACTCGGCAAGGTGTCATGCCGGCCGGGTACCGGTTCTTTGAGTGCCCCCGGCCCAGGCTCTTCGTAAGAGGCAGATGATGTGTCGCAGTATTAAGCATAAGCAGCTCCGCCGGCCGGAACAGTCGCCAAGCGATGCCGAGCTTGGCCGCCAGCTCTACATTCGAGGGCTCGGCCAGCACCGCGCCGTCCGGGAAGAAGACAGTTGGTATGATGCGCTTGCCCCGGTTCGCCTCTTCCACACATTTGAATCAATCATTTTTGGGGTCTTGACTATAGGAGCGTCAGTACCCGCGGATGATAGTAGCGTCGACGACCTGATGCAGAAGGTCACCTGGGCAACGTTGGAGTTCAGCTCGGGTTCACTGAAAAGTGTCCTGGCGCGGAGTCGCCCGATGTCGTGGAGGCACCAATCGGGAGCCGCACGATGAAGCGGGTGAGGCCGGGATGCGAGTCGACTTCGAGCGTGCCTTTGTGTTGCTGCACGATGCGATAGCTGATATCGAGGCCCAATCCTGTGCCATAGCCCACACCCTTGGTGGTGAAGAACGGCTCAAAGATCTTTCCCTGGAGCTCCTCTGGAATGCCCGGCCCGTCGTCAGTGACCTCGACCATCACGTAGTTGTTCTCACTGCGCGTCATCAGGTGTATCGTGCCGCTCCCATTTGTCGCGTCGATCGCGTTGTCGATCAAGTTCGTCCAGACCTGGTTCAGCTCGCCGCCGCGCGCCATCAGCCGCGGCAGTGAGCTGTCGTACTGGCGGACGAGGGTGACGTCCTTGAGCTTGTGCGTGAGGACGGTGATCGTTGCGTCGAGCCCGTTATTAACGTCGACCTCCTGCAGCGGCGCTCGGTCCATGTAGGTATAAGTCTTCACCGCCCCGACCAAATCGGAGATCCGCGCGGTACTGTGCTCGATCTCGTCGATCAACCCAGCGGCGCTGAGTGCCTGTTGTAGCCAGCTCAGCCCGGCGGAGATCTGTGCGGGCGGCAGAGCCGTGACGATCCGCGTCAGCTCGTCGATGGAGATCCCGGCTGCCACGAACGACGGGGCCATTTCCCAGGCGTCTGCCACGTCTTGGCCGTCCAGCCAGGTGCTCAGCTCGTCCTCCCGGTCGCTCGCCTCGAGGGGCAGCAGCGTCGGTGCCGGACGGGCGCTTGCCTCGCCTAGCAAGGCGATCAGCGAATTGAACTGCTCCTCCTGGAGCCCCAGACCACACAGCCTGACTGTTTGCGCCTGGAGTGCCGGCAGCAGTTCGTTCAGCGTCCGGGCAGCACGCCGCGCGGCCGTGGCCGGGTTGTTCAGCTCGTGGGCGAGCCCGGCGGCGAGTTTGCCGAGCGCGGCCATCTTTTCCTGTTGCTTGAGCAGCCCGGCAAACCATTGCGTCCGTTCAGCCGCCTTCCGCAGCACCTCCCCCCCGAAGACCGGGCAGGCGCCGAACAGCCCACGGAAGGCCTGCAGCGTGAGGACCCGCAGGCGGCTCGGCATGATCGCACAGATCGTCGAGAAGGCCGGCGTGCCATAGAGCAGCGGTAGCTCGTTCGCGAACAAGCCCTGCGGAATCGTCCCCACCATGGTCGGCTTGCCGTCGATCGTGCGCGTGACCTGCAGTTCGCCGTCCACCACCATGAAGAAGATATCCGTGGGTTCGCCTTCGTGCACGTTGCACTCGCCGGTAGCGAGCGTGATCTCAGTGCTATGCTCGACTATCCACGCCAGTTCGTCGTCCGGTATATCCTGAAAGAGGGGCAGTTCACGCAGTGTCTGCATCGATCGGTCTCCTCACGGGGTGGGTACGAGAGCGTTGTCCTCCAGAGCATGTCCCACTCAGAGCGTTGCGAGATAGCGATGGACGAACTGGATCGCGATGGAGCCCTCACCCACGCTCGAGGCCACCCGCTTCACTGAGCTGGACCGCGCGTCGCCGGCGACAAAGATGCCCGGCACGCTGGTCTCGAGCAGGAACGGATCGTGCTCGAACCCCCGCGGGTGACGCCCGTCACGCACCAGATCGGGACCGGCCAAGATGAAGCCGTTGGCATCGCGCTCGACCACGCCCGCCAGCCAGTCGGTTCGTGGCTGAGCGCCGATAAAGATGAACAGACTGGTTGCAGACACGCTCTCCGTCGTCCCGGTACGCACGTCGGCAAGTGTCAGCGCCTGCAGGCTGGTCTCGCCGTGGACTTCGACGACACGGGTGTTGGTGCGCACCTCGATGTTTGAGGTGGCGGCGATCTGGTCGATCAGATAGCGCGACATGCTGCTGGCGAGCGAGTCACCGCGGACCAGCATGACGACCCTGCTGGCGTAGCCTGCGAAGTACATGGCGGCCTGGCCGGCCGAGTTCGCCCCGCCCACCATATAGACCTCTTCGCCCCGGCATGCCATCGCCTCGACCATTGCCGCGCCGTAGTAGACACCGGTGCCGGTGAGCTGATCGATCCCCGGAATGTCCAGCTTACGGTAGGAGACGCCGGTAGCAATCAGCAGCGCGTGGCAGCTGATGCTGGAGCCGTCGGCGAGGGTGACGATGC
This sequence comes from Chloroflexales bacterium, assembly GCA_038254585.1. Taxonomy (GTDB): domain Bacteria; phylum Chloroflexota; class Chloroflexia; order Chloroflexales; family Kallotenuaceae; genus JBBSGA01. Next base: position 2,044 of record JBBSGA010000271.1, on the reverse strand, counting down.
GGTAGGGCCCGTCGACGCGGACGCCGGTCACCTCTTGAGGGGCGAGCACCTCGACGCCGAAACGGCGCGCCTGCATGACGGCCCGGCGCGTCAGCTCAGCGCCGCTGATCCCCTGCGGAAAGCCGAGATAGTTCTCGATCCGCGAGGATGTGCCGGCCTGACCCCCGGGTGCCTCACGCTCGATCAGGATGGTGCGGAGGCCCTCGGAGGCGCCGTACACCGCCGCCGCCAGGCCGGCCGGCCCGGCGCCGACGATGATCAGGTCGTAAAACGGCAGCACAGCCCGCATCTGAAACCCGACCCTGGCGGCGAGTTCCGAGATCGTCGGTTTGACCAGCGTCGTGCCGTCGGGAAAGAGGACCAGTGGCAGGCGCGCGCGGTCGGCGCCTGCGAGCTCGATCAGGCGCAGCACCTCGACGTCGGCTTCGACGTCCATCCAGCGGTATGGCACCTGGTTGCGTGCCAGGAAGTCCTTGATCTGGTGGCCCTCTGCCGACCAGCGATGGCCGATCACACGAATCCCGTCGAACCCTGGACGGTACGATGCCTGCCAGTCGTCAAGTAAGTCATCCACGACGGGATAGAGCTTCTCCTCCGGCGGCTCCCAGGGTTTCATCAGATAGTAGTCGATCTTGACCGTATTGATCGCGCGGATAGCAGCGTCGGTATCGGCATAGGCGGTGAGCAGCGCGCGCTTCGTGTCGGGGTAGATCGTCATGGCCTGCTCGAGGAACTCGATGCCCGTTACGCCCGGCATGCGTTGATCGCTGAGCATCAGGGCGACTGGCTCGCTGCGAAGCTTGAGCTGACGGAGCGCATCCAGGGCCGCATCAGCGGAGGCCGATCGCACCACGCGGTAAGTGCTGCCATACTTGTGCCGAAGATCGCGTTCGAGCGCGCGTAGAACCTGGGCGTCATCGTCGACGACGAGGATCGCTGGCTTGACCATCCGCCTCCCTTTCTACATGACCAACGCCCGCACAGCGCACCGCCTGGGACCGGATTCTTGGCCGGCGTTACGAGGTATATCCGGATGAACTCGATCATCAAGATGGACCGTCAAACCACGAGCTGGCACAGTCCAGTATACAGCACGCACCCCACAAAGCTCAAGGAGCGTCTGACTGAGATCCACTCATAACTCCAGTGTCGGCGTGGGACGGTAGAATTCCGGGTGATTCACGCTGCTAGAGCATTGGAGGTATGCCCATGGAGTGGCAAGCACACTGGGACGATCCCTTTACCACCTACCTGCGCCGCTTTGATCCGCTCATTGGGGCCGAACACACGCGCACGAGCTTGACCGAAACCGTCAAAGGTATCATTACTGAAGGCTCCACCGTCCGCCAACGGATCGCCGCCCAGCCGCTCGTCTTCGCCGCCGTCTCTGATGGCGCCCAACGTATCATCCGCCTGCTCACGGGTGAGGGCACCAAGCGTTCCCCCACTTGGACGCGGACCACGTGCTTGGGCGTCAGCCCAAGCAGCGTAGTATCCTCTATCACCGGCTCTTTGCCGATGAGCTACCGCCCATGAGGTTGAGCGCGCTGCCACCCGCACACCATCTGCCCACAGACGTCACTCCGTTCGTGCGGCGCGAACGCGAACTCGCGGAGATCGCCGTACGCTTGTGGGAACCCGACGTGCGACTGGTGACGCTGGTCGGCGTGGGCAGGATGGGCAAGACCAGCTTGGCGCTGGAAGTCGCGCGCACGGCTTGCTGCCCTTTCATCAAACAGCCGTGATGCGGTTGGCGCACCAGCCGGGCAGGCGTTTCCCGACCACGTCTTTAGTTCGCTATGACCTTCTCACCGGGTCCTCCCTTAAATTGTGTGACACCGGTACCTCACTCACGGGCGTGATTGTACTCGTACAGCGCTTAAAACCAGGCCAGAGAAATCTAGGTAGTGTCCCTCGACTGCCTTGATGGGGTAGATCGCGCGGCGTGGGTTTTTGGATCCTCGACTGAACACGATCAGGCTGTTCAGCGAGGGCAAAATGAACTGGGAGACCCTCTATTGTCCGAATCACTACTGTCGCTATT
>JBBSGA010000270.1:0-8695 GCA_038254585.1 Chloroflexales bacterium | reverse complement strand
CCGCTCGCCCTATCACGACGGCGTCCGAACACTTGCGCTGACCCTGGCGGCCGACGAGGCGCTCCGGACAGGCCGTCCGGTGGAAGTCGAACACCTATAGAGATGGGCAGCTATCGAATATGAGCGAGTCTTTACGGCGACTCGAAGCTAAAGTCGTCCTGATCAGCGGCGGAGGCAGCGGCGTCGGACGTGCCACGGCCGATCTCATCGCGGGCGAAGGAGCGGCCGTGGCGCTTCTCGGCCGGCGTGGGACGTTGCTCGTGGAGGTCGCCAGGGAGATCGAGGAGCGCGGAGGTCGCGCCCTCCCGGTGCCGGCGGATGTCACAGATGATGTCGGTGGAAAGCTCGCTCGGCGCGAGCGCGGCGAGAAGTTTCTGCGGCCCTCCGACGTCGCCGAGGCGATCCTCTTTCTGTTGACGCAGCCGGCGGGGGCCTGGACACAGGAGCTCAACGTTTGGCCGACATAGAAAGAGGATCGGGAGCTCTACATCGCCGGCTCATACCCTGCGACGATCCCACGAACCAGGCGCGCGAGCTCGTCGTGGACCCGCTGCGCAGTCTCCAAGACTTCTCCCTCCGTGAGCTTCTTCGGCAGGATTCCGGCGGCCATATTAGTGATGCACGAAATGCCGATGACCCGCATGCCGAGGTGGTTGGCTGCGATAACCTCCATAACAGTGGACATGCCGACCGCGTCCGCCCCGAGGAGCCGCGCCATGTGGATCTCGGCGGGAGTCTCGTAGTTCGGGCCGAGCAGGCCCAGATAGACGCCTTCGGCCACCGGTATACGCGCTCGGTCGGCGGCACTACGTGCCAGATCACGTAGATCTTTATCGTACGCGTCGGACATGTCGGGGAAGCGCGGCCCGAGCGTCCGATCGTTCGGACCGATCAGCGGGTTCTGGCCCGTGAGGTTAATATGGTCTGAGATGAGCATGAGGGTGCCTTCGGAGAAGCCCATGTTCACACCACCCGCGGCGTTGGTGATCAGCAGTGTCTCGGCGCCAAGCCGCCGCATGAGCCGCACGCCGAAGACGACCTGCGCCGGTGTATATCCCTCGTAGAGGTGGACCCGGCCCGACATGACGAAGACGGGCCGGCCTTCGAGCGATCCAAGCACGAGCCGGCCGGCGTGCCCCGGCGCCGTCGAGACAGGAAAGTGCGGAATCTCCGTATACGGCACGACCACGCCGTCGGCGACCTCGTCCGCCAGTGGCCCGAGACCCGACCCCAGCACGATGCCCAGGCAAGGCGCGTCGTTGGACCAGCGGCGAACGGCTTCGACGGCATCCTGCAATTTTCCAGCCAGGTCTTCCATCACGAAGGCCCCTCCCCTCCCGCGGCGAATACGCCCGCTATCTCCAGCTTCCCAGGTACTCGCGCTGCCATGACGTCAGCTGGTAAGTGTAATGCCGAGGGTGTCGAGCTTAGTGCGCGCTATATCGTGGTTGAGCTCCTCGGGAAACTGGCGCAGACCCGGCTCCAGCTTGGCGTAGTTGTTGGCAATGTAATGCGCCGCGAGGGCCTGCACCGAAAAAGTGAGATTCATTGTTAGCGATCATGGATCCGGTCGCCGCCGGCTTGTCGTCAGCCACTCTTTGCCGCCTCCATCGCGACCTGTCCCTCGGCCGAGGGAGCGCCAAACGAGCGTTTTCGGAAGAGGAACAGGGCGAGCAGCGTGGCTAGGTACGGCAGCATGTAGATGAACTGAACAGGTAGATTACCGCGCGCCTGCTCGGGGGCCGAGGAAAGCCGCAGCCCAACCGCCTCCATAAAGCCAAAGAGCAGACTCGCGCCAAAGACGCCGACGGGGTGGGCCTGGCCGAAAATCACCGCGACAAGCGCGATAAAGCCTCGTCCCGCCGTCATATTCTCCGTAAAGTTGCGCAGCTGCCCGATTGACAGCTGCGCGCCAGCCAAACCGCAGAAGATCCCCGACATAAGTATGGCGATATATTGGATGCGTCCGGGGCGCACGCCGAGCGTCTCGGCGGCTATGCGATTCTCGCCGACCGCCCGTATTCTAAGGCCTAGCACCTGCTTGAAGAGGAAAAAGTAGACCAGCGGTACCAGCAGCCAGGAGAGATAGACCAGCCAGGTATGGCCGCTCAGCACGGGGCCTAGCACGGGTACGTCGACCAGAAGTGGCACCCGGATCGGCGTGAGGCCCCTGAGGTTCTGGTCGTAGAACGTGCCCGTGGAGTGAAAGATCGCGCGCAGCCCATAGGCTGTCGCCCCCACGGCGAAGAGGTTGAGGGCGATCCCGAGCACAATCACATCGGCCTTGAGCTCAATCGCTACGAAGCCGAAGATCAATGCAATCAAGAGACCGCCCGCGATGCCGGCGAGCACACCTGCCGCCGAGCTCTTCAGGAAATAGGCGCCGACCACGGCCATGAATGCTCCGGTGAGCATCATGCCTTCGAGCGCCACGTTGAAGACTCCGGCGCGCGAGCAAAGCAGCCCGCCGAGAGCCGCCAGGAGGATCGGCGCCACGACCCGCAACGTGAGGTTCAGCAAGTTCAGGTCGAATGTCTGCTGAATAAGCCCCACCTGCTACCTCCGCTCACGAAGATGGACCAGCAGCAAGCCGAAGCCGTAGCGTGCCGCGACAAAGATAATAATCACTGCCTGAATAATGCTACTGAGCTGATAGGGGATGCCGGTGTCGAGCTCCATGCCTGAAGCTCCTGTCTGAAGGGCAGCGAGCAGCACACCGGCAACCAGAGTACCCCATGGGTTGGAGTTTGCCATGAGCGCGGCGACGAGGCCGGTCCAGGCATATTGTGGATCGGTCAACGCCCCGGCGATGAAGCGGTGGTACACGCCGAGCGTCTCAATTGCGCCGGCGAGACCGATCACGCCGCCGCTGAGCAGCATCGCCAGCACAGTCTGTCGTGCGGCATTGATGCCGCTGTAGCGTGCGAAGAGCGGGTTATAGCCCATCATGCGCAGCTCAAAACCCTTGACCGTGCGGGCTAGGAAGAGGGCGGCGACGACCACGGCAAGCACGCCAAGAAGCAGGCCCGAGTGAAGCTGTATGCCCGGCAGGAAGTTCCCGAGCTGCGCGCTCGCTACGATCTCGCGCGTCTGATCCATCGCGCCCTGGCCGGATCGATCGCGGAGCGGCCCTGAGGCGAGATAGGCCGCGAAGAAAACGGCGATATAGTTCTGGAGCAGCGTCACGATCAAGAGGCTGACACGGTAGCGCGCCTCCAGCATACCGGCGAGGCCTGCCCAGCAGGCTCCCGCCAGGATACCGGCGGCGATCGAGACGACCTGCACGGCAACCGGAGGCAGCGGAAGATAGATCGGAACGAGGGCCGCGACCAGCGCGCCGAGCACAAGCTGGCCTTCGCCGCCGAGGTTAAAGAGCCCTGATTTGAAGGCGAGGGCAGTTCCAACACCGGTGATCACGATCGGAGCCGCGAGGGTCAGCGTGGAGGTGATCGCGAGCGAATCGCCGAAGGCGCCACGAAGCAGCGAGGCGTAGGCCACCAGGAGGCTCTGGCCCTGGAGCAAGATGATGATCGAGCCGATCGCTAGTCCGGCAAGGACGGCCACGAGCGGTGCCAGAACCATCCGGCCGAGCTCGAGCCTGCGCTCCGTGTTGCGCAGCTGCACCTGTGCTCGCTCAGCCATGCGTCTCGATACCCTCACGTTCGCGGCTCTCGCCATCGCGCGCGGTTGTCGCACCCGCCAGCAGCAGGCCAAGCTGCTGCTGGCTCAGCTGGTCGGGACGTCCTTGGCCGGCGATCGCTCCTTTATACATCACCAGGATACGATCGCTGAGCCCAAGGATCTCGCTGAGCTCGGCCGAGACGAGCAAGATCGCCCCACCAGAATCTCGCTTCTCCAGAAGTCTGGTATGAATAAACTCCATCGCCCCGATATCCACGCCGCGGGTTGGCTGCGCCGCGATCAACAGGCGCCCGTCCCAGTCCATTTCACGCGCGACGACGACCTTTTGGAGATTGCCTCCGGAGAGTGCCTCGGCTTTGATCGCGGTATCCGGCGTCCGCACGCCAAAAGCCTTGACAAGCTTTCGCGCCCGCTCGGCAATCTTAGCAGAATGGAGGGCGAAGCCGTTGGAGAGCGGACGGCGGTAATGGGGTCCGAGCGTCAGGTTGTCTTCGACACTCGCCTGGACGGCCAGCCCGTAGGCAAAGCGGTCCTCTGGAATATGGGACAGGCCGGCTTCCCGGATCTGCCGCACTGAGAGGCCCGTAATATCGTTGCCATTGAGCATGATCCGGCCGCCGTCTACCGGGCGCAATCCCGCGATCGCCTCGACAAGCTCAGTCTGTCCGTTGCCCGCTACGCCTGCGATGCCGACGATCTCGCCCTCGTGCACCGTGAACGACACGTCGTCCACGAGCGGTACTCCACCCGAGCCGAGGATCTTCAGCCCCGCGACGGACAGAACGTCGTCGCCAATGGCCGGCGGCGCCTTCGGCGGGACCTCGGCCACTTCGCGTCCGACCATTAGCTCAGCGATGGCGTGCGGGTTGGTCTCGCGGGTAATGAGGGTGCCGGTCACGCGGCCGTCACGCAGCACCGTGATGCTGTCAGAGATCTCCATGACCTCGCGCAGCTTGTGCGTAATGATCACAATCGTCTTACCGGAGCGCGCAAGCTCACGCAGGATCATGAAGAGGTCGTCCGTCTCGTGGGGCGTCAGGACGGCTGTCGGCTCATCAAGAATGATGATCTGTGCCTGCCGGTAGAGAGTCTTGAGGATCTCGACGCGCTGCTGTATGCCTACCGAGAGGTCCCCGGCCTTCGCCAGCGGATCGATTACGAAGCCGTAGCGCGCCGCCAGGGTCCGAGCTGCCTCGACGGCTGCTGCCTCGTCAAAGCGCAGGCCGGACTTCGGCTCGGCTCCCAGCACGACGTTCTCCGCCACGGAAAGCTGCGGAAAGAGCATGAAATGCTGATGTACCATGCCGATACTCAGCTCGAACGCATCATGCGGACTGGAGATCCGGACTTGCCGGCCATTGACCAAGATTTCGCCGGAGGTAGGCTGGTGCAGGCCGGCCACGATCTTCATCAAGGTGCTCTTGCCGGCTCCGTTCTCGCCGATCAGGGCGTGGATCGTCCCGCGCGGCACGCGCAGGTCCACGTCCTGGTTGGCCGTCACCTCGCCAAAGTGTTTGGTGATAGCGCGAAGCTCAAGCGCCGGTGGAACTTCGTCCTGATTCTGCACCCCTATCTTCTCTCCAGAGTGTTACCTCTGCCCGGGCTACTTTTGCTGCTCTAGCGGATCCTTTACCTTGATCTCGCCGCTGATGATCTTATCCTGTATCTCCTTAAGGCGCTTGATGACATCTGAGCCGAGGGCCTTGTCAGAAATGGCATTGGGCTTAGAGAGCGAGGCGAGGCCGACGCCATTCTCCTTAAGGCCGTAGCTCTTGACACCGGGCTGAAGGCTTCCGTTCAGAAAGGCTTTCACCGAGTCGTGCATGACGACGTCGGTTCGCTTCAGCTGGCTATCGATGCAGACGTCAGGGAATTGCTCGCGATAGTCGGTATCCACTCCGACCACCTTGAACCCTTTGGTCTTGGCAGCCTCGAATACGCCTACGATACCGCCGGCGGCCGGAAAGATGATGTCGGCGCCCTTGTCCGCCTCGATCACAGCAAGCTCCTTCGCCTTGGCGATATCCGTGAAGCTGCCGGTCCAGGCCACCTGCACGTCGACCGACTTATCGACGTAGTCGATCCCCTGCTTATAGCCGTCTGACCAGCGGTGCAAGAGCGGGATCTCCTGTGCGCCGACGAAGCCGACTTTCTTGGCCTTGCTGACCATTGCCACTTCGGATCCGACGAGGAAGGCGCTCTCATGTTCTCTGAAGACGGCCGAGGAGACGTTGGGCGCGTCGACCGTGGCGTCGATGATCAGAAATTTCTGGCTCGGATTTGCAGGCGCCACCTTCTTAAGCGCATCAACACATTCGAAGGAGTTACAGGCGACGAGATCGTAGTGCTCCTGCACCAGGCGCCGCAGATTGCCTTCGATCGCGGGAATATCGCGCGACTCGATCACCGTCGTCTTGACCCCGGCCTCCTTACCCGCCTGCTCGACTCCATCTTTGATGGCCTTGAGGAAGTTATTGACGCCTACGGGTCCGCTCAGCACGAGACCGACCTTTTTGCCGCTGACCGCGGCGGTCGCACCCGCTCCGGCCAGCGCCGTCTGGCCGTTACTTGCCCCCGGCGTCGCACCCGCGCCCGGACTGCCAGTGTTGCTTGCCCCGCAGCCCACAAGGACGAGCAGCAGCAAGAGCGACGGCAAAACCAGGCCTGCCGTATGCCTGTGACCTTTCATTCCGAATCCTCCGCCGTTACCGGGCAATTCCAGACCGACGAGGCCAGATGCCTTTAGATTGCAAGCATCAGGCCAGCATTTTAGTCGCTTTTGACGTACCAGGTAGACGCTGCGCAAGGCGGTGGAGTATAATCGGACGGCTGATGGACACGTGGATTTGATTTGGACGACGCACTGATCGCGTTCAACCCCGCGGCCAGATGGTCTGTCGTGCTCGGGATGCCCTGAGGATTCGCCTATGCGCCGCTTGCTGCCGAACGCGCTGCTGTTGCTGCTGCTGCTCTTTCTGCTCCCGATCTACCAGGCAAATCCGACAACCGAGGTGCTGGCCTTGGCGATCCTGCTGCTGGCAGCGGCACTCTTTCTCGGATACACTAACCAGCCTCGCGGCGATGAGATCTTGACCGCGCTGACGGCGGTCGTCTCATTCATCGGGATCGCATTTCTCGGCCGCACGCTGATCGGCAGCAAGAATGGAGCCTACTGTTTCCTCGTGCTGTGGCTCATGGCGCTGCTTGGAGCATTGGCACTCTTCTGGCGCCGAGCCGTGGTGGTCGAGCGCGGGCAGATCCTGGTGGTCAATCAGCTGCCCGAGAATCGGGCGCTGATCTGGACCGAGGGCTTCCACCGTCCGCTCAATCCGTTCTTCGAGCGCCAGATGGCGGCGCTGCCATCGTACGAGCTAATCTTGGAAGCATTGCTTGAAAATCTCAACACCGAGTCGCTCTTCAACATCGACCGCCTCGAGCTTGTCGTGCGCTATCAGGTTGCCGACCCGCGCGATGTCGTCTTCTGCTTTCCAAATCGCGAGCAAGCCCGCGATGCGCTGCTCCGCGAACGGCCGGCGCCCGAGTCGACCGGGGACCAGGTCGCGTTCTGGACCGAGCTGATCCGGCGGTCGATGCTGATGGAGGTCGAGCAGAGCGTGCGGTCGGTCATTGCGAACGTGGGAGGCCCAACGGATGTGGCGCGTAAGCGCGACCAGTACGCGCGCCAGACACGTGAGCGGCTCCAGACGTCGGTAAGCCGGTGGGGCATCAAAGTTCTCGATCTGCGCTTCCTGGACGTCGTCATCGCCGTGGAGCGCATCAGGGCCGCCAACCGCGACAAAATCATCGAGCGCGAGCGGCAGGATGCCCAGCGGATGACCGAATTACGCGCCGATGAGGTCAGAATGGTCGGCGACGCGCACGCGCAGGCGACGGCGCGGATGGTCGAGGAGCTAGTACGCACGCTCAAAGCACAGGGAACACCGCTTACAGTAGAGGAAATCGAGCGCATCGTCATCACGGCGATGCAACGCGTGAGCGACCAGCAGCAGCTAACTGGCTTTTTCCGGGACGTTTCGCAAAGCGGCATAGCTACACAGCCGACGACCGGCACGACGACCCAGCTGCGGGAACCTCCGCCCAATCTGCCGCGTCCATAATGGCAGGCGGCATGGTGATCGGCATACCGGCCGTCACGGCGTAGAAGGAGCGACATGGCGCCAGAGACAGCAGTGGTCGTGATTGGAGCTGCCTCACTGGACATCAAAGGCCGGCTGGTGCGAGATTTCTTGCCGCGAACCTCCAACGCCGCCACCGTACGGATCAGCGCGGGAGGTGTGGCGCGGAACATCGCCGAAAACCTCGCGCGGCTTGGGTTGCCCACCTTGCTGATCGCCGCGATCTGTGAGGATGACTTCGGACGGGCGATCATGGAGCAGACCGCGGCCGCGGGCGTGGATGTCTCGGCAGTTATGACGACGTGCGTGCAGCGATCGGCCGCGTATATTGCAATCATCGGGCCCAACGCCGAGCTCCTCGCGGGCCTTGACGATAGCTCCACGGCACGAGCGATCAATCCCGAGTGGATCGAGCAGTACGCCGACCGGCTGCGGGGCGCACAGATGGTCGTCGTCGACGCCAACGTCACGCGCGCGACGGCAGATTACGTGCTCGACCTCTGTGAGGCGGCAGGTGTTCCGGTGGCTCTGGAGCCCGTGGCGTACGGGCTAGCATCGCGCTTCCAGGAGCGTGTAGGCCGCTTCACGCTCGTTACGCCAAATACGCTCGAGGCAGAGGCGCTCTCCGGGCAAGCGATCAGCGACGTTCCCACGGCAATCAAGGCGGCGCAGCATCTCGTATCCGGCGGCACCCAGATTGCCGTGATCACGCTGGCGCACGAGGGCGTGGTCTACGCGACAGAGGACGAGGTCGGACACGTTCCCGCGATGGCGACCGAGGTCGTCGATCCGACAGGCGCGGGTGCGCTCGAACCGGGCGCGGCGCTACCGGCTTGCGCCGCGCTACCGGCTTGCGCCGCGCTACCGGCTTGCGCCGCGCTACCGGCTTGCGCCGCGCTACCGGCTTGCGCCGCGCT
>JBBSGA010000269.1:0-8771 GCA_038254585.1 Chloroflexales bacterium | reverse complement strand
CCCACTTAACCATAGGTGCTTATCGGGCACGCGCTCCTGGTAGGCGCGAAGTGGGAACATTGTCATAGTTCGGGTCGTATTGTGACCTCTATGTGGGAACCCCATTGGCCGTTACCCTGAAATTAAGATGCGATTGCCCTGGGTTCAGCAGCGCCTGGCGGAGCTGCTCACGGTCCGCCGCGACCTCCGAGAGCTCCCCGATCACGTCGGTCTCGATCCTGACTCCGCGCTGGACGGCATTCGAGTGGCAGGCGGTCGCCAGCTCATGCAGCAGCACACGGACGTCGACGTGCACAATCGTGGATGGGTGGGAGCCGGCATAGCCCAGCAAGGAGCCGATCAGGTGGTCGATCCGATCGGCTTCGTCCGTCAATACACGGTAAAGCGCCGGAGGTCGGCATCGGTGGTCAGCTTCGCCGCGAGCAGCTGGGCCGTCGCCCGGAGAATGGCGAGCGGGTTGCGAATTTCGTGCGCAAGTCCGCCTGCGAGCTTACCGAGCGCTGCAAGGCGTTCTGCCTGGCGCACACGCTCCTCGAGCCGCCGCTGTTCTGTAAGCTCTTCGAAGACCAGCACATCCTCTCTGGAGCCGTTCGTCGCCTGCTTCAGGGGGGCGCGCCATACCGCGATCGTGCGTCCATCTCCCGTCAGCTCGCGGTAGCCGGGCGTCGGCGCTATCTTCAGCGACGCGCCGAATTCGTCGACATTCCGGGTGGCTGCGGGATTGCGCGCCACGATCGTTCCATCGTCGCTCATTGTGGCGATGCCGACTGGGAGACCGGTGAGGATCGTGTCAAGGTAGTCGCGCAACGTCGCCGCCTCGTGGCGCTCACGCCGTTGCCTGTCGGTGAGCCTGCCCGTCAGCATCGCGACGAAGCCGAATGCCAGGATCTCAAGCAGATTGTCGGGCACGCCATCCGGCATCTGCCGGCCGAGCAGCAAGACATGAGGAAGGTAGAGCGTAGAGATGGCCAGGGATACAAGCAGCCCCCCACGCCACCCCCATAGCACCGCGGCAACGGCGATCGGCAGGTAATACAGGCTGCGGTAGATCGAGTGATATGGCAGGAAATGCACACCTGTCAGGTAATGCAGCAGCGTAATGGCCACGATGCTCATCACGACCAGCAAGCCGCGCCAACTCGCTCGTGGCCGATACACGTGCCGCGGTATGTTCTGTCCTATTCGCACGATCTTCTCGATGAACTCTTTGATGGTCACGCCATACCGCCAGTGTACAACATGTTGCCTGACGGTGATCTCCCTGTCGTCGATTGACTGGTCCCGGGGCGCGGCATCATCCCCAAGCTGTAGCATTTGCTACGCTTATGTTGCTTTTGCTCCAGCAATCCGGTCCCCCCGGCTGCGATCACGTGGAAAGTTTGCCAGCCACATGAGACATCGCTACGGTGCAGTGTATACGTCGTCACGTGTCATCGCACGTAGCGCGTGGCGCATCACAAGTGTGGAGGAGCAATGGAGAGGTTGACATGGCGGGGCTGGTCCCGCCTCGGGACCGGCATACTGGTCAGCGTGGCGGTGGCGGCGTGCGGGCAGCAGGCAGCAACGGGGAGCGCAGGTACAAGCGCAACCCAGGGTACTATGGATCACGGTACGATGCCGATGGCGGGCGCCACGGCGACCATGCAGTCGAGCACGATGCCCATGATGGGCGCGACGGCGACCATGGATTACGGTTCCATGCCGATGAGCAGCGCGCCGTTCGATGCCCAATTCATCGATAGTATGACCGAGCATCACCGTGGGGCGATCACGATGGCGCAGCAGGCGCTCAAGGAGAGCCAGCGGCCCGAGATTAAGCAGCTGGCGCAGAACATCATCACGACCCAGCAGCAGGAGATCGACCAGATGGCCGCCTGGCGCAAGCAGTGGTACCCCGACGTGCAGCGGACGGGCGGCATGGGCATGGCCATGGGCGACATGCAGGTGAGCGGCGATACCAGCACGCCGTACGACCAGCGGTTTATCACGGCGATGATCGCGCATCATCAGGGCGCGATCGCGATGGCGAAGGAGGCGCAGACCAAGGCGCAGCATCCGGAAGTCAGGCAGTTGGCTGATGCGATCATCAAGGCGCAGCAAGCCGAGGTCGCACAACTAACGGACTGGTCGAAGCAGTGGTTTGGCAGCTAGGTGGCTCCTGACGGTTGGCTCGCATACATGTTTGGATGGGGCGCTCTACCGCGCGGTGGAGTGCCCCGTTGCATGTCAAAGGACCTGTGTTCTCTCCCTGGTGCACGCTTCTTCGCCGCCTGGGTCAATGCTGCATTCATCCGCGCGTATGGGCTGAGCGCCCGCTTCTGAGGGAACAACGCAGCGCTATCCCAGCCGTCAGGATGACGAGCGCAACGCCGATCACGAGAGGTGTCGGGACACCTGGCGCAGCTGTGTTGGGAAGCATGGTGGGAACCGCTGTGGTGACTGCGATCGTCGTGCCCTGATCACCGCGGGCTTCCAGTTCGAGGCTTTGCCCCGGCCCCACGGCAATGGCGGTCGCCAGCTCAAAGTTGCCTTGAGAATCCGCCGTCGTGGTCAGCTGCCGCTTCCCCTGTTCGACCGTGACGATGATGGTGACGGCTTCGCGCGCCTTGAACCCAGCGCCGCTAATTGTCAGCTTGCCGTTCCCAAAGGACGGCGTCAATTCAGCCGAGTCCTGGGCGGCGGCAGTGCCGGCAACCATCACGAGCACGAGGGCGAACGCCAGTGCTGCGCACCGTCGCCAGCGGGTCCAAACCAGGTCTCTCATGTTCATCCTCCGCTTCTTGAACGTGGCGCCTATCAGAGAGTGGGCGCACGATATGCAGACCGGCTGGTGTTGCAGGATACAGACCGAGCACGAGCTGCAACATTGCGACGTGCACGGAGCACGCGACCGCGCCGGGGACGAAATCCTATCGGCACAAACGGTAGCTCACGTCGATCACTGCCTCACCAGGGTCACCGTCGCGTTCCAGGGTTGCCTCAGTGTCCATCGATTCCGTGTATCAAGGGCTTCAGCGGGAACCGGTCGGAGGACATCGTCGTCTGGTACTACGACGGTGTAGTGTCCCATAGGTTGTAGCGGTTAGCAAGCTACGTGGGTGGGCAGTCAGAGTGCTTAGGATTCTGCGTTCGAAATCGACGAGGTTCCAGCGATGACCCACGTGGCACCAGGATATGGAAGGAGCAGAACATGCGGTACGTCGTTTGGCGAGTGGGTTTTGGTTTGTTGGCGCTTATCGTATTGGCTGCATGCGGACAGTCTCCTCTATCGACGGGTGTGGCGGACGCGTCGACAACCCAGACCGAGGCACCGCGGGCGGGAGTGCCGGTCGCACAGAGCCATGGCGGGCCCGTGAAGGACCACGTCAGCTTTGTCGACTACCTGCGGGGCAAAGGGCTCACGGTCGAAATCGTCGGTGATGTGCAGCAACCCTTCTTGCGCGCCAAAGGTACGACCGTGCGCGCAAGCGGCGATGGTATCCAGCAGCCAGCTGAGATCCAGTCATATAACTACGCTGATACGGACCTCGGCATGAACGGCGTTCAGGCGGCCGAGGAAGATGCCCAGCAGATCGGCCCGGACGGCAATCCCCGGACGTCGATGATCACGTGGATCGCGCCGCCGCATTTCTTTCGCAAGGAGCGCGTGATCGTACTGTACGTGGGCAACGATGCGGCCGTGATCAAGCTGTTGACCGACGCACTTGGGCCACAATTTGGCGGGCGCTAGTCACGTGCCCCCTTCCCTCTGGAGCTCGACTCTGACCAGCCTATTATGGTGATAACCGCCGGGCAAGGGCTTCCTCCGCCCTCGCCCGGCGCATGCGGTCTCGTACCCGCCTCGGGCGCACCGGCTTTCCCAAGTGCTTCATCGACTTGGGAGATCATGTTCTGCCTGTCCCGATCGTGGACACAACTACCGCGACGGGACGAGCCACGCGACAAAGAAGAGCACAGCGCTCTAGAGGAGCAGACCAATGACCTCCCCTACCTGTCTTCCACTGCTATCTTCCATACCATGCTGCACGTGGATGTCGGCCCACAGCACCGGGCCGCGCGAAAGCAAGTCCCAAGAACCAGAACGGGAGCATGTGGAACTCGGTTCATCTGACAACCTTGTGGGGCAACTCCGATCGTGTCCCACTGTGAGCCATGCCGGGCTATGCCACCGAGATCCTCATGTGCCCATGTATCCCTCGCCGAGCGGCAGCCAGGAGTTCTTTGTGCCGCGCCGCATGCTCACCTAGGGGATACCCGCTGTTGACCATGGCTGTCCAGAACGCCGTCGCCTACCGGTTCATGGGCGTCGCAACATCCACCGATAGTACCTATGGTCCACCGGGGATGACCTGGGGAGGCGGTGCTCGGCGCGAACGTGGCCGGCCGCTTTGCCTCCGCCCTCAGTGCCAACATCCTACTGGCACCGTTTGCTATCATATAACTGTCAGGGATCTCGATTTGTCCCCTGCGCTCTGTTCTGACTCTATCACCAGCCGGGATGCGACGTAGCCTGACTGGAGGGATGCCATGCTTCACATGAACCATTCGGTCATGCCGCACCGCAGGCTGCTCCTGTTCAAATGGCTCATGGTCTTCATACCTCCCCTTACGGTCGCAGTGGGCCACAGCCTGCTGACACTCACCGTGGGCCGCAGCCTCGCGGGGCACACGGTCAGCAGCGCAGAGACCGTGCTCGTGACGTCGCTCGCGACATTCATAGCCCTGGTGCTGGGCTACATTTTTGTAGAGACGCTGTTCAGGGTCCTACGGAGACTCCAGGCGGAGGCAGTGGCCCGCGAGCAGGATATCCTGACCATGAACGCCGTGATGGAGGAACGGGAGCGGCTGAGCAGGGAACTCCACGATGGTGTAGCGCAGCTCGTCGCGCATCTGCTCTTGCGCCTGGACACTATCAAGGAACTGGTGGAGGCCGACCGACCACAGGAGGCGGAAGCAGAGCTCGAGCGCTTACACGGGGTTGCCGACGAAATCTACGAGGATATCGGGGCGTCCATTGCCGGGCTCCGCACCAATGTGACGGAACGAGGGTTGATCTGCGCACTACAGGATTACGTGGACCAGTTTGAAGAGCGGCACCAGATTCCCACGAGCCTCCGAACGGATGACGCGGCCGACCAGCTCTCACCGCTCGTAGCGCTCCAACTCTTCCGGCTCATCCAGGAAGCCCTGACCAACGTGCGCAAGCACGCCGCGGCACAGGCGGCCACTGTCACCCTCACATCCAATGGATCGGATCAGCTCAGGGTTGTCATTGCCGACGATGGGCAGGGTTTTATCCCTGGCCCTCAGAGGAACGGCAAGGCGCGGCCATTGGGCCTGACGAGTATGCGGGAGCGGGTCAAGGCCCTCGGCGGCACGTTCCAGGTGCAGAGCCAGCCCGGTGCGGGCACACATGTGACTGCCACCATCCCCATTCCACACACGAGAAGGGAGAACGGGCATGCAGCCCTTGCGACTCCTCCTGGTTGACGACCATGCGCTCTTTCGCGAGGGGCTCATCTCGCTCCTCTCCTACCAGAACGATTTCAGCGTCGTTGGCGAGGCCGAAGACGCCGAGAGCGCCCTGGACCAAGCGCGTGCGCTTGCGCCGGACATCGTGCTGATGGATATCGAGCTCCCGGGAGAGGATGGCGTTACCACGACCCAGCAGCTGAAGATGGAAATGCCCGCCGTCACCGTCGTGATGCTGACGGTGCATGACGACAGTCAGACCCTCTTCGAGGCGATCAAGGCAGGGGCGCAAGGCTACCTGGTCAAGAACGTGCGGTCCCGGGAGCTCCTGGAGCAGCTCCGGGGCCTGGCGCGGGGCGAGGCGGCGCTCTCGCGGCGCATGGCTGCCCGGATCTTGGAAGAGATTCGGGGCCAAACTGAGCCCTTCGGGCCCGCGGAGGAGCTTACTGCCCGAGAGATGGAAGTGCTGGAGCTAGTGGCGGCGCGTCTCTCCAACGCCGAGATCGCTGAGCGTCTCGTGATCAGTGAGCACACGGTCAAGAATCACATGAAGAGCATCCTCGCCAAACTCCACCTTCGCAACCGACACCAGGCAGCTGCTTATGGCGTCGCCCGTGGCTGGCTGCCCCGCCCCACGCGGTGTGGGTAGCATCCTCCGCTCACTCCTGCCTCGCAAAAATAGCCCTTTTCTCCTTTGCTCGGCCTTCTACGGGTCATGTCTTAGAGACGGCTGTTAGCTATGCTGAGTAACGAATTGGGAATTGAGAATTGAGCAAGGTTCGTTCTCAATTCTCGATTCCGTAGGCAGAGGAGGTTCGAAAATGCACCACAAGACTGCCGATGCCCCGCAAACGGCAGGCCGCGTCCTCCACGGGGCGCGCTGGTACGACCTTTTCGGCAGAGTCATCTCATTCGGGCGGGACAAGGCGAGCCGTGAGAAGCTCATAGAGTTGGCCGCGCCGGCACCCGGTGAGAAGGTGCTCGACGTCGGCTGCGGCACAGGCACGCTCGCCCTCGCCCTGAAGTCGAGCGTGGGAACGGGTGAGGTGCACGGCATCGACGCCTCCCCAGAGATGATCGAAGTCGCCAGGGACAAGGCGGCGAAGGTCGGCTGCGATATCGATTTCCGTGTCGCCCTGATCGAGGCGCTCCCGTCCCCTGATGCGACCTTCGACCTCGTGACGAGCACCCTCATGCTGCATCACCTACCCGATGACCTCAAGCGCACGGGTTTCGACGAGATACGACGTGTCCTCAAGCCGGGCGGCCGCTTCATGGTGATGGACTTCGCCACGCACAGCCACTCCCCCCTCGGCCATGGCCGTCCCCTCGGCCATCTGCTTTCGATCTTCGGCCACTCGCACGGCGAGAGCATGGTCGACAAGCTGATGCCGATGCTCAAGGACGCC
The DNA here is from genome assembly GCA_038254585.1 of Chloroflexales bacterium. Classification (GTDB taxonomy): domain Bacteria; phylum Chloroflexota; class Chloroflexia; order Chloroflexales; family Kallotenuaceae; genus JBBSGA01. The sequence continues at coordinate 1,890 of JBBSGA010000269.1, read as the reverse complement.
GGCTTCAGCGACGTTGAGGTCATCCCCACGCGCCACAAGAACTTCGCCTTCATCCGCGCCCGCGGACCAATGCCGAAGAAGCCATAGCGTCCTCCTGCTACGTCCTCCGGTCTCGCGGACCGCCTCGCAAAAATAGCCCTTTTCTTCTCTCCTCTGCCTTCTATGGGTCATGTCCTGCGGACTGCTGCTCCCTATACTAGGTGAGGGCGTCCACGCAGGGGGCTCTCCGGAAGCTAGGCTTTTGGTCGTCGTCCGTGAGCCGCTCAGCACCGGCCAAGGATACCTATTCGAAAACGGTTGCCGTAGGAATGAACCACGGGGATCAAGGGCGAATCCGACTGAACAGAAGGGAATCATTATGGCTGCACCGTTCATCTTCATCAACACCGTCGCGATCAAGAAGGGCGAGTTCGAGGACTTCAGGCAGTTCCTCCAAGAGTTCTTCAAGATCATCGAGGCGAACGAACCCCGTCTGCTCGCCATCAACGCCTACGCTAATGAGGACGGTACCGAGGTGACTTTCGTCCAGGTCCACCCGGACGCGGCCTCCCTGGAGCACCACTCGCAGGTGCTCCACCGGGTAGCCCACGCGCACACCGAGCGTGTATTCGCGCGGTTCCTGGGCGCCACCACGACGAGCATCCAGGTCTGCGGGAAGCCAAGCGACGTCGTCATGGAGAGGGCAAGACAACACGCGGGATCGGGGATCCCTGTGAGCGTAAAGCCGGAGCACCTCGGCGGCTTCACACGCCTCCCGGCAACGTCAGAAACCGGTCTTGGGGACGCAGCCGGGTCTAAGCGGCTAGGAGGGTCGAACTGATGCACAGGCTTCGCGCTTCGCTCTCAGAGTTCGGCTGGCGACGCCGCGTGTTCTTATTGCTCGTGCTCGTCACCCTTGGGGTATTTGGGTTCATGGGTGTGGTGCTTTTCCAGCCCGGCTTGATCGGCGGGCTCGTCTCCGGCACACCACTCTGGGTGAAGGTGTCCGGGATGATCGCCCTCCTCCCGGTCCTCCACATCGCCCTCGCCCCGGTCCTCCACGCCGCGCTCCTGTTGCTCGTGGCCACCATTCTGCGGGTGTACAGGCGGCGGGGTATGACCTCGTCTGGGTGGCGCAAGCAGCACGAGCGGCCTCGCTTGCGCCGGTGAGGAGTCAGAATGACCGACGAACAGCTGACCCGCCCTGTTCGACCAGCCGTGCTGTAGAAGCACCTCGACAATGAAACTCGGCTGCAATCCCCATAAACGCTCACAAAATTAGGAAGGGAGGCAAATGAGTATCCTCGAAGTTCCCGGCGCTCGGCTCTACTATGAGACCCACGGTAGCGGCCCGCTCATGCTCATGGTCCCCGGGTCCAATGGCGAAGCCGACATCTTCAAAAGGGCGACAGAGCATCTGGCGGCGCACTATACCGTCGTCACCTACGATCGACGCGGCTTTTCCCGGAGCCAACTCGATGGGCCGCAGGACTACGATCATCGGCTCGAGACGGACGCCGATGACGTCCGTCGCTTGACCGAGCACGTGAGCGACGAGCCCGCGACCATCTTCGGCAGCAGCTCCGGAGGAGTCGTTGTCCTGGAAGTCCTCACTCGGCATCCCTCCGTGATTCGCACGCTCGTTCCGTTCGAGCCGCCGGCCGTGCGGCAATTGCCCGATGGACAGAAGTGGGTGGACTTCTTCTTCGGGATTTACGACCTCTACCGCCAAGCGGGGATAGAGACGGCAGTGAAGAAGTTCCGCGAGCAAGCGTTCGCAGAGTCAGACAGGCAGGCCATGGCCCGTGCGAGGAACCCCAAGAACGGCGGGTACATTCTTGCCAACGCCACCTACTGGTTCGATCACGAGCTGCGCCTATATCCGGCGGTCGACCTCGATCTTGACGCGCT